>CAYSYX010000179.1:14977-17124 GCA_964435055.1 uncultured Polyangium sp. | reverse complement strand
GCCCTAGCTTTCGGGCGCTCGCGACGATAATTCAACGGGCTGTCAAACAGGTTCGTCGGACCAGACGGCGTACGGGGGAAGCGGTCTCTTTTTGCCAGAAAGACAGCGCCGCTTGGTGGGACGCCCGCCCCGGTGATTCGAGGCAATCCGCAATTCGTTCATAACCCAACCGTTGGCGCAATGGATCGGTGGGATCGAGCGCAGCGTGCTCGGCCAACAATGTTCGTAATCGACGTACGTCGTGGAAATCGACGGCTTGTTTCGCCTGCTGCAATACCCGATTGAGCGCAAAAAGCCGCTCGTGGTCGGGCGTGATCGGATGGGGCACTTCGCGCGGGGATTCGCCCGCCTGCGTGAAAGCAATGGGCTGCGTCGTCGAGGACTGCGACGGGACGTTGTCGAGCATGACGGCGATCTCCGAGCGCGAATCATTCGGCGGCGATGCTCCGGGATCCGTATTCAGTTCATTCGCTGTTTTCAGCACACGATCCTTATCCTGCGGTGATGCCGTCGTAGCCGCGGGCGATGGTTGCCGTGTATCGAGATTGTCCAAGACAAACACGCCGCCCAGCCCGAGCGTTACGGCGGAACACACCGGGAAAAACCAGCGTCGCAGCGGAGCGAAACGTCGTAAATGGGTTGTATTCATGGCACCTGCACCGTCCAGGTAATCGTCTGTTCCAGGCTGCTGCGATCGCCACGGACCCAGGGCGTGTCGTCATGAGCGTGCGCGCGGATCTCGTGGGTACCAGCCGACAAACCCAAATTGGCCAAATGCAAGGTCGCGCCGGGCGATCCGGCGACCAAGACACCGTCCACGAGCCAATCGAGCGTAATCACGTTGGGGTCGACGACGGTCACGCTGAGGTCCGGGGTCCCCGTGAGTTGCAATTGCCCCGGCGCGTAACAGTCGATGGGTCGCACCTCCGCGTAAATGTCGCGAATCATTTTCTCTCGGCTGATCGAATTGTACGAATTGGTCGGTTCGTAGCTCGAAAAGCATTGATTCATCATGGAATTGAACGAGGGGCGCCACATATCCGTGTCGCAATAACGAGCGCCCTCGAAGGTACTCTGCGGTCCCGTTGCGCCGGATTGGTTCGAACCGAGCCATTCGTCCCATTTACCCGAAGTATTCACCGGATCGCGGGTGACATTGATTTCCGAAGGTTCGGAGTATCCTGCACAGTTGTTCGTTCCCCCGTATTCGTCGGCCAGAGCGTGAAATGCATGGCCACCCTCGTGCAAGAAAAGTGTTTTCGCGTCGTAATGACCGCCGGACCAAATGGCCAATACGCCGCCCGAGCCCCACCACGAAGAGTCATTCATGACCACCGAGGTCCACGTGACCTCCAATGATGCGGGGATGCGTTGCTGAATCCCGTTATAGACGGCGAAATTGTCGCATAAACCGAGGCGTGTGGTGTCGCTGCCCCAGCACTGAAATGCGGTATTGCGAGGGGCGGTCGTGCATCCCGAATCGACGCTCGGCACTTTCAAGGCGCAAATGTTGACGAATTTCGAGTATCGCCCATAAGGTTCGCCGATGGGACCGAAGCGATAACCCAGCGTGGACTGGATGTGCTGCAAAAAGGTCGTCGATAACTCGCTTTGATTGTAGCAATCGCCGACAATCACGAGATTGGCCCGATTGTCCGAAGGTCCGGCATCGTGAATGATGACCCCATCGGTCCCGCAGTCCAGTGGGGTCGAGGCGCAGGTTTCCGAAGGGAGCAGACTGCACGAAAGGCAGCATTCGGTGAGCATATACGTCGGGTTGGTATCGCATTCGCCTTGAGAAGCCCATAATGCGCAATTGGCATTGTTGTCGGTGCACGCCCCCGAGCCTCCGGTCCCACCGGAGCCACCATTTCCGCCGCTCCCGCCCATTCCTCCATTACCTGCACCACCATTGCCGCCCATTCCGCCGCTCCCGCCCATTCCTCCATTACCTGCACCACCATTGCCGCCCATTCCTCCGCCGCCTGTGCCACCTCCGCCGCCTGTTCCACACGATCCGCCGGTTCCCCCGACGTTCATGCAGACAATGGTTCCATTTTGGCAAACGGTTGTACCTTGGGAACATGGGCCGGGTTGTCCCGTATTGCAATCAGCCCCGCCGCCGGGATTGCCGTCGTCGACCAGAC
>CAYSYX010000179.1:12968-14877 GCA_964435055.1 uncultured Polyangium sp. | reverse complement strand
GTCGGCATTGCAAACGATTGTCCCAGCGGAACATGCGGACGTTCCAGCGGCGCACGCGCCCGGTTGTCCCGTATTGCAAGCATTTCCCGCGCCGGGATTGCCGTCGTCGACCAGCCCATTGCAGTCGTTATCGATGTTGTCGCATGATTCGGGCTTTGGCGTGACATCGCCCGAACACGCCGTCCACGCGCCTCCGAGACACGTTTGCGTTCCGCTTTTACAGGCCCCGATATTTTCCGTTGCAATGGGCCCCGTATAACACGTCAGCGTTTGACCATTCGTACACTGACCTGCGCCACCCGTACCCGCTGCGCCCCCGTTGCCTGCCGCGCCGCCGATTCCAGCGCCTCCTTGTCCACCGGCTCCGGCGGTTCCCATCGAGCCGCCCATACCGCCATTTCCTGCTTCGCCGGTTTGTCCGGCATGGCCGGCTTGACCCGCAGGTTCACCAAGAATGATGACCGGTTCACACGCGGTATTTCCCGCAGCGATCATCATGAATACAATGGCGGCAATACGGCCGCCGGACGCATACGTCTTCATGACCAACCCCTCGAATGTCGTGGAAACGTGCCATTCGGCCGGATTCGTTCATCAACCCAGTGCCGTTTGGAGCGTTTGGTCGTTGGTTGCAGCGGTTGCCGAAAACATTCAAACGCTCGTCACCAAAACATCACTTCATTCCAAGTCTTGATCGGCGTACCGAGCGAGGCGTTCGGGTTTGACGACCAATGCGCCGGATTTCTCGGGGCGTTGCTTGAAGAGAGCTTGAGTTCTTGGCGTAGCGGCGGGGATCCGCTCTTTGAGCCGCGAAGAAGCGAACTCGGAGTGCCGCGCATGCCGAGAAGTCGAGCCTCGACCAGCTCCACGACCGCAGGTGCGGACTCTTGTTGCTTACGGCGCCGGTTCTTCCGGACGATTTTCCGGATGATTCGCGGGAGGGTTTGTCGGGGATTCCTCCGGCGCCGCGGAATTGCTCGGAACCGGCTCGGGATTGTCGTCCGTCGAGCCGCCGTCCTCCGGACCGTCATTGCCGCGTTGTGCTTCGTCGGAAGGTGAAGCCTCGAAAGGATCCTCGTCCGGCCATGGCCCGGGGTCACCGGGATCATGGCGCCTTTTCTTCGTGCGGGCTTTCGTTTTCGCCGAGTCATCCGGGCTTGGCGTCGTCGATATCGGTCCTTCCGTCGACGAGGGCAGCGCCGTGGTGATCACGGGGGAACTCGGAAGGCCTATCGGTTCTACCGTACTGGTGATTCTCCAGGCGAAAAAACCAATACCGATTCCCAACAACAATGTGCCGGCAGCGAAGAGTTCCGTTTTACCGGTCTGTTCAGTTGGTTTGGGCGGCATGGTTCATCGGACGCGAAATCGTTTCCAGGTCATTCGTCGGAGTCAGTCCCGTCGGACGCAATGAGGATCGATGCCCACGGTTGCGGCCTACATGAACAGCGGTGCGGGAAAGGTTTGTCCAAAAGAACGAGCGAGCGTACGTCTGCACAGATCCTGCGTGTGCCCACGTGTTGCCGGCTTCCTTCAAACGCATCGTCGGACATGCTCGTCCTCGCCGAAACTTTCGGAGACAATGACCCCGTCTTTACGAGGATAACTCGTTCGCGAACGAGGTGTCAATGGCGCGTTGTGTTTGGCGTCGCCGCGTATGTGCGCAATGGTGACGGGCGTGATGTCAATGCCGGGCGTCCACTTCCGCGACCCATTGCTTGAGCAGTTTGCGGAGTCGTTTTTGGTATGTCGTGGGCAATTGATGGACGAGATCCAAGATGACGGCATATTCGTCGTTTTTGGGAAATGCCATCAGCATCGTCGGGGACAGGTTGAGGCCGATTGCGAGGCGTTGCGCCGATTCGATGGTGATCGCTGCAAAACCTTGTTCGATGCTCGACAGGTGCCC
>CAYSYX010000179.1:0-12958 GCA_964435055.1 uncultured Polyangium sp. | reverse complement strand
GCGAGATACCTTGTTCGAGGCGTAGGCTACGTAATCGCTCCCCAAAATCGAGCGTAAACGAGGTCGTATGGGTTCGCCTGGGCATAAGCACGGGGTACCACGACCAGATAGGAAAGGAAAAACCTTTTTTGTGGCAAAACCCCGTCCGCTGTACGATTTGCGTTCGACGATTGGCCGCCGCTGTTTGTCGCACTCATATACGCATGACCGATTCCGTGTTTTTTTAGCAGATTCCCAAGTCAAATGAGATGACGCCGAACTCCCGTTCGCGGTACATTGGTGGACGCCATGGATCGAGTCCTCGTTCACACTTCGCCTCTTTTGTCGCTCGTTTTTGTGTTGTCGCTCGCGCCGGCATGTTCGAAAGACGAACCCTCGCGAGGTCCCACGGCCGCTCCGAGCAGCGTGACATCCGCCGACAAACCCGCGCCGTCGGCTTCCGCGGTCGCTGCGGCGGGTAAGCAGGACAAACCCACCGGACGTGATGGCAACGACCCGCTCTATCACCCGGAAAAGGCGACTCTCAAAGCGCCCGACAAGTTTCGCGTCGAGTTCACCACGTCGAAAGGCAACTTCATCATCGAAGTGACGCGCGCGTGGTCTCCGAACGGCGCCGACCGCTTCTTCAACTTGGTGAAATTGGGGTTTTACGACGGAGTTCGTTTTCATCGAGCGATCGATGACTTCATGGTGCAATTCGGTATTCATCCCGAACCCGCCGTCAATGGCGCTTGGTACAAAGCTTTCCTCGAAGATGATCCGGTCGTCGAGAGCAACCGTCGTTCGTACGTGACGTTCGCGCATGCCGGGAAAAACTCGCGAACGACTCAGATTTTCATCAGCTACGTGGACAAACAGCGTCGTCTCGACAAGGACGGTTTCTCGCCGTTCGGAAAAGTCGTCGAAGGGATGAACGTCGTCGATTCGCTTTACAAAGGTTACGGCGAGCTTGCGCCGAAAGGCAAAGGACCAAACGCAAGTCGTGTGCAGCGCGAAGGTCAACCGTACCTCGATGCGGAGTTCCCGAAGCTCGACTACATCAAACAAGCCCGCGTGCTTTGATTTGCGCCCTTTGATTCACGCGTGCGCCGCGTGTTTGTCCTCCGTTTGTCCCGGGACGTTCCGGTCGCGAATTCCCCTCGTTTCCAGGCCGGAGCGCGAATCTTCGCGTGTCAAGCGTGAAAGCTGCCGACGTGTCGCAAACGCCGAAGATTCGTGCATTTCTTTCCATTCGCACTCGCCGTGCTTCGAGGCTTCCCGTACGCGTCGAGTCTTGTCACAATGCGCCCGATGTCCGACGGACGAGAGACGCCGCTTCAGACCGGCATGATCGAGATTCGCACGCCGACCACCGAGCTGACACCGGAGCTGAGCTCCGCCATGACGATGCTCGGGACGGACACGATTGTGACCGAAGGTCCGCCCGATGCGCTCGTAGGCACGGTTTTGTGCGGAAATTATAAGGTCGTGCGGATCATCGGTGAAGGCGGCATGGGCCGGGTCTACGAAGCGCAACATACGCGCATCGCGGGCAAACGTTTTGCGATCAAACTATTGCATCCCGAGTTTGCCCGTCAGCCCGGCGTTCTGGCGCGCTTTCAGCGGGAAGCGGAAGCGTCGGCGGCCATTAGTCATCCGAACGTCGTCGGTGTCTACGACGTCGATCGGACCGCGGATGGAACGCCGTTCATGGTGTCCGAACTTCTCGAAGGGCACGATCTGAGCAAACAGCTCGAAAAGTCCGTGCGGATTTCCCCAATGCAAGCGGTGACGATTGCCCGGCAAGTTTGTCGCGCCCTACAAGCCGCGCACGACAAGGGGGTCATTCATCGCGACGTCAAGCCCGAGAACGTTTTTCTCACCGGAACGCTCGAAGATCCGTCCATTAAAGTGCTCGATTTCGGTATTTCACGGCTCGAGGGGGCCGGCAGTTCGAGTTTGACCAAAACGGGCATGGTGCTGGGAACTCCCGCGTACATGCCGCCCGAGCAAGCCGCGGGCAAGGCAGTCGATGGACGCGTGGACGTGTATGGTGTCGGCGCGATCCTGTATCGCGCGTTGACGGGGCGTTTACCGTATGGTGATGACGAACCTGCGGTGACGATTGCGAAATTATTGACGAGCGAACCTGAACGGCCCCGACAAATCTCGCCGGATATCCCCGAATCGCTGGAGATGATCATTCAGAAGGCCATGGCGCGCGAGCCCGAGCGACGTTTTCAGACCTTGCGGGAATTGGAGCAGGCGCTCGAATCGTTCGAAACGATGCAGAAGCTGCCGGCCGGAGCTGGTTTGGCGGGAGCAACGGTTCGGACCGACGAAGAAATCGCCGCGGCTCGTCCGCATCTTTTCGTCGAAATTGCCACGGCCGTCGTGGTGGCGTTTTTTGCATTGTTGGGATTTTTGGACGGCGCGGTGCGTCTGATTCGCGGCGTCGGTTTGTCCAAATTGGAGCTGGCCCTGGCGCTCGTGGCGCTCGTTGGTCTTTTTGGAACTCCGCTCGGGCTCTTGGTGCGGCACATCAAAAAGACGATTTGGCCGGATACCAATCAGGTCGTCGAATTGGCGCAACGTTTTCGGGCGCCGCTCATGATTGCATTGGCCATCGCAGGCATGTTGAGCGTTTTTATCGTCGTCTTGGAGGGACTTTCGGGACGTGGGGCAGGGGCCAGCTGGGCATTTTGGGAGATGTTCGTGCCGCTCGTCGCCGTAATTTCGGCCGTCGGGACGCTCAAATGGCCGCAGTTCGGGCCGCGATTGCCATTTTCACGTTCCGGGGGCGGTGCGGCGCAATTGCTCGGCGCGGTGGTCGTCGTCCAATTCTTGTTTGTCCTGATCTTATCGATTGCTCATCGTGATTCGGGAGCGGAAACAAAACCGGATTCCGTCAAGGCGGAGCATACCGAGCCTGCGGCGACGACCGAAGCGCCGTCGAATGCGGCGACGACACCGAAGTCGAATTCCACATTGCCATTGTCCACGCCCGAAGCCAAAGCCGCTTGGAAAAAGCTCGATGATTTCATGCGCAAACGTTTGGCGAAAGAATCCGTGGATGCGCTCGAGCAGTTGTTGACCATCGATCCGTCGGCGATCGACGACAAAGAAGTGCGCCAAGCCGTCATGAAACTCGCCCCCGACGCAGCGCTTTTGCGTAATGAAACGTCGGAAAAGATGAATACGCTCTTGAGCTCGAAGATGGGCTCGAGCGGGATCGACATGATGTTCGATCTCGTGGCGACACGCGGGGGAACGGTAGCCGCTCAGGACGCGGAGCGGATTTTGCGGGATGAAGCGGTACGAGCTCGCGGGACGGAAGCCATGCGCATTGCGTACGAGATTCGATTTGCGTCGGGTTGCGATGCGAAGCGAGCGCTTTTCGAGCGGGCGCGAACGCAGGGAGACGGGCGAACGGTCATGGAATTGAAGCTGCTGCGCGAGTGCCGACGCGGCAATACGTGCTGCATGCGCGGCGATCAGGAATTGGACGATTTGGTTACGGCGCTCGAAAAGAAATCCGAGAATTGAATCGGAGAATTGCTGCGGGTTGTCGATATTCGATTTTCGTCAGATATCACGGCAGCAGCGAAAACCGAGGTGATAATTGTAATGGCTCGATTCGCTCGTCAGGCGCGTCTCGTGCCACGCGGGGGCGCGCCAGCGACAATCGTCGAAATGCGGAAACACCGTTCCGAACGCGAACCAGCTCCCCTTCATTTCAGTAAAACCACTGCCGCCATTTTTGCCCAGCTCGTTCGGAAAGCCCGGCAAGTTCATGTGTTCGGCGACGTTTCCATGCATGTCGAATATGCCAAATGGACTTCGACATTCAGGAAATGATCCCGCTGGGTACGTATTCGATCCGCACTTTTCGTACCCTCCGCCCGGGCAGCCCGGCGATCGAACACTCTGCACGCCGCAGCGATCCACGTCCTTCTGCCGTCCGTAACTCCAAACAATTTCCCGAACGTGATTGTGATAGATTTGCACTTCGTCGCGCGGATGGCCCCACTGATATTCGTCATCGGCGGATCGCAATGCGCCCGCGCACCCGCCCTCCCATTCGTGCGCGTCGCATAATCGTTTTCCCAGGGCCGCGCATATTTGCGCCGCTTCATTCGCGCGCACGTGCACGACGGGATATTCGCAAGGGATATTCGGAAACTCGAATTCGTCCATGCACAAGGATGCATTCTCGGCGGTTTGTCCCGTCTTGGGGTTGAAGATCGCCACCATTCCCGGCGCCCCGCATCGATCGCCATTCGCTCGTTCCAATTTGGCGTTTTGACGAATCTCCCGGCATTGAGCACGACTCAAAGGATGCTTCGATAATTCCGGATTGCCCTGTCCAAGGTATGGCGACGCCGCGAAGATCGCGCGCAGTTTTTCCATCGATTCATCCGACAAACGCAGCTCGATCTTCATCCGATCGAACAGACGCGTTCGTTGTTCTTCGAGCGTCGTCGGTTCGGGATCTTCCACCACGACCTTCACGTCCGGAGCAACTTCGACGGCGGGTTTGACATGGACATCGTGCGTCGAGACAAATTCGTTCAGATTCGAACGAGCTGTCGATACTTGGTGATCAAACGAAGTCGTTGAACGAGCGACGATCGCGATGACGGAGGGAAGCGCGATCAACACGGCACGCAGCAACGTGCGTCGAAGTCGCGGTTGAGGTCTCGCTTCCGCGCGCGTTGATGACAACGGCGGAACGGAGTCCATTCGCGTCGACGGTTGCGGGGATCGGATCAGTGAAGCGGCGTCGTTCGAAGACACGTCGCGCATGACGATCGCGAACGTGAACGAACTCGTCTCGTGGGGCCAAGATCGTGACGTGAATGGGCTAGCGCTGAACGCGGCTCGTGAGCACACCGATGCCGTCGATCTCCACATCGACGACGTCGCCGTGGACGAGCGGACCGACGCCGTGTGGTGTTCCCGTGGCGATCAAGTCTCCGGGTTCCAGCGTCATGATCGCGCTGATGTACGCGATGAGTTGGCGCACGGGGAAGATCATGTCGCGCGTGTTTCCAGCTTGGCGCGACGTTGCGTTCACGCGACAGCGTACACCGCACGTCGTTGGATCCAGGTTCGTCACAAGCAACGGACCGGTGGGACAGAACGAATCGAAGCCCTTCGCTCGCGCCCACTGACCATCCTTCTTCTGAAGATCGCGCGCGGTCACATCGTTCACGCACGTGTAGCCGAAGACGTAGTCGAGCGCGTCTTCAACGGATGCGTTGCGACAACGTTTGCTGATCACGACCCCAAGCTCGGCTTCGTGATCGATGTGCGAGCTTGCGGCCGGCAAGTGGATCGTGTCTCCAGGTCCGACGATCGACGACGGCGGCTTGAAGAAGAGCAGAGGTTCCGCGGGCACATCGTTGCCGAGCTCCGCAGCGTGCGCGCGATAATTCCTACCGACACAAACGATCTTCGTCGGCGTGACCGGCGCCAACAAAGTCGCGTCGGCGAGCGGGATCTTTTCGTCCGTGTCCCCGGGGTTTGTCCAAGGTGCGGAGCTCAGGATCGTCAAGGTGTCCGCGTCGAGTCGCGCGAAGGAGGGTTGGCCTTGTCGAGAAAGAATGCGTGCGAACGTGGTCATCGTGGTGCCGAATCGTAACATGCTCTGCGGCGGATTTTGCTTTGGTCGAGACGCGCGCAGGGATCGTCCTTCGCGCCACGGCGTTGGTTCGTCCGGTACGAACGCTCTGGCTGTCGAAGGGCACGTCGTGATTGGCATGCCAAACGACAAATTGTAACGTTGTAGAATTACGGGTTACGTATGGCATTACGCCGATGTTGTTTCGTAATACCGCGGCGCAGGGCATCGGCGAGCGTGGCCACTTGAACCGGTTTGGTCACATAGGCATCCATACCAGCGGCCAGACATCGATTTTCGTCGCCGCTCAGAGCCTCCGCGGTCATGGCGATGATCCACGGTTGGGGGCCTGAAAGAACGATTTTACGAATTTGGCGTGTTGCTTCCAGCCCATCGAGGATCGGCATTTGGACATCCATGAAAACGATGTCGTACCCAATGCGGTTGACGAAATCGACGGCTTCTTCGCCATTACAAGCGAGATCGGCGCGATAACCCAGGCGTTCGAGCATTGTCAGGGCCACCTTTTGGTTGATCGAATTGTCTTCGACCAGAAGTATGCGAGCGGGAAACTCATCCCCGAGTGTTCTTCCGACCGGAAGCATGCTGCCGCGTGTTGCAGATTGGTTCGCCTCGCCAAACAAAGGCATCAATGTTTCATAAATTTGCGAACGCTTCATGGGTTTGCTGATGATGCCGTCGACATCGGGAACCTCCTTGGCTGCACGCAATCGGTGCAGTGAGGCGAGCAGGACGAGGTTCGGGTGCCGTTTTTGTGGGAAATGAAAGGCCGTATCGGGCAACTTTGTGGCATCGAGAAACACGACATCGATATCGTGCGTGTTTGTCCAAGCCAATGCAGTGTCGATATCATCGAAACAATTTGCTTGCATACCCCAAGGCTCGAGCAGACAGGCAAGGGCTTCGCGGACGGATGGGCTGCGATCGACGATGACAGCGTGTTTTCCTTCGAGCCAGCGTACTTCGGGTTTGGTCACGGCGCTTGGTCGAAGGGCGATGGTGAAATGGAATGTGCTGCCGCGACCAACGGTGCTTTCCACGCCGATATCACCTCCCAATAACTCCGTGAGGCGCTTGCTGATGACCAATCCGAGACCTGTTCCGCCAAACCTGCGCGTCGTCGAAGCGTCCACTTGAGAGAAGGGCTTGAAGAGTTTTGGCTGCAATTCCGCCGGAATTCCGACGCCGCTGTCACGGACGAAGAAATGCAGCATCTCGCCTTCGGAGGCGACTCGGATCGCGACATCCCCGTTGGTCGTGAATTTGACCGCATTGCCGACGAGGTTCACCAAAATTTGTCGTAATCGGGTGGGATCCGTCACGCATACTTCCGGACAACCGTCCTCGATGCGGTAAGCGAGATCGACGTGTTTTTCGGTCGCCAATGCCGCGAACAGATCGATGGATTCTTCGATACACGCACGGAGATTGGTTTCGCGCAATTCCAGTTCGAGCTTTCCGGATTCGATTTTCGAGAAATCGAGAATATCTCCCAAGACGCTGAGCAGCGCCTGGCCGCTCGTTCGAATGACGGAAGCATATTCGCGTTGATCCTTCGATAGATTCGAATCGAGCAGCAAGCTCGACATACCGATGACGCCATTGAGTGGCGTACGAATTTCGTGGCTCATGGCGGCCAAAAATTCCGATTTGGCTTGGGATGCAGCCTGTGCGTCACGGCTGGCTTCTTCCGCGGCCCGGCGCGCTTCGCCGGCGATGAGCGATAGATGCTCGAGCTCGCGTTCGCGGCGTTCTCGAAGGGCGATTTCATTTTCGAGCAGCATTCGAGAGCGTTGTTCGTGCAGGCGATGCGCACGAATGCGCGCGGGAATGAGCGGCAACGTGAATGCAATGACGACGACGGCCAAACAGACCGCGATGATCTCCGCAATGTTGCCGTATTCGGAGCCGCGTACGAGCAGATGACGCACGACGATACCTACAAAAAGAAACGCCGCCGTTCCTTGAATCAACGTTTTCGGACCGCGCGGCAGATTCATTGAAAAATTGCCGATCGCGATCGAGCACAACATGCACCACCCGTGCATGGATACTCGAAGGGGCGCAAACGCGAGCGATAACAAGATCTGTGCGGTCGCGACAATGTCGGCGACGATCAATTTCGGAAACAAATCTTTCGGGCGTTCGGGAGATCGGCACGCCAGAATGACTCGCACCATGCTGAGCATCGCGAGCAGATGACATAGAAAAAGCCATTTCCAAATATGGCCGCTCGTGTCCATGCTCCAATCGAAAAGAGTCACGCCGAAGAGCGAAAGGATCGTGTTCCTCGCGTTCAAGCGCAGATGCGCCGATTCGGCGGGCCAGCCTTCCTGCTCCCACCGGGCTTCGATCTCGGCGTCCGTTGGTGAATTCGTTGCCGAAGTTGTGGATGTCGTTGAGGCGGAGGACATGGGAGGCGCGGATCTCGAGACGATTTAGTACGCCGTTGCGTAAGGAGATCAAGCTTGGAATCGATTCGGAAGCGGCAAAAGTGTGCCCGGACGATGAAGAAGGGGGATCGGGGCACACGTGATTGCCGGTTTTGGATGTACTTATGTGGGGCGCAACCCATTCGCGGATGCAAATGCAAGAATTTGCGCGTCGATTTCTTGTTGGTCGGTTGCGAGCACCCAATCGTCGAAGTTGTTGAATGCGGCTTTGAATTGCCGAATCAAGGTTCCGAGTTTCTCGCCTTCGATTCCCGGCAGCAGCTGCATCACTCGTTTGCCATTGAATTTGGAGGCGATTTCGAGGCTTCGGGCTTCCGCCGCGCGTTCTTTTTCGATTTGGGCCGGCAAATTCGCCTGTGGAAATGCCGCCGCCACATCGGCCAAATAAGACTTCCGCTCGTCGAATTCCGGACGTTTGTCGATGTGGTGTTCTTTCAAGTAATCGACGAAACGCGCGACCGTCGTGCGATCTCCGATGCGCTTTTGGATGTTGCTGCGGGAATCATCGAGATAAGGAGCGACCGAAAAATAGGGACTGGAAATCACCCAATCGAAGACTTCCGGCAAGGAATCGAAACCTTTCTCGAAGGCGTCGTAATCGAGACCCAAGAAGCGGCACGTTTGTCGAAAGTCGCGGCTGACTTCGAGGTTCGCGACATGGTTGCCGTTGGCGCGTCGATAGACGTATTCGAGACCTCGTTCACCGTATTTCAAATCAAAACGTCGGCAAATGCGCCCGATGAAATTGCCGAGGTCATTAAATGACATGAAGGTATACGTCGTCTCCAGGTCCTCGTCCGGGACCAAAAAGAAGTCCGTTTGCAAGCCGCGCAGGTTCGTCGAAAAGACATGCCCCACGCTTTTGAATTCCGTGATCCCGAAATCTCGCAGAATCGATTCACGCAAATCGCTCCACGGAATCGATTTGGCCAAGATTACGTCCATGTCGCCGAAATCGGGCTTGTTGCCGTAATACCGTGGAATTCGATATTTCCCGGCAATTTTCCCATCGAGGTACGCGCGCACGTCGCTCTCGAGCGCGACGTAACGAACGCGCGGCATTCGAGGCAAGTTGAACAATTTGCCACCCATGATTTCCCCATTGTGCCACGAATTCGATGGCGAGCCACGAATCTCGTGTGCGCGACCCAGCCGTCGACGTTTGGCGATGTCCTATTTGTGTTTTCCGTGATGTCGATGTCCGGGATACGGACCCAGCCGTGTCGTATCGACGGTCAAGGAGACGACGAGCGAAAACAAGCGCCGGTTTGTCTCGAAATTCGATCCCACGCCGGGCAATAAAACGGCCAATTTGCGGGCGCCCGCATCGTGCACGACGCGCTTGGCCATATCGAGCGCCTCGAAATGCACCTCCATCATGTCCCCGGTGGCGAGTTTTTTGATGAGGTCGGTGTATTCTTTGATGATTGCGGCGATGTTTGCGCGAGGGATGGTGAGTTTATCGTCGGGGGTCGACATGGTGGTGAACGTGAAGTTCACATTGTTGTCATCACATCCCGCAATGAGCGTACAAGTCTCGCGCGAGGGCCAAGGTAAGGTGCCGGAGAGGATATCGTGAATGAGCGCGCGCCAATCTTCTTTGCGCAGCATGGGCGCCGAGGACCACAACTGTTCTTCGATGCGAACGGCTTGTACGGGCATGGGTCGGGACTTTCCACGACCGGCGCCGGATTGCAATGAAAAAAGGCCGATTCGCCAGCGATGGGAAGGCTTGCGTTATGGTGCGGGCGGCACTGCGCACACCTTCGCGGGAGCCCCGCAAGCGTCGCATAGTTGCTTGTAACAGGGATTGTACGAAAACTCCTGACAGGTTTGTCCCGCCGTCGTGCAATCGGCGTCGCCCATGCAATCCGCCACGGGAAAACACCCCGCCATTGCTAAT
Source organism: uncultured Polyangium sp. (assembly GCA_964435055.1). GTDB lineage: Bacteria > Myxococcota_A > Polyangia > Polyangiales > Polyangiaceae > Polyangium. Next base: position 2,979 of record CAYSYX010000179.1, on the reverse strand, counting down.
GGGGGCATACTACATCCCGGGGTCAGCCAGCGACATGCGGAATCGGTCGTACACGCTTCTTCGGTCGTCAACGTTGCGCATTGGCCGCACGCCGGCGCCGAGTATTCGACTGTTGTCGTCGTGCTGTTGCACGTCACCGAAATCATTTGCAGGCCGCACCCATTGTCGACGGGGTACGTACAGCCGGATCCGAATTGCCAATTCCAATTGCACATGGATCCCACGGCGGGGATATCCGGCGGGCACATCGGATCGGGCGGAGGCGGATTGCAGGGAACGGGGCCTTGAACCTGCCAAGCTCCGTCCATACACGTTGCCGTGAGCGGCAAGCCGCAGGCATCCGTTCCATAGGAACAGTTTGTCCCTGTCAAACACACTTCCCCCGCAGTGGGCAGCGTCGGAGGGCAGACATCACCGCCTCCAGGTGGATTCGTTGCAATGCAGCCCGGAGTCAATACCGCCGCCGTAACTTGGGCGAAGGTAAGAACAAAGGGTTTGGCGAGTGCTTTTTTCTTTCGAAGCGAAGCCATGGTGTCCATCCTTGGTTGGGGTATTCAGAGAAAATCAGTAAGAAGCTTGTGTCGTTGCGCGCAACGGAAAAACGTCGTCGCTTGCTCGGCGAGCGAATTGATGGATTCCGCATCGTCATCGCGCGTGGCCTCCATCGGGCCTTGGCATTGAAGCATCTGATACAGGTGCGTTCCGAAATCCTGACCGTCGAGCAGCGTATTCGGCAGCTGCAATCGATATCGACGATTGGGAAAATGGTCGAGCCATGCGCCGCGAAGCGGAAATGGCAATGACAGCGGGGCGAGCATATAAAAGCGATCCGCCGCAATGCTGTTGGGAAATCCCACGTACGTTCCCGCGGCCTCCATATCGGCGAAGATGGGAGCCGCATCGGCAGTCTCGAGCCACGACGCCTTTCCGCCTTTCGTCACATGCAGAATGCGTTTTGCCGAATAGCCTGGTTTGTCGGCACCGGCTTCTTTGGCGCTCCAACGATTGGCGTACGATCCATCCGGCGCCTCGAAAGTACCGGGAACGACGAGCCGCAGAAACGGGCAGGCTCCAAGGGCGGCCAAAGCCTTCATCGCTTCAATGACGCGATCGGTCGCAGCGTCGTTGAGAACTCGAACGGAAAAACCAAGCGTCATGGTCATGGCCGATTACGCTCCTCAATGAAATCGCTCATGCTTGTCGTTGGCGTTCCGACCGCCGACGACGACCCAACCAGATCTGCGTGTGGGCGCTCGACCGATCAGCGTAACGGGTGATTGCTTGGCCCGGATAGGAAAATTTTCCTCCGTTCGATCGCGTTGCCGGTGAGATGACGCCGACGTCGTGAACCGATCCGCTGACGAACTCGAGGACGCAAAGATCGCGACCACATATCGTTGGTGAACAAAATGTTTGTCGGATGCTTTGAACGCGAACAAAAGCATTTCGTTTGAGAACAAACGATCGCGTGATCGCATGGTGATGATCAGATGGCGATGATCGCGACGCGCACTTGGCGTTGTTGACCATCACGTACGACCGTGAGGGTCACCTCTTTGCCTTCACCGACATGATCGAACACGTCGAGCAACGCTTCGTAGTTGCGTACCGGCTTGCCGTCGGCGGCGACGATGATGTCGCCGGGTGTGATGCGTCGACCGCGGACTGCGCGGATGCCTTCGAGGCCTGCTTTTGCGGCAGGTGATCCTTCCGCGACGTCGTAGACGACGACGCCTTCGATGCCTGCTTGGCGTGCGTAGCGTTCGAGCGCCGGATGAACTTGAATGCCGATGCCTGCAACCGAAGCTCGACCTTTGGTGATGAGTTGTGGAACGAGTCTGCCGACGGTGTCGACGGGGATGGCGAAGCCGATGCCGGCTGATGCTCCGGATGGACTGTAGATGGCGGTGTTGACTCCGATGAGTCGTCCGCTCGAGTCGAGAAGAGGGCCGCCCGAGTTGCCCGGATTGATCGCCGCGTCGGTTTGGATCACGTCGCGGATCGTGCGTCCGTTGGGTGATGAAAGCTGACGACCGAGTGCGCTCAAGACGCCGACGGTGAGTGAGTGATCGAGACCGAAGGGATTACCGACGGCGAGCACTCGTTGACCGACGAGCAGGTCGCTCGACTTGCCGACGGGAAGAGGAACGAGTCGTTCCTTCGGCGCGGAGATTTTGAGAACGGCGAGATCTTTCTCGGGCGCTTTGCCGACGACGGTTCCTTCCCATTCGGACTGATCGGCGAGGGCCACTTGGAAGATCGATCCTTGAGCGATCACGTGGAAGTTCGTGACGATGTGGCCTTCGTCATCCCAGACGAAACCGCTGCCGCTGCCTTGTGGGATCTGTTGAACGTCGAAAGAGAAGAAGTCGCGTTGCAGAGAGATGCTCGTGATGAACACGACGGATGACGAAGCACGTCGGAAGACTTCGATGTCGCGAACTTCGGAGGCGGTGAGGTCGGTGGGAATGGGGGGAAGAAGCAGCTGTTGCGGCGGTGGTTGCGCTGGTTTTTCTTGATGAACCGTCACGGCGACCGGACGTGATCGACCGACGAAGTAGCCTGCAGCGAACGTGCTCGAGACGAAGAAGAGGAAGAAGAGGAGTGCGAACGTTTTCTGTTTCGAGTTCATGACGACGTGTGAAGGTGGGCGGTCGTCGAGTGGATGCTCGAGTTCCGTCGTGGGTTGCGAGTGATTTTGCAGCGTGGGAACGCGAGAAGTGGAGTGGTTTTGGACGTCGATCGCTTGTTTGCGTTGCTGAACGAGGGACCGCTTTGTTGGTCGAGATGGGGTCGAGATGGGGGCGTCGGGAAAAAAATTCGTGGGGTGTGCGGTGCGATGACGGCGGTGGATCCAAAGAAAAGACGCGCGGGTACCTGCGCAAAAACCCGGCAAAATCGCTGGATCCAGAAAAAATGATCCAAGTTGGTTGACAGGTTGGGTTGGAGGGAGTTAGGGTTCGCCTCCCGTCGCCACTG
>CAYSYX010000178.1:0-17150 GCA_964435055.1 uncultured Polyangium sp. | reverse complement strand
GCCTGATATTCAGGCGAACCGACGTCGCATCCGCAGAGAAAAACAGCGCTGATGAGGGAAAACAGAAGGACGAACCCGGAGGTTCGGGACGAGGAAACCGAAGAAATCAGCTCTCGGTGTACATCGTGAGTTGGTCGCTGATGACCTTCTCGTTGATGCCCGACTGGATATGTTCTTTTAGACAATCCGCCAGCGTGATGAGCATGTCGTCGACCGTGCCCTGGTTCTCCATGAGCTTCTGCAGAAGCGCTCGGGCTTCGCGACCATCGTCCTCGCGCAGAAAATTCCGCACGGTCTCGAGCGTAATTTCGCCCTGAAAGTCGAGGTAGATGTTGTCGAGCAGGTACTTGATCAGTTCCTTCACGCCCGTTCTCCTTCACGCGTAGGGCCTCCCGAGGGGAGGGGGCACCTAATGGCCTCTCGCTATACCCGGCGCAAGAAGGACTGTGCAAGGAATATGAGCGTTTTGGCCCGGCAGGACCTTGGTATGGGCGAATCGCTTTCATTGGCAGGCCCCGACAGACGCGTCGTTCGACTGGTGGCACACGAGGCACGGACGTGGGTTTCGTGCGAACGCTGTCCGGCATTTGTCCTTGAAACCTAGCGGATGCGGATTGATGCCGTGGCCGCCCGAAAGACCCCTGGTTGCGTGGCAAGTCGCGCAATCGCGCTCCGTGTGGCACGAGACGCACGCGTTCAAGTTACGCATCGCCTCCCACGCGTGATGGTTCGGACCTCGAGGTCCCGTCGTGAATTCGTTTGGAGACGGATGAAATCGCCGGCCCGCCAGGCGGTTGCCCTCGGCTGTGTCCCGAGCAACGCCCGTGCGTCGATGACAATCACCACAGAACGTCTGGAGCTGATGGCAGCTCACGCAACGCGGGTTGTCCTGACGAGCACTCTGCGCATGCATGGACATCCAGTCGTTCGGATGAACCTTACGCGGACGAACCCGTCCGTCATGACAATCCGTGCACTCGTTCTCCGTGTGACAACTTCCGCAGAACGCGCTGTCGTTCGCGGCGACGGACTTGTGCCGTTCGATGAAGTCCGCGTTGTGCGCTGCGTTGTGCATCCACTGCGGCGGGACGATCTTGCCCGTCGTGAACTCCGTAATCATGCGGCCGTCGTTGCGCGCCGTGTGGCAAACGATGCATTCGCCCTTCGCTTGACCTTGCGCCGCACCGCTCATGTTGTGACAGGTAAAACACCCCGCCATGCGCGGTAATTGCCCACGATTGGCAAGCTCGAGCTCACCGACCTGGCCGTGACACTGCCCGCACTGGATGTTTCGTGCGACGTGCTTCTTGTGCGTGAACACCAAGTTGGCGTTTGGAAGGACCATCTTCGCCACGGTTCCATCCGCACCGGCCTTGTCGCCCAGATGGCAGTAGACGCATTGACCGTTCGCATCCGTGCCCGCTTTGACGTCCTTGAGATTCGAGTGATCGACGTCGTGACAACTGTCGCACTTGGCGGCCTTCGGCATGAGCCGATCGGAGACCTTCTCGCTCGATGCGGCATCGTGACAAGACGCGCAGTCCTGCTTGAGCTCTTTCACGTGCTTCTTGTGGTTGAAGCGAATCGTGATCGTTTGAGGTGGAAAGATTTCCTCGCTCGGCATCGGCGTCGCGTTCGTTCCCGGCGGCATGAACTTCAGCGGTACTTCCGCGTCATTCGGCATCGGGAATCGGCCGCTCTGATAACCACCCGGAGGCGGAGGAGGCGGCTTGGGCGTTTCCGCCGGCGCGTCACTCGAATCCGCAGGTGCGGCTTCGCCTTCTTGGGCGGCTGCGTCAGGACCCAGAAGGCCCATGAACAAAGCCGACAAACACGCCGCGACAACCCACCATCCGGGAAGCGGTCGAGCATCCCTGCCACGCAATCGAGGCTTTTCCGATCGATTCGTACGCATCATCCACCAAGCCTCAGATTGAGAACCGCCAGGACGCGGAAGCGCTGTCCCACGAGTCGATTCATGTCGTGTTCCCACTCGAGCTTCACGTCGGCTTGTTTGACGGGACGAACTCCCGCGCCAAGCACGTATCCGAAGGACGTCGCTCCACGATCAGGTCGCAAAGGATCGTCCCAGTTGTAGACGCTCATGCGAGCGAGCGTCATGTATCTGCCCCCGTCGAAACGCTTCTCGCCGTTGATGTCCACACCGCCTCGACGACCGCGAGCTCCGGCTTGAAGCATGCCGCGAAGACCGACGTCACCCGAGCCGAAGCGATAGCGTCCCGTCACGTTCGCCAGCGCATCGACGATCGTTGCGGTGCCGCGATTGGCTTCGTCGCGGATGAAAGTTTGCGCCGTGGACGCGTCGATTTCTTGATCGCCGCTGCACAAGCCCGAGGCCTTGCACTCTTCGTCGCCGAACGTGTCGGCGTTCCCCTCGGTTTGCCAAAGACGAACCCCACCGTACGCCGCGAAGTCAAACCTTCGCGTCGGAGCAGCGGAGATGCGGGCGGTGACCGATGTCGTCGGGCTCTTCGTGAACCAGTTGAAGATCGAGTCCGCGTCGAACGTGGGGACGAAGTAGTCGACATCCGCGCCGATGGTCGTGCGCGCTCCGAGGTACGCTTCGACGCCTCCGTAGAACGACGCGATGATCTGGTTGTAAAGGTCGTAGGTAAAACCGCCCTTGATCGCGCCGAGAGAGCTCTTGTTCAAGTCGAGCGAGTAGCCCAAGCGATCCTGCGAGACGCGCGTTCCGTTGACCGTGCGAAACCCACCTTCGATGTCCGGGAACTGCTGCGTCACGGACGTGCCGCGGTTGTAGACACGACGATACGAAAAGCGTCCGTGGATCCAGCTCGGTCCGTTGGTCTCGAGGTTCACGCCGAAGGCCGGTGCCGCTTGCGTGTACTGGTACGACGGATAGTCGGTGACGCTGGGTTGATCGGCGGCCGTGCCAAACCCTACATGGTTGCCGCGCCAAATACCGGGACGCTCGAAACGCGAAGTTGACAAGGGCAAACCTCCGCGTTGCTCGAAGCCGCCGTAGACTTCCGCTTGGACGAAAAACGGAGTGGTGATGCGCGCGAGCGCTCCATCGAAGGACCACCAACCGAGCGTATCGACGACGTATTGCCGTCCCGCTCGAAAACCGAGCAGGCCTTTGAAGAGGTTTCGCCCTTCGACGTACGCGTACATGAGGTCGACGGGAGCTTGCTGGAGTCCCGGGACAAACCGCACGCCGGGGCCCGCTTCCGTCTGATAACTCGTCTCACCACCACGATCGGCGTCGCCCAAGTGACCGTTGATGCCGAAGTCGGCATCGAGACGTATGCGAAGAACGGCGGAGTAATCCGCTCGTCCCGGGACGTAGTCGCCTTGGAGGTTGTAGACGCTGAGCGAGAGCGTCTGCATCAAGCGTCGTCGATTCAGGATCGTGTCGCCCCACGGATTGGCGAGTTGGTACGCCTGAAGCGCCGTCTCGCTGCGCACGTCGAAGTCGAGTGCGTGGGCGTCGCGTTCCGTTGCGACGTCGACGGAGATTGCTCCGACAAACCCGGCGATCATCACGCGCAGAAGGCGTGCGAATCTTTGTGCAGTCACCTCTGCGGTGCTCGCTTTCCGTCGAGTCGTACTGGCAGTGGTACGCGTTTCATACCCGGCTGCAGCTAAACCTTCGACACTTCCCAAACGTCTTGGGACTGCCAGGATCCTCAGCGAGCGTAGGGGGCGGTGTCAACCGCGAGGCGCATGGTCGTGATCGACGATCGATGAAGCGGGGTGCGCAAACCTGTCGCCACGCGCTTTCACGCGTGTTGCGTGTCGGCGCGCAGATGTCTACGCGGGCTGATCAGTGGAAGCCAAGTGAACGCTTGACGATCTTGCCATCTTGGCCGACGGAGTATCCGGATGTGTCGGAGAGAGCTTCGTCGACTGCTTTGCGACGACCCTCGGGGATCGTCCAACCGCGCATGAGCAGACCATCGGCAATTTTATTTTTGACTCGTACGGATTCTTCTTCGGCGAGCAGGTCGAGGAGGCCGTCGACGCTTTCGGGCATGCCCTGGGCAAACGTCGTTTGCACGGCGTGAAACCGCACCGTTTCGTTGACGTCCTCGAAGAAGCGTTCGACCGCGCTGCGCACGTCGTCGTGCACGACATCTTCGAGCGCTTGGATGACGTGGATTTTCGGTTCGACGTTGCGCGCGTACTCGGTGTCGAAACGATCGAGCAGGGCGATGAGTTCGTTTCGGTAATCGTCGTCGTCGAGAATCTCGGCGAGGATCTTCAGGGGCCACGTGAGAGCTTCGGCCTTGGCACAGAACTCGACGACGGCGGGAACGACCGATTTTCCCGTGGCGATGATCCCGCGAAACGCGACGTCCTTTTCATCCTGATCCGTGATGGATGGATCGATGGTGAAGGTGAAGCGCTTGAGCAGAGCAGCCGATGCTTCCGGCGTGTTCATCTCGACAAGCGTTTGAATGGCTTCGATACGGTCGTAGGTCTGAGCGCGTTTGTCCGCGACGACCTTGGCGGGACCGGCGATTTTTTTATCAACGGCGGGGCCGGAGTTTGTCGCAGCTGCGGTGCTCTTGGGACTTTTACCGAACAATTTGTCTAGGATGCCCACGTGGACCTCGATGCGTGCCTGGTGCTAGGCGAGCACGGAGGCATCGCATAGGACTTGCAGATCGACAAGGCAAGTCTTCTGCCGTTCGTGTGGTTCAGCTGGACGTTGGAGGCAGGCACAAAGCTGCCGATGCATTCGTTGTGGAATGCGCCGAGCGGCTACGGATGGAATTGATTGGGGAGCAAACGAAAGGGGCGGAGTTCAGCGTTATTCGCTGACTTTGACCCGGTGCGGGAACGAGAACAGCAGGTTCACGGTGACCATGCTGTTGAAGCGGAACTGGCGATCTTTCTCATCGACGGCCGTATCGGGGAAGGCTTGGTCGTTGCCTGCGCCGGCGTTGTCGAAGCCCGACGTATTGCGGGAGAACGGCATGGCGCGCCATTCAGCACCGAACCCGAAAAACTCGAGCTGACGCGGGTAGAAGTTCCAGCCGAGGCCGAAGGTGGGCGCGATGCGGATGCCACTTTCGAGCTCGAACGATTGCGAACACGGCGTCCCGGTCGTTCCACCACAAGCTTTTCGTTCTTGCACGCCAACGAACGCCGCACCGGCAAAGAAACTGATGTCGGTCTCCGCGGTGAGCGCACCGAAGAGCGAGAGTTTGCCGCGGAACGGAACCACGTTGAGCTGAGGTGCCGCGACAAACTGAATGACTCCGAGCTGATCGTCGACGAGCTTGCCGGAAGAACCGTTGATTCCCGGACGCGTCAAGTTGACGGCCGTGAGTTTGCACTGCGATTCGTTCGCCGCCGTGATCGTCGTGCAATTACGGTTGTCGATGGCTTTGACCTGGAGCTCATCCGCGAGCGACGTCGGCAGAGAGATGCCGTAAGCACCCCAAACGCCGAAACCAAGCCAGTCGGTCGGATGCCAACCGATGCGCAGACCCGGAAGAATCGTGCGTTGGTATTCGTCGAGCAGGGTGAACGAGGAGCCCAACGCAATCTCGACACGGCCTTTGCGATGCAAGCGCAGCTGCCGCACGGCGGGAGCACCTGCGAGAGGCCCGGTGAGCTGAATTTCTTGTGCCTCTGCGGTCGCCGTAGAGACGAATGCCGCGCACCCGGCCAGAACTGCGAACATCCCGCGGCGCAGTTGTGAAAGGCGAGGCGCGCAAAGGTTATTGACGAATCGACGCATCATGCATGTCCCCGTACTTGGCTGAACCAGTCTGAGTTCCTCTTCGCCTCGATAGTCGTGCCGGACAAACCGGCACGACATCGGCTCACTTCGGCAATCGGTACTCCCAGCTGAACGGGAGGAAAACCGAGAAACCAACCTGCGCCTGAACGTTGTTGGTGAAGCTCGTCTCTTGAGCTGTCCACGTCGTCGACTTCTGCGCAAACGGGATGTTATCCGCCGGATCACGGCCTGTAACGATCGTCGGATTCTCGAGTTCGTCGAAGAAGATGTAGTCGCTCAGTTCCGCAACGACTGCAAACCAACGATTGAGGAAGATGCGAAGTCCACCACCGACGTGGAATGACAAACGCGGCTTGTACTCGAACGTGCGGTTGTCGGGATCGACAACGGCGATGGGACGCGAAGCAATCGCTCCGACTCCACCCAGCACATACAAGTCGTAGTGGAAAATGAAGTCTCCAAATCCGGCGAACTTGCCGTACGCAGGCACGTACGTGAAGTTGGCGTTCGCGTTCCATGCGTACTCCGTAATCGGAATACCCACGCGCGCCGCACGGCTGGTTTGGAAGTTGAAATTCGAGGGCGCGTTGAGGCCGAGGTAGAAGTTACCGTTGACCCCGACGGCCATGACGTTGTTGACGTAGAAATTGAGCGCGAGACCCGGTCCGTTGTGCGCGACGAACTGATCGTTCATCGTCAAACCGAAATACGGGTTCATCTCAAATCGGAAACGACGAAGCGCATAGATCTGCTGCACCGCGTACATCTCCGCGTTGATCGCACGCTTCGCCGCCTTATCCATGTCGATGGTCGGACATGCTGCAGGATCAATCTTGCAGATATCTCCAAGACCACCGGCATCGCCTTCGCCTTCGCCTTCAGTCCCCTCGACAGGAGTCGTTGCGTCACCTGCACCGTCGGCGCCGGCAGCGCCTTCCGCAGGTTTCTCCTCCTCATCGAGGTTGATCTCTTTGGGCGGGTCCTTCTTTTTTGGTTGCGCTGACGCTGTCAACGGTGCCGCCAGCAGCGCCGCCGCTACGAGGAGCCCCACTCGAGCCTTATTCATCGCCATCCCTTCCGCAGTACGTGCGACGCCGTCATCGATCGGTCCACCATGCTTCTAAGTATGCGACTTCATTACGAAATATCGACCAACCCGAGAAGTGGGCCGGACTATATCACGGACAAAATCGGAGAATCAACAACGAAATTGTGGTTCCTCTTCGGAATCGTCTTCGTGCCGTCCTCGCGAACAACGCGTCGGATGGAAACACTTTCAACGACGAAGGGGAAGACCTTCTCGACATCGCAAACAAAGATCCGCTGTGAAACAAGGCTGGGCGCAGGCCCGCGCAGAGCCGTCCATTTCGGACTTGCTCCGCGCGAGGTTTCCTGCATCGAAAAATCAAGCGGCAGCATCCGTCGCTTCTTCCGCTTGACCAAGGAGTGCTTCGACAAACTCATCCGCGTTGAAGTCTCGAAGCTCGTCGGGACGTTCGCCTACGCCGATGTAGCGCACCGGAAGATTGTGCTCCGCACACACGCCAAGGATCACTCCACCCTTCGCCGTGCCGTCGAGCTTCGTCAAAACAATGCCGCTGAGCGGCAACGCTTCCTTGAACATCGACGCTTGCTGCATCGCGTTCTGACCGTTTGTCGCGTCCAAAACGAGCAACGTCTCGTGCGGCGCTCCCGGCATCGCCTTCTCGATCGTGCGCGCCACCTTCGTGAGTTCATCCATGAGGTTTGTCTTGGTGTGCAATCGACCCGCCGTGTCCGCGAGCACGACGTCCGCGCCAATCTCCGCCGCCTTCTGGATCGCGTCGAAAATCACGGCTCCGGGGTTCGCCCCGTCTTTGCCGCTGACGACTTCACAACCCACTCGCTTGCCCCACTCGACGAGCTGCTGCACCGCCGCCGCACGGAACGTATCGCCCGCAGCGAGCACCACCGTGCGACCTTCGGACTTGAGCCGCGTCGCCAGCTTGCCAATCGTCGTGGTTTTACCCGCGCCGTTGACCCCGACAAACATCACGACGGTCGGACGAGCAGGCAACTTGATGTTGCCGCCACCGCTGCCGAGGATCTCACGCGTTCGCGTACGCAACGCATTCCAAACCTGATCGTCCGTAGCGAGCTCCTTGCGCTTGATCCCGATCCGAATCTGCTCGAGCAGCGTCTCGGTCGTCTTGACCCCGACGTCCGACGTCAAAAGCACTTCTTCGATCTGATCCACGAGGCCCGGATCGACTTCGCTGCGACCGACGAAAAGGGCCTTCAATCGACCGAAGAATCCTTCGTTCTCTCGAGCCTTCGCCAGTCCGCGACGAAGCCCGGCGACGTCCTTCTTTCGAGGCGCAACGGGCGGCGGCGCCGCTCCCGCAACGATCGCTTTCGGTCCCGCTGCAACAGGCTCCGCTTTCGCTGCGACGGGAGCTGCTTCAGCAACCGCAACCGGAGGTTTGGCCGGAGGCTCCGCCGCCTTCGCCGCAGCTTCCGACTCTTGTTTGGGAGCAGCCTCGGCCTTTGGCGGAGGTTTGATTTCCTCCTTCGGCTTCGACTCGTCTGTCGACGGCTTGGCCGGAGCTTTCTTGACCTCGGGCTTCGCGGGTTTGTCCGCGGCTTTCTGAGGCGTTTCCGGCTCGGCAGCAGGCTTTTTCTCCGGAAGCTTGTTGGGCTCCGGCGCTTTTTCGATCTGTTTCGGGGCTTCCGGCTTCCGAATGAACAGGAAGTAAACGGCAGCCAACACGACCAGAGCGATGACGATGTAGACAGGCTCCACGATGTGCGTTCTCCAGCGATCCGCGAACTCGCGCCCGCGACTATATGAGACCCGACTCGTACGTCAACGTTTGCGCTCTTCAGCAAGCACGAGGAAGTCGTACGAGACCTGGGTTCGGCAAACCCAGCACGTGTTTGGCGCGCATCATACTCCAACCTTGCGACTACCGCGCGGTTCCGCTGTCACAAGCTGCGTCTCGAGCTGTTCGTCGACCGCCGCGGGCCCATAAGCAGCCGCTTCGACGCCTCGCGCCCACTCTTCAACCTCGTTGTCCTGCGCCCGAAATGCCACTCGCCGGACATGTCCGGGCGTCGGTTCCGGTTGCGCATCGAAAGGGGTACCCGCTTTTTGGGCCCAACGTACGAGCCTCTCCAACACCGTGCGACGACGCGAGACCAACGCGATCCGCAGCACGCCGGGCAACGGCAAGGATTGCTCGAGGCGACTGTGCGTCGGCGCATCCACCACAAGACGCGCATCGGAACGATGTTTCGCGTCCAGGACAAACTCTCCGCGATCGTTTGTCACGGCACGAGCCATGACCCCGTCGCCCTGGAACGCCGGCGCGACGATCGTCACGCGCGCCGCGTTGATCGCCGAGCCGTCATGAGCATCGATCACCGTGCCGCGATACGAGGTTTGTCCCGCCTCCGAGCGCACGACGTCCACGCCGGCACGTCCCGTCGGCACCGGCGGACCGTCATCTGCCGGCGCGAGCGCACGCATCGGCGCACGTCTCCACCCGACGACGATCCAAGCCGTGACGGCAAGCACGATGAGAGCGATGACGATCTGTTTCGTCATGCCCGGACCTCGTACCGACACTTCGACCGGCAGAGGTTTTCCCGCACGAAAATAAGGCGCGTTTGGAACGTAGCGCAGCTCGATGGGCACCTTGCCGGCCCGCTCGAACGAGAACGTGGCGATCACATGCGCCTTGCCGTCTTTCACGTCGCCGGCTCCAACACTCTCCTCACCGCGACGTGCTTCGACCACTCCGTCCGTGACCGGTCCGCGAAGAGTTTTCACGTCGACGTCGATCGGAACTCCATCATCCGGATCGGCGACATCGATGGGGTGCGCGAGAGCCAATGCAACATCCGCACGACGCACGATCGGCTGCGACGCAGTCGCTTTGGCCAACGTCGTCGTTCCATCAAAGCGCAAACGCAATTCGCCCGCACCGGGGCCCGCGAACGCCGTCGTCGGAAGTTCGAACCGAACACGACCATCGCCACCCGTCGGACCTTCGGCGATTTTCTTACCGAGTTCGTCCTCCAAAACCACGACGAGTCCCTCGCGACGCGCGGCGGATGAACGACTTGCCGCGGTGCGATCGACTCGCAGGGATGCCGTCAGGGAAACGTTGGGACGTTCGAGGTCGATGACCTCGGGAGCAGGTTCGAATCGCAACACCGTGTGCGACGCGGACGCATGGGTCGAATCGAACGAGATGGTGTTGTCGGCTGCGTCGTGGAGAGCATCTCCATCGAAGCGAAGTTTGAACGACGCGCGTCCCAACGACGCTTCGGTGCGAACACAAAACTCGCCGTGATCGTTCGTGCGTACTTCGTATTTGTCTGCCGCGACGAGACGCGGCGCTCGCCGTTCGCGTCTTGCGGCTTGATCACAAGGCGAAGGCTGCGGGAGATCCACGGCGGGTTCACCCGCTGCCGGGGCGACTTGCAAAACGATCGGCACGCCGCCGAGAACCGCGCCGGCATCGTCCATCAACTGTCCGCGGATGATCGTCGACGCACCTTCGAGCGTTGCTGTTGCTCCGATCTGCGCGCCTCCGCGCACTTGAATCTTGATCGTGGTTGGAGACGTCGTCGCCTGCGCAAACGTCGATGTGGACGCAAGCGAGACGAGCAACGTGAGGAGCAGTTGCAACGACCGCCGTAGACGGAGCGAAGGAGCGTTTCCGTCGCGAGACATTCTTCTCCCATAAGAGGGAACGCGTCGCGTGGCCAGGGCTACTTCGTGTTGGGCGGATCGATCAACGTGCACAAGGTCTTGAAGCTCCATTGAAGTGCTCACGTCCAAGGCGCTGCGCTTGCGGATCCGACCTCCCGGTAGTCGTTGGAGTGGGCGGCTGCGCGTGGAAAAGTTGACATCAGAACACCGACGCGTCGCGGTGATGGGAGACGATCATGGATGCACATGCGCGTGTGAACTCTTCGACGAATCGTAATGATCGAAGTGCCCCGAAATGGGCTGCTTGGTGTAACTTGAAGAGTCTTATGCGCAAGAGTGTCTCTCTGCTTGTCGCTTCACTTCTTTTCTTCGCGTTTACGCGCGAGTCGCAAGCCGAGTCGAAGACCGGCGTCGCCGTTCAGCAACTCAAAACCAGTGATGACTTTCGCGTGCGTACGCAAGCAGCGCTCGCGCTTGGTGCATCGGGTGATGATGCCGCGGTCAAACCTCTGTGCGATGCGCTTTCCGATGACAACGTCATGGTGAAGCAATCGGCAGCGGCCGCTCTTGGAAAACTTGGCAAAGGCGCGGGTTTGTCTTGTCTCAAAACCGCGTTGACGAAAGAAACTGCGCCGGGTCCGAAGAAGCAGATCCAGAAAGCGATCGATGCGCTTGCCGGTTCCGCCGCTCCGCCTCCTCCGGGACCCGATTCGAAGTATTACGTGGCGATCGAAGTCACGAACAAATCCAAGCGTCCGCAAGACGAAGTCGAATCCCTCGTGCGTGGCGCGATGCAAGCGAAGTTGCTGGGTAAAACCGGCTATGCCGTCGCTCCCAAAGGCGAGTCCGCGGCCGATGCCGGCAAGATCGTCAAGTCGAAGAAACTTGCCGGTTACTACCTGATCGCGAGCGTCGAACCTCCGGTGTACGAAGGTGGGAATTTGACGCAGGTCGTGCGCGTGAGCATGTGGACGTATCCGACGAAAGCGCTCAAGGGCGAGTTCACTCCCAAGCTCACCCAATCCGAGACACCGAAAGCCGATCCTGAAGGCGAGAAGGTGTTGATCAAGATGTGCGCCGAGAACGCCGTCGATACCTTCGTCAAAGTCGCCGCCTCGCTCTGAAGCGCATTTCTGGGCCAAAGAAACGCTTCATGGCAAAAGACAACCGAGGTTTTCCCCATGAGCGATGCTTCAGCCCCCGCACCGAGTTCATCCGTCAAAACTGGGCGTCAGCAACGCCGGCTGCGCAACTTCCTTCTCGATAAGGGGTTCCAGCTCAAGTACGCGGGCATGCTCGCGGGCGTGGCGATCTTCGCTTCGGCGATCTTCGGTGCAGGGTTGTGGACGACGAGCCAGCGTCTCGTCGGTCAAGGACAAGACTTGGTCAAACAGGGCCAAGAGACCGTGCGTCGTGGCCAACTGGCGATCACCGAGCGCAAGAAGGTCAACGCGGTTGTCGCGATGAACATTACGAAGGCGTACGGAGATGATCCGGAGCTCGCCAAGGAGTTCAAGGATCAGACGTTGGGCGATGAGACGAAGCTCGAAGACGAACAGAAGCGTCTCGAAGCCGACGCCGCGTCACTTGAAAAGCGCGCCGCGGATCTCAAGGAGCAATCCACGCAGTTGTTCCTCGTGCTCGTCGGTGCGCTCGCTGTGCTCGTCGTATGCATCACCTTCGCGGGGATTGTCGTGACGCACAAGGTGGCGGGGCCTGTGTTCAAGATGCAGCGCATGTTCGGTCAAGTGGGCGACGGTCACTTCTCCGTGCGTGAACGTTTGCGCAAAGGCGACGAGATGCAGGCGTTCTTCGAGGCGTTCGAGAAGATGCTTGGACGTTTGCGCGACATTCAAGGCCGCGACATGGAGCGCATCGACAAGGCGATCGCGAGCATCGAAGGCAGCGCTTCGAGCGATGCGGTGGAGCTGTTGAAGAAGCTTCGAGCCGAGATGCAAGTTCGTCGCGACGGTTGATCCACAGTCGGGGATCAGAACGCCGCTCGAATGTGTTCGATGGAAGGTTGTCCTTCGGCATCGAACGCGACGGCGACGGCATCGAAACGCATCGTGGCGATGCGTTTGTCTTTCAGAAACCTACGCCGCCATAATGTTTCACCGGCAGCACGCAGACGCTTTTGTTTGGCGCTCGTGATGCTGTCGAGCGCACGTTGGTACGAGCCGGCTCCACGTGTGCGAACTTCGACGACCACGACGACGTCGTCTTGTTGCACGAGCAGATCGATCTCGGCGCGACCGACGTGCAGGTTGCGGTCGAGGATCGAATATCCTATGTGCTCAAAGTAGTTTGCCGCGGCTTGTTCCGCGCGGGAGCCCGATGCGTGACGGGCATAGGCGGCTTGGGTCGTGGTTGGGGAACGAGTAGCCGGGCGTTTGACGGACGAGTTTGTCGGTCGAACGGGGCGTGGAGGCGGAGGTTTGTCAGACTTGAACAGGGGAGGGGAGTTTGTCGGAGGGTGGGATCACTGAGCGAAGCCGACGCCTTTGCATTGCGAGGCGTTGAAGTGGCCTTGGACGGTGCTGCACGTGCCTTCCGTCGTGAACTCGGTGTCCTTCTTGATGCAGTACTTGCCCGTGAGCTGTTTGTCGCCGAGGCCGACGTTGGGTCGGATCTGCGAGCAGGTGTAGCCGTTCGGGCATTCGCAGAAGTTGAAGTTGGGATCCGGTGGTTCACCGTCGGCCACGTCGCAGCGGCACGAGCAGTAGACGGCTTGTTCGGCGTCGCGTTTCGACGTGTCGGCGCATTGGCCGCAGACCTCGGCGTCGATCACTTCGTTGGTGCCGGGGACGCAGCAAGGTTTGTCTTTATCAGCTTCGGGTGAGCCGGGTTGTTGGCATTCCGTTGCCGGTTGCGAAGCGTCGACGGGTTTGGCTTGTCCATACGGACAGCTGACGCGACCTTGGAAGTGATTGACGAGGCAGATGCGCGTTTGGCACTGGAAGGAACGCGACTCGATGTTTTCCTCGGTCACTTTGAAGCCGGCGAAGTCGGTGTTGTATTCGTCTTCGGGGACGCAAGGGTCGCCGACCCCGCCGCTTTGACAAGCCGTGGGCAAAACGCCCACCGCAAGTACGCTGATCAAACCAAGCATGCCGGACAAGATCGAACGGGTCATCAGATCGTGCTCCTTGAGGCCGAAGGCGCGCCACTTATTCATGCAGGGCGTGCGCGCAAGACGCGTAACCACGCGCTCATGACGAGGACACAGCAAACGCGGCCGCTGTTGAGGACGCTAATCGATGGGGCCGAAGAACGTCAACCCCTCGATGCTCGTATGATGTCGACGGCGTGTCGGGTCTTGGATCCTTCGCTGAACAATTGAGGAGACCCAAGCGGTGAGCGAGGGTTCGTGTCGGAAGTTGGCGCCGTCGACGGTGATGCTCGATGAAGTGCGTCGCGTGCGGAAAGGGCCCGCTTGACAAGGCGAACGGCAACCTTCTACCATCCGCGGCCAGCATCAGAATCCGTTGATTCTCATTGGATTTTCAGGTCTCGCGACTTCAGTGACGGCGTCTGAAGGGACGAGACGTCGAAGACTTCATCCTCGGTGGATCGCGTGAAATCACGAGATCTCCGCGCAATCGCGACGAACAGTGGTTGTTCTGCGCGAGAAGTTTTCGAATGGCCTGCTTCCAGACTCAACCTTCCGAAACGAAGAGGAACGACGAATGCGGAAAGGGCTTGCAACTCTCTGTCTCCTTGCCTCTGCCCTGCTAGTGGCACCCACGGCCCAGGCCCAGAACAAAGGCAAGCCGGCCGCTGCTGCCGCTGCTGGTAAAGGGGGCGCAAAGGACGCAAAAGACGCAAAAGGCGGCGGTAAAAACGCCCCCAAGGAAGTCCAGCTCGACGAGGACGATGGTCCCGTAACGGCCGGACAAATGACCGAAGAGGCAGCACAGGCCAAACGCCTCTTCGACGCCGATCGCTGGAGCGAAGCGGCGCTTTTGCTCAAACGCGTCGTCGACGGCGAAACGGGCGACGACGAAGGCAACAAGCAGATCGCGCAGTATCACCTCGCGATCGCGCTGTATCGCTTGCAGTTTTACCAAGCAAGCTACGCGATCTTCTCCGAGATCGCGGACAAACCCAACCATCTCAAGTTCAACGAAACGCTGCTTTGGCTGTCGAAACTCGCGACGCAACTTCCCGAGCCTGCCGACATCATCGAGCGCGTCGGTAAGTACAAGACGGAGCAGATCGCGCGGTTCAACAATCAGCAACAACGCGATCTGTTTTGGCAGTTGAACTACTTGCTCGGTCGTTACAAGTACCGCAATCGCAACTACGACGAAGCGATCGAGCTGTTCGACAAGGTCGACAAGAACAGCAAGTACCACGTGCAAGCCCAGTTCTTCTCGGGCATCTCGTACGTCCAGGCACGCAAGTCCGTTCCGGCGATCAAGTCTTTCCAGCAGATCGTCAAGGCGCTCGATGAAGGCGTCGAAGGTGTCGAAGACGAGAGCCGCATGCGCGATCTCGCGTTCTTGTCGATGGCCCGGACGTACTACTCCGCATCGATTCGTCTCGATGAAAACGGTGTTCCCAAGATCGACGGACAGAAGCTCTCCGCAGCCGTCAAGTATTGGAACCGCGTGGACGTGGCGAGCGAGTACTGGCTCGACGCTTTGTTCGAGCAGTCGTGGGCGTACTTCATGGCCGGCGACTATCCGCACGCGCTCGGCAACATTCACACGATCGAGTCGCCGTACTTCCCGAACGCGTTTTACCCGGAAGCCGACATCCTCAAGGCCGTCATTTCGTTCACGATTTGTCAGTACGAGGATGCGACGACGATCGTGGCGCGCATGCGCAAGAAGTACGATCCGATCAAGAAAGAGTTCGAATCGATCTTGAGTCGTTTCAAGGGTGAAGAGGCCGAGCAGAAGTTCTTCGAGTTCTTGAAGGACGTACGCGCGGGCAAAGCAACTCTTTCTCCGGCGATGAAGCCGATCATCGAGAACGCGTTCTCCGATCGCCAACTGCTCCGCAACCTCGAGTACGTCCGCGTGCTCGATGAAGAAGACGCGCGTTTCAAGAAAGCGCCCACGGCCTTCCGCAGCTCGCCGCTTGGCGGAGATGTTACGGACGCGTTGCAACTTGCGCGCGATCTCGCCGTGCGTAACGCCGGATCGCTCGCGCGCGAGCGTTACCAGCGGTACCTGGACGAACTCAACGAGCACTTGCGAAACGCTTCCAAGATTCTCATCGACATCACGGCGGCCGAACGCAGCAAGCTCGATCAAGAAGTCGTCAGCGGACAGCTCACGAAGGAAGAAGCGATGGTGTTTGGCGTGGTCAAACCCGACGAGGAGCATGTTCTCTGGCCGTTCAACGGCGAGTATTGGCGCGACGAACTCGGGTTTTACCGACAGGTCGTCGAGTCGAAGTGCGGGAAGTAGGACAACCGCGACGGGCTCGAGGGAACGGCGGCGAGAGGCCGCCGTTCGGGGGGACAAACGGAAGCATTTTCTGCTTTCGTGAGGTTTGTTTCTGGTGAGGGAGATGACGACGATGAAGCAGTCGAACGTGGGTGTGCTTCGGACGGTTCGTCTGGCAGCCGCCGCGGTGGGTTTGTGCACCGCCGCATCAATGGCGGGGACGGCGTCGGCGGCCGACGAGTGCATCACACAGCAAGCGAAAGACAATTTGGCGCAGTGCCCGGGCGGGACGCTGAAGCAGGGATCCGGCAAGAAGCCGGCCATGAGTTTCAAGTCGGCGCCGCAGCAGGTGCAGCTCAAGAAAAAAGACGACATGGTCAAGCCGCAGGTGCCGGCGACGAGCATGGCGTCGGCGCAGCGCGACCAACGTCGGGCGCAGATGAAGGACAAATCGCGTCAGTTGCTGATTACGGAAATTCAGCAAGTCGAGGCGCTTTTTGCCAGCACGCCCAAGGGATCGGCCGATCGTCCGAAGCTGATGCGGCGTTTGGCGGAAGGGTACGTCGAGCTCGAGGCGGCGGCATTCCGTGACAAGACGGAGCAAGCGATCAAGGCGGACGAAGCCAAGGCCAAGAAGGATCCCAAGGAGAAGGCGTACCGCGAGGAATCCGGCAAAGCCGACAAGATGCTTGGTTTGGCCCGCCAATCGGCCATCAAGTATTACAACATGCTCAAGAATCAGTATCCGAAGTGGTGTCAGGTCACCAATTCGGCTGATCCGACGAAGAGCACCGGTTGTACGGACGAAGTGCTTTATTACCTCGCGTACGAGCACGAGCAGGCGGGTACGCCTGCGGGCCTCGAAGAAGCGCGTAAGGTCTATTTCGAGCTGATCCAGAACTGGCCGCAATCGAAGTACATCCCGAATGCGTATCTGGCGTTCGGCGAGCTCTTCTTCAATGAGGCGCAGGGTGATCCATCGAAATGGCAAACCGCGCAGCAATCGTATTCGGAAGTCATCAAATACCCACCGCCGGAAAATAAGGTTTGGGGGTACGCCCATTACAAGCTCGGTTACGTGTATTGGAACATGGGCGATTTCTTGAAGTCCATTTCGGAATTCAAGAAGACGATCGAATACGGCATGCAATATGCGAGCTTGCCGAACGCGAAGGAACTCGCCAATTCGGCTCGTCGCGACATCATTCCGGTGTACGCACTGGGTGGCGCACCGAAAGCCGCGCACGACTTCTTCAAGCCGCTCTCGGGCGACCAAGGCATCGAGAATGAAAAAACGCTGAAGATGATGGACGAC
>CAYSYX010000177.1:0-17152 GCA_964435055.1 uncultured Polyangium sp. | reverse complement strand
AAGAGGATAATCAGCACACTCAATGCCGACGCCATAATCGCAGAGAAAGTCGATATCGGTCGTCGTTTGGCCGCAATGACCGGCCATGATGCAACTTCGACGAAACGCCGACGGCGATCGTCAGGCAATGATTGCGCATGCATGGCTCGCCGGTGGCATGCGTCGCATAAAACCAAATGGGCCAATATTTTTTTCTCGGCGTCACCCTTCAACTTTTTGTTGAAATACGCCCGTATTTGGCGTTCATCAGGGTGTTCGTCCGAGTTTTGGGCATCTCTTGCCGCTTTTTCCAGCAACCCTTTCTCATGCGCTTTAGCCAGTCTTCCCAGAAAAACTGCGAGTTTTTCGTCCATTTACCTACCTCCGACAATCCCTCTCGAGGGTCAGTTGCCTGCTTGCTTCTTCCAGCGTCCTTCGAGCTCGGACGCAGCCAGTTTGACGTCGAAAATTTTCAGCAATCGCATCAGACCATTGCCGAATTCCACACCGAGATTCATTTGCGCTTGCAAAAGAGGCGCCTCCTTGGACAAACGAAATACGAGGACCACCAAACGCGTCAGCGGCAACGCGACCCGGCGATGAATTCCCCGCGATTCGACGTATGAACAGAAATCGTTCAAATCCTGGTGAACATCGGCGGGATCACCCTGCACCGGTTGCAGTTTCTCGAGCACCAGGCGAATATAGGATTGGTCGATCACCTTCGCGCGATCGGCATGCGGACGCACGTGCAACACCACGGGATCGAGCGCATACCGCACTTCAATCAATCCGACGCCGAACTCCGCGGACAAACGGAGCGCACGCTGCAAGGCGGGCGCGTGCTTTCCGACAATCCCCGCAGCCTCGAATAAGCCGACGAGCTGTCCGACGTGCGGCTCATCGAGGTCGCGGGCAAGCAATTCGTTTCTCAGCGCATCGAGAAGTCGGCTCTCATCCGTGTCTATGGTCATCGTCCCGCCTCCTGGATCGTTTCGACCAACCAACGCATGTTGACCTCATTTTTCCGACAACGTAATTTCCTGCTTGCGTACGATTTCAAGCAAACGGAAAAGCGTCTCCGCCAGCTTCTCGACCGTTTCCTCCTCGCAAGCGATTCCGGTTTGTCGCATCAGCCCGCGTAAAACTTGTGCGATCTCGCCGATCGTTTTGCAATGCGCGCAGCGCTCACGCACAAAGTCCTGCGCTTCGTCGAGCAGTTCGACGACATCGACGTCCCGTGCCGAACTTGGACCCGCCTCGAACGTATACATCCTCGACGAATTGACCTCGGCGTCCGTCGCCGGAAACGTATGGAAGTCGCAGCCCAGCGCGTCCGGAGTCGGGTCCCAATGCACCATCTTCGCCCCTGCCTTTCGATGTCCGCAATTGTCATTCGCACACGTACCGCAAATGCTCCCTTGACGTTTTGCATACACCACGGTCGAGCACCCGTGGCGTCCCGAACGAGTTTTACCGGTCGAACCAACGCACGACGGAAGGACGGGGAGACGAAACGCGACCGTTTTTCCCGACGTACGAGCGTGCGGATGCAGGCAATGAACTTCGGTCGCGCCGTACTTCTGCTTTTTCGCGCCGAACGCGCACGTGCCGCATCGCCGTGCTTCCTTGCGCTGCCCCGTGCTTTGACGCAACGAATGGGTTTGCAGCACCTTCGGGATGTAGCCGTAGACAAACGCCTCCGGCGATCCCAGCCATGGCCCGTAATTCAGCATCTTCGAGAGCGTCTCTTGGACGAGATCGTCCGCAGAAACGGGCCAATGACCAGGCGACCGCCGAACGACCGACTCCGCAAGTCGCCTGATATGCCGCAGCAAACCCTCACGACAAGGCGTCGCGGGGTTCAGCAGGCCCGACAAACCATTGCCGACCAGCAGCGCACACTGCTTGGGTTCGTCGCGGAAATTGGGACAGTCGTTGCCCCGACACACGCCGGCTTGGTTTGTCATGACCGCCCCACTCCTTTGGCGTAGCCACCCGATCGCAAACACGCCAAGCGGACCCTCACGGCCGCCGCACGGGCCTGCGCTTCCAGTGCCGTCGGCGGACGAAGCGACGGTTCGAGCTCCGTCCACTCCTCGATCATCGAACACACGTCTTCGTCAGCTCCCGCGCGCTCGAGGGCCTCGAGCTGCTCCGCACGTTCCTTCGTGAGTTCGTCCAAGTACTCAGCTTCGCTTTGACCGGAGAACTGCGGCGGGCGAATCGTCTTGATCACCAAGGGACCGAGAACCAAGGCGAGAAACATTTTCCCAACCGAATACACATCGCTCGACGGACAGAGCTCGTCCCATTGGCGCAGCGCGAGTTGCGGAGAGGCAAACCCCGGCGTCAAACTGTAGACCCGCGGACACGCGTACACGCGCCCGGTCGAACACAGATCGATGAGCGTCGTTCCTTGCCGCCCGACGATGGCATTGCTGGGTTTGACGTCATTGTGCAAGACGCCCAGTCGATGCAGCGCCGCCAAGATCTGGAGCACGGGGAGGATCAAATCGAGCGCCTCTTCGCACTTGAAATCAGGATTCAGTCTGATGTTGCCGAGCTGTCGACCTTGAATCTTGGGAAGAACAAGAACCACTTCTCGTTCCGATTCCCGGATGTCGTACGTCGAGACAACCCCGGAGACTCCGAAGTCGGCGCTCGCTTCGGCTTGCGCGACAAGTTCGTCCGGCCCAACCGCGGAGATCGTGTTCGCGGAAAACCGTTTGCCCATGACGGGTTGACGCGTGTTGAGGTTTGTCCCTTCGTACACGACCGCGGTCGCGCCGCCATCGCACGGCTGCGTCTGGAACAAATAAGGAAGATACTTCTTCGGCGGCAGCGGTTTAATCCCGGAAATGAGACGTGCGTCGCATTCCCCGCAAACCGGGGTTTGCTTCGACCAACTCGATTCCACCGAGTAAAACCACCCGCATTCGTCACAACTCGCGTAATCGTTTTGCTCAACCATGCGCGCCAACCCCTCTCTGCCTCGCTGCGGTAGGTCGACCAAGTGGCTCACGTCGTCATTCGGTTTGGCCGGGAACAGCATCACCCGCCGACGGCTCGCCGAGCGCTCTTCCCTTCCGACTCCTTGTTCGTCGTGGCTAAGAAGCCGCCACAAAAAAGGAAAACACCAAAACCTGGTAACGAGCGTTACTACCCGCGTACGTTTTCGAAAACTGTCAAAAATGCGCCGCACCAGTGCTTCGCCGGAGAAAAACCAATGCGAAACTCGTACCACCGTAAACAATCATTCATTTCGCGTAGTTGGAGAACACGAATTCGAATTCGAATTTGAACCGAATCCATTCGAATTCCGTTGGCTTCAAAATTCGCAACACGGCTACGAAAAATTGTCATGGCTCGAGGGTTTGGATTGCCCGCCGCGAGTTCAGCAATTTTGGAAATATATTACCTTGACGAACCCATTGAATGCGGTGCTTCCGCGCAACGCGAGGCGTCAATCAAAACTTTGTTGGCCCGAGTCATTGACACGAATAGGATGCTCGTCACGACGAACACGCTTGTGGTCGTACGTTCGTGTGACGTTTGTCTCGGGAGGTTGGGGACGATGGGCGAAACGCGCGAAATACCGGTTACGGTCGTGCCCGGGAATGACAAACTCGAAGCGCTGCTTCGCGATGTCGACCCATCGATTCGCGTGGTGCCGTTTGCCGAGACAAACCATGACACACGACAAACCGTGCTCGTCACGAGGTTTGAGCAGGACAAACCTTACCCGAGTATCCGCGAAGATTTGCGACGACCTGTTGTGGTATCAACCGAGCCGATTGCGGACGAACAGCTCGTCGCGTTGTTCAACGAAAACCACGTCACCGATTATGTGCATTTCGACGCGAAAAAACTCGTGGCGTCGCGCGCCGCGTTGCTCATGGCAATTCGCCGTGCGGCAAAGATCGCCACGAAAAAGCACGACATCGTATGCACTTCGCCGGACATTCCGCAACTGGCAAACAAGCCTGGCACCGTGCTCATCACCGGAGAAACGGGCACGGGCAAGAGCATGCTCGCCCGCGTGATTCACGAAGCCGGCACGCGATCGGCCGGACGGTTTGTCGTTTTCGACTGTGCGGGCGCCACTCCATCACTCATCGAGAGTGACCTTTTCGGGGTCAACAAGGGAGCATTTACAGGTGCGAATAAGTCTCGTGCCGGAGTCTTTGAAGAAGCCGATGGGGGCACCATCTTCATCGATGAAATCGGCGATTTATCCCTCGACCTGCAAAAAAAACTGCTGGGAGTATTGCAGAACCACAGCGTCAGGCGCCTCGGCGGCACGCGCGACATACCCGTGAACATTCGAGTCATCGCCGCCACGCACCGCGATTTGAAAAAGATGGTCGAGCGACACGAATTTCGCGAGGATTTGTATTACCGATTGAACGTGTTCCAGTTGCAGATGAAGCCGCTCCGGGAGCGCAAAGACGATATTCCCCTCTTGGTGCGCCACTTTTTGCTCGCAACCCCAATCTCGACGACGACCGCCGCCGCCATCGCCGTATTTCAACAATTCAATTGGCCCGGCAATATTCGACAATTGGAAGGAGCGGTGTTGCGCGCGGTCAGTCAGGCCGGAACATCTCGAATCATCGAGCAAACCCATGTGGAAGCAGCATTGAATGGCGAGCTCGGTCAAAATGACGACGACGACAATCAACTCGTGACGATCCTGAACCACGCGCTGGCGGACCTGAAAGCCTTGGTCAATCTCGAAGACGCCGACCAACTCGTGAAACAGCGGCTGATCCTGGGAATTTTTCAACGTCATGGGTGGACCGGGAAACCGGGAAATGGCGGCCGAACCTTCAAGGTTCTTTGCGAGCAACTCAAGAGAATTCAACGTCGCGCAACTCCGCACGATATTCTCGATGCCTTGCCTGCTTCGGTACGCAGCATCTTCATCCACCAGAACCGGGGATTGGCGCCGAGAACAGGCGCGGGACGGCCGAGCTCCATACCGCCCGCAAGAACGAGCTCGCTGCCGCCCGTGGCGCCGAATGCCCCGTCGGAACGGACAAGCTCCATACCGCCGGAAAGAACGAGCTCGCTTCCACCCGTGGCGCCGAATGCCCCGCTTGCGTTGGCACCGGCAACGAACTCCTTGCTCGAGGCTCGTATTCGATTGCTCGACAAAGTCACCGAGGCACCGATTCGACGCATTCGCACCAATCGTCACCTCGACAAACTCTATGTGCCGCGAGACATCGATCTGCATCTGCGTGATTTTCTCGAGACCGGCGATAAGGATATTTTTATCATCGTCGATGTGGCGGGCGCTGGAAAAACCGCCGTGATGGCCACTTCGGCGTACAATTCACTCAAAGCGGAAAAACCGGTCATTTTCCTCAAAGGAGCCGATTTGCAGGCGGCTCCGAGCTCTGCCCAGGTTCCCGCAAATTCGGCTCACATTTGCCATAACTTGATTGAACGAGCCGCCGTTTCGCTGTATGCGCCGGTCTGGAATGAACTCGGCGTCTCGACGAACGTAACGCACGAGCATGAATGCAGGAATTTTTGGGAATCCTTAAACGAGCTTTTCCCTCCACCCAAACCCTTGGTGATCATGCTGGATGCGATCAACGAATTCCACGATTCCAGCGATGACGGCCGACGTTCGCTCAAAGCCCTTCTCCATCGCCTTTCCGGCATCGGGATCAAGTTTGTCTTGTCGTGTCGGGTCGAATTTTGGGATTCCGACGATCACGGTTTCAAGACGGTCACTTACGACGACGAAATTCGCAATCGTCTCTTCATACCCGCGGGGCGTGACGGCTACTACGGCAGTGGGTTTGTCGCGGACTCGACGCACCAGGGGCTCGGCACGTTCACGGACAGTGAATTCGAGCGCGTTTGGGAAAAGTACAGGATGTATTACCGAGTTACGGGGACGCCGATTCTCGAAGCGCGGGAGGTGCTTCGACACCCGTTGTATTTGTTTTTTTTCTGCAAAGCCAACGAAGGTCGACACCTGGGCAGGTTTTCGCACGCCAATTCAAACGATGTCTTATGCCAATTCGCAGCCGACGTCGCGGACAAGATTGCCAAGAAACTCAACCCGATGCGGGGTGATTCGGCGGATCGGGCGACGCGGCAGTTTGTCGAATATGTGATGGCGGCGTTGGCGTGGGAGAAGTTCAAAGGGGGTCGAACGTGGATACCGGATCACGAAGCGCTCCGATTATTGACTTCATACGCGCGTGAACACGCTCCCCCGCAGCTCGCGCAATCATTGACGACGGGCCGGAAATTACTCGAATGTCTGGTCAGCGAGGGCGTGTTGCGCCGCAACGCCGATGATTACAAGTTTTCATTCGACGTTTTGCGCGAATATTTATGCGGCACATGGCTGGCAAAACAACGCTCATTCGATGAACGAACCATACCGGGCGAGGTTTTGTGGATGCAACAGCTGCATGCTCGGGGTTACCTGCAAGTCGTCGAGATTTTGCGCCATGCCGTATTGAATCGAGAATTATGGAGCGACGACTATGTCGTCTTATTGGAGTGGATGGCGCAGAGCCATCCCGATTTACAGGAAGGGGCCTGCACGACCATCGCCGAATTAGCCATTACCCAGGCGCCTTCGACGGCGCAATCGTCCGTCGCGGTTTTTTCGCACGTCTCCGAATCGCGCCGGCAATCGGAGCGCCTGCAAAATTTGCTCGGATTGCCCCCGCCCCAGCTCGGCAACGGCGCTCTTGGATCCGAACCCACGCGCCCGGCACGAATGAGTGAATTACGGCGAATTTTCGAGCGCGTCATCAACCCATTGCCGGAGCGCAAAGACTTCACGATCCGTTTCGTCCTCAGCGCGACCCTCGAAATCATGTGTCAGGCCATGCAGGACGATATCTGGCCGTTCATCCAAAATTGGTGTGAACCAAAGCGGATTTTCACCAAACGCACGTTGGCCCTGAGCGTCTTGCCGGCCTTCGGAATGCGCCGACGGGTCGTGGACCAAATCAAAGAACTATTCATCTCCGATCACGAGCCGCAGTTCTGGGTGCGCCGTTCCGCCGCCGAAGCGATGGTCGAACTTCTCCGGCAAAAGAAAAAACCGGTCAACGTCTCCGACGAGATGCACGCGGACGAGGTATTCAACGAATTCAACGCCGTGCTCTCCGCGCGAATCAATCAAATCCCCAATGATGCGTTGTCAACCATCGAACGGGCGATGTTGCTCGAAAATCAAATTTACCTCCACGCCGCGGTTCATCGCCCCCCCGCGACACACACGAGCACGTATATGCTCGAGGACGTGTATGGCCCGAGCATGATCTCGTGCCTCTTGGCCTTCGTGAACATCAAACGCATTTGGACGTCGGAGCTGGGCGCACTTTCGCCACATTCCACGAACAGGCAAATCCTCGATCTCCGACACGCCATCGAGGATTGCCTCGACAAACTCAAACAAACCGTCGACGATATACATGCGACGGAGACGACGTACCCCGACTTGACCTGGCCTTGGACGGTCACCAAGAAAGAATTGTTGCACGTCCTGCTCCATGATCTCATTTGGCCGTCGGACACGATCCCCGGAATGGATTTACGGGACGAACCAGCGGTGGAGAGCGACGTCGCGGTGGTCTTTGCACCGGAGTATTTCTCGGGCTCGTTGCGGGACCACCCTGAATGCAAAGAACGAATCTATGCGGTTCTCGCGGCCTTGGACAAGGTACGTCGAGACAATCCAAAGCTGTTCGCGTATCGAGGCGCGGAATTGGCTTCTCCGGAAGAACTTTGTGCACCACGATGCGATGGCGGCCCGCTGCATGATCGATTGTATCTGAAGAGCATCGAGGCCATTGGTTCGTCGACGCCGAGTGAATACCATCCGACGCATCTGTTGCGAGCGCTGGAAATACGCCCCGGTTCGTGGGAAGCGGCGCGACGGTCGGCAGGTGCGCTCATTCGCGCCGCGAAGCTCGTATTGGACGGGAAATTCTCGGCCGTATTTTGCCCGAGCAGGCCACCGGGACATCTTGCCGGCAACAAGATCTGCATTTTCGATAATCTTGCGGTGGCTGTTTTGTGGATACGGCGAAACTCGCCACGCCACAACCGTATCTTTGTTTTTGATATGGATGCCCACCACGGGCGGCACGTGCAGGAATCGTTTTACGACGATCCGAACGTGTTTTACGCGTCGATTCATGAAGAGGGAGTGCATCCGGGACAAGGTTTCGTGTACCAGGTTGGTCGGGCCAAAGTAGATTCGAGCAGCCGGCAGGTCGATCCGGCCGGATTGGGAACCACCCTGAATTTGCCGCTCGCAGCCAATGAAGGAAGCGCGGCGGAATTCTTGACCTTGCTGAACACATACATCTTGCCCGCCGCCGAACGATTCCAACCGGATATCGTGATGATTGCCGGAGGGTTGGATGGCGACGCGCGTGATCCATTCTCGAACTTGAAACTGCATCCCCATTGTTTCTACGATACCGTTCGCAAATTCAAAAAGCTCGCCACGCGGGGCATCATCGTCTCGCTCGAAGGAGGTTATCACCTGTCCGGAGGGCTTCCGGACGGCACCGAAGCGATACTGAATGCCTTGACCGATCAGCCGCTGCGACAAGACCTACGCCCGGCAGCGGAAGACACGGCGTCGGTGGCATCGACAGCGCCCAAAACGGCGGCCGGTACGAATTCCGAGATTCGAACGGTCGAAGTATTCCATTGCTCGCAACCCATCGACTGCGATCGCGTGCAAGTCACAGGCTCCGTCGCCTCGGTCCTCTCCTCGAGTGTACAACCATCGCAGCTGGTGCAATTCGGCCCTTCCAATTCATTGCGTTACGGCATTGGAGCAGGAAGCACCGAGACGGATGCGCACCATGCTTACGGGGACTTGGGTGAACTGTTCGTCGCCGGGGGAAAGTTTGCCCGAGCCAAACCGTCGACGACGGTTGCGGTGGATATGGCCCCTTCGGCTTGGACGCCGTTTTGCGTGGGTTGGCATTCCGATCCCAAGCTGTTTTTCCGAATTCAGATGAAGTCCCCGGCCAAACTGCAACATCTGCTCGAAACATTGAGCCTGGCGTTCGATTGTCCGGTTCCGTTATTCGGGTTCGTGGGCTTTCTGGACCTTCCGCCGGACGGAATACGAGAAAAACGCCTCATCAAATCACCCGTGGGCAGAAGCGCATTGGCGCGCGAAAATGAAACGCCCTATTGTTTGACCCCGGAAGGACGCGAAGAATATTTTCAAGCGGCGCACGGCAAATATGCCACACAGGTCGTCGCGGTCGGGTTCTGCCTCCGCGTGGGACACGCGTCGTGGGGAAGTCGCGATAAAGAACATGCCTTCAGCGCCGCCGCAACGTACGGAAAGGCCGGCGCACATCGCACGTTACGCAGCCACGTTCACTTCGCAGAAATCCCGTCATTCGATAGCAACGTCTTTACAACATCGAACCCATCCGAGCTGGCACGACGGGCGGCAACGGTTTTGCTCGAAAAACCAACCTTCGTCTCTCATCTCGAATTGGAATCCGAAGTGCACCGGGCGACGTTCGGCGTCGTACCGCTCATTTACCGGGAGGCATTGAAATGATCGTCTTGTTCGCAATCGTCATTGCCAGTGTCGCGGGATTTCTCTTGGGCCCTCGCGCGTCGTGGGTCATGCCGGCCCAGGATCCGGCATTTGCGGTCACGATGTTCTTCACCGGGACGTTGGTCACGACGACGGAATTGCGGGATCTGAAGCGAAAACCCGCCTACGTGGCCGTGGGGCTCGCCGGGCAATTCATCCTCATGCCCTTGATCGCTTGGCTGCTTTCACGATTCGTCGATAACGATCCCACGCTCCAACAAGGTTTGCTCCTGCTTGGCTGCATGCCGACGGCAATGGCGTCGAACGTCATGACGGTTTTGTTGGAGGGCGAAGTGGCGCTTGCAGTGTCGTTGACGACGGTGGCGACGATCTTGTCACCGTTGGTCATACTGCTCGTGCTGCAACCACTGTTTGGCGTGCAAAACAACGCCAAGGTGTATGAAATTGCATTCAAGGCCTTGTACCTCGTGGCCATTCCGGTGACCGTCGGCGTCGCGATACGCAAGAAATTTGGGGATCGATTCCCTCCGTGGTGGAAACGAGCGGCGACATTCGTGGCCGGCGCGAGCATTACCTTCATTATCTTCATCGTTGTCGTCAAAAACGGCGCGCATATCGCCAAACTCGGCCCGAACCTGACCTTGATTCTCTTGGCGCTGAACATGGTCGGTTATGCGGGTGCCCATGGGGTCGGCCATGTGCTTGATTGGCCGCCATCGGTACAACGAACCATTACGGTCGACGTCGGCATGAAAAACGCCGGAATGGCGGCGGTGCTGGGTCAACAGCTGGGCGGAGCGGCCCCGATTCCCGGCGCGATCTATGCGGTCCTTTGTTTGCTCACCGTATCGATTGCATTGCCTCTGCGGAAGAGATGGACGCAACGCGATAGCGACACCGATGGCGCGGAGGTCCGCAATGCGGTCGCCGCCCGCAAGGATTCTGTCTGACGAAACGAAATGGACGATTGGTCGACGATTCACGAGGTCCCGCCACTTTTCCTCCGCGGAATTGCCCGCGGCGCCTAAGCGTTGTAACGTGCACCCATGCGTCTCGCCGCTCGTCCTCGCGCCAAAACCACGTTGCTTGCCGCCTTTGCGTTCGCAATCGTCGCCGGCGGATTGCTTTTCGCCCCGCCCATGAGTGAAGCGAAACCCGCCGCGTGCGAAAAACCGGAAATCGTCATCCGCAAAAAAGACGCGGCGCTCGATTTGTTGTGCGGTGGAAAAAAGACGCTGACGTTTGCCGCGACCTTCGGCGCCAATCCCGTCGGTCAAAAAGAACGCGAAGGCGATGAACGCACCCCGGAAGGTGTATATCACATTTCGAGCAAAGTCGAAAGCGATCGGTTTTATCGTTTTCTTGGCGTTTCTTATCCCAATGCCGAGGATCTCGCGCGCACACGAAAGCTTGGGATTGACAAACCCGGCGGAGGGATCGGCATTCACGGTACGAAACCCAAGCTTGCCGCATTGGCTCGCGCTTGGATTCGCCTTTCATCGGTAACGGGGCTGGGTCAAGTTTGGGGACCGACCGATGGTTGCATCGGCTTATCGAATGACGACGTGGCGAAGTTGTATTCAATCGTGCCCGTCGGAACGAAGGTGACGATCGTGCCCTGAATCAGTGTGGATTCGCCACACGGGCAGCTTTACGAATGGGCGGGAGCGCCGATGACGCGCCATGAGCCTGCAAGCTTTGCGCAAATGGGCGCATCCTATGCATGGTCCGGTGTTCGTCACGAGACGAAATCGATCATTGCCCTCCGATCCTGCATCGGTACGCTTCATGCAATTCATTGCCGCATGACACATTCGACTCTCGGGGTGGTACTCTGCGCATTCGTTGTTGCAGGCTGCAATTCGAATCTTTATGCGACTCCACGAACGACGCCCCCGGGCTCAAAACAACATATCGTCGCGCTCAATATGGACTTCGACCCCAAAAGCAAAGAAGACCTTGGTGTCGATCTCATTCCTCCCGCGATGATTTATATCGCGCGTATTGGCCTGACCGATAGACTCGATCTTGGTATCTCCGCATCCGGCTCGCTCAAAGTGGACTTGAAGTATAATCCCATCCGAACAGAGTATTTCGATTTGGCCATCGATCCATCCGTGTTCGGCACGATTGGCGTCGGTGGTTTGTTTATCGCGCCATTTGCTGTCGCTTCATTGCCGGTCATTTTGGGTTTTAATGCAGGCGAGAGCATGACGCTCGTGATTCAAGGCGGACCGGCCGTGTCCAATCTTCCAGGCATGATGGTCTATCCCTTCGCCGGAGGCGGTTTGCAGCTTCGATTTGGCGACTTGGTCACGGTTCAGCCCGAATTCACATTGCAATTCATGGGGGAGGGTCGCGTCTGGGCTTGTTATGGATTGGGATTCGGCTTCGGTCCGCATGCATCGTACAAGCCGCCGCCCAAGAAGAGCCGTCCGCGTATCCCGTCCGAATGAGTTTCGGGCCTTCGCAGTGAAACACCAGGCGCGGGTCACCGTGCGTCATCGAATGGACCGAACGGCGCCGTCGATCGGTGCAATTTTCTTGACAGCCGTAAATCTCTTTGATTACCTGAATGAATCATGCTCGGCGCCTTCTTTCGCTCCGCCTTCATTTTGATTCTCTTGGGCTTCGCGTCCGGGTGCGCCACCGTGCAACCTTGGGAACGAGGCACCCTGGCCAAAAAGAAAATGCAGATGGACCCCGACCCGCAAGCCTCGGCGCTCGAACAGCATGTCTTTGAATATCGCGAAGGCGCAAGTGGCGGCTATGGATCCGTGGGCGGAGGTTGCGGATGCAATTGAATCGCCGTACAAAACCGATTATCTCGATATCAGCCATCGTCTTGTTTGTCTCGGCTCGCGCATTCGGGGACGTGGGCGCGACCGCAGACGTTCGTTCGAGCGTTTATCAAGACACCGACCATACTTTCATCAGCACCACGGCGGTCGGTGCGAGCCTCACGCCATTGGAACGTTTTACCTTTCGAGGGCGATACATTGCCGACGTCGTGACCAGCGCATCCGTGGACGTCGTTTCCGCCGCGACCGGCGCATTTGACGAATTACGTCACGAAGGTCTGGGTTCGGTGGCGTATCACGATGGTACGCGTAATGCCGGTTTGACGTACGTATATTCCACCGAGCATGATTGGAGCTCGCATTCGATTTCGGGATCATTTTCCAATGACTTTCGCGCCCACACCATTACACTCGGAATCGGAGGAAGTTTTACCGCCAATGACGTGGGGCGATCGGCCGACGTCAACTTTCACCGCTCTCTTTTGCAAGGCAGTGGCAGCTTGACCCTCGGCGTCGTCGCTACGAAGCGCGACCTTTTGAATTTCGATTATGCCTTCATTTACCTGAGCGGATATCAAGCCAGCCCGTATCGGTTCGTCCGCATCAGCGATATGAACATCAATGTGCCCGGCATTTATGTCACCGCTCCGGAAACTCCCCCGGAGACGCGATCGCGCCACGCCCTCGCCGCACGGTGGAATCACGCGGTGGGCAAAGATTCGGCGATCAAATCGCATGTACGAGGATATCTGGACGATTGGGGTATCAAATCCATTACGGCGGGCACCGAGTTCGTCTTGGGACTCGGCGATTTCGATCTGGGCTTTTTCGTTCGGGGTTATGCTCAATCCAAGGTCGAATTTTACCAGCCCGTGTATGACCGGCCGCGACGTTACATGACGTCGGACCGCGAATTGGCGACGTTCGTCGATGGTTTCGGCGGCCTGCGAGTCGGTTTCGGCAAAAGGGTCGGACCTTTTGAAGAGCTTCGTGCCGAAGCCAAAGCCACGGGATTCGCATTTCACTTTTTCGACTTCCCGCGCCTCACCAATCGCTTCGGCGTCATTGCCGAATTGGCCATCGGAGCGACATTATGAAGCGCATCGTTTTCGCTTTGGCCCTCGTCCTGACGGCTTGCCAAACCGGACTGACCGACGAGGCGCCTTATTCGGACAAGCTCGATGAAGCGTATTTTCGTTGCCGTGTCCAACCCATTTTGACGAAAAGTTGTGGCGCTCTGGCTTGTCACGGCGATGTGGCCCGATATTATCATATTTTTTCGCGCAATCGCCTCCGCTTCGGGTTTACCGAAGAACAAAGAAATGCGCAGCTGAGCCCCCAAGAGCGGGCGTTCAATTACAACGCAACTCGCGCGATCGTCGACGCCGCCTCGCCTAAAAGCAGCCAATTGCTGCTCAAGCCGCTCGAATCTTCCGAAGGCGGGTATTACCATGGCGGCGCGACGCGCTTCAAAAAAGGCAACGTATTTCTCAATCGTGAAGATCCCGATTACAAGACCCTCGAAAAGTGGGTGAACGGCGAAAAGGAGGACCCGGCATGCATCGAGCCTGGAAGCGATTCTTGATCGCCCTACCGTTGGTCGTGTGCGCTCCGCGAGCCGCATTGGCGTATCATTCGGGGTCCACATTCGACAAACCCCCGGGCGCGGGCGGAGGCGGAGGCATTTTTTATGCGGGCGCCCCGTTGGAACGCGGATGGGATTGCACGATGTGCCATTTGGATCCACCGGGCAAAGTCAAAGTGCGCTTGGAGGTGGATCCGCCGTCGTTGTTTCAGAACTTCACGTACACGCCGGGCGAAGTGTATTCGTTTACGGCCACGATGCTCGATGAACAATTCGGGAAAAACTCGCCCTTGTCGAATTACAATGCGGTGGTCGTCGAAGCTGTCGACAGCAAAGGATTTCAATCCGGTTCCATGGGTGGTTTTGCCGCCGAAGACTTTTATCAGGGATACCCGGCGACCATCGTCACCGCCGGAACCAAACCGAATGTGACTCAATGGAAGTTTTCCTGGACGGCACCCGCAGCCGGGGCGGGCAAAGTAACGTTTCACGTCGCCGCGGTCGATGGCAATGGCGCTGATGTCGGGGCGGGAAAAACCCTGACCGACCCACTGCATGACGACGTGTTTGTCGCCGAAGTAGCTTTTGCCGAAAGCCCCATGGGCCGACGCACACCGACAGGGGGCGGAGCATTCGCCTGCGCTTTGGGTTTGGTGATGGCGATTGGTGGAAAGCGCCGGGCCAAACGAGCCGCCGGCGCAACGTAAACGAAGTTGTGCACCCATTGGGAATTTGCGCCGTAAACTTGCCCGAGTTTCGCGTTTCATAAGATGATGCTTTCGGGGAGCCCATTCGCTATGGGTTTGCCCGGAGGTGTGAATGAAACGGGGATTCTTATGGTCGGTTGCGCTCTTCTGTGTGATGGGCGTCGCAGGCATTGCGTCGTGCGGACCGGATGAAACAACAACGGGTTCCACAGGGCCATGCTCGAGTGGTTTGTGCGGTACGGGCGGGTCGAGCTCGAGCAGTTCGGGGGACGTTTCCAGCAGCAGCAGCGGATCGGGCGGCGGAAACGGTTCGAGCAGTTCGGGTGCGGGAGGTTCGTCCGGGTGTGTCGAAGCGTGGTTGTGTTCGCCTTGGCAAACCAATGGCCAGGACAACAACGGCACACGAACGTGCACGGATTTGAACAATTGCGGAACGGCGAATAGCAAACCCACGGAAACGGCGACATTGCCGGCATTGGACTTGGATTATTACAAGTGCAATGTGGAGCCGATTTTCAATCGCGGTTGCGCGCAGCTGGCATGCCACGGCACGGAGACGGGTCGCGCATTACGCCTTTATGCGCGCGGGCGACATCGGCATGCGGGCGAAATATTGATCGAGCCGGGATGCAATAAAGCGGGCACGATGGTGCCGTCCGAGAATTGCGAAGGCGCGATTGAATGCGTTTGCTGGACGGTGGGGCACACGGCCACGGAATGGCAGCTCAATTTCGATTCCGCGCGCGGGTTTGGCTTGGACGCCAACGGCAATCCGATCGCGGCGGGACAGGAAGACACATCCGAATTGATCAGTCAGCCCATCGTGGGCGGAAAAGCTCATGCGGGCATTAAAATGTTCAAATCGGGCGATGCCGACCATCAAACGCTGAAGGCGTGGTTGTCCGGGCAAAAGTTGGGCATGGCGTGCAATACGACGAATTGAGGAGGAACCGATGAAAAAGAAAGCCGTAGTTACGATCATTGCAGCATGTATCGTGGTCCCCGCGGCCGTTGCGTCGGCGTTTCCATTTGGAAAGTCGTGGCACGATCGGGCCGATGGAACGCAGGCGAACGGCGGTCGAGCGGGCGCCGGTGGTCTTTATGGAATGGGCAGCGCGACGGATCGTGGCATCACGTGCGCGCATTGCCACATCAAAGGCGCGGGCATGATCGGCGCGACCATTACACCGACGCCCGCGTGGGGCAATGTGAATGGATCCATGTCCTACAAACCGGGGCAAAAGTATTCCATTACGGTCGCGATGACGGGCGAACACCGAGGACTCAATCAGGGCAACAACAACCTGAACGGGATGGCCATTACGGTGGAAGACCAAGCCGGCAAGGTGAAAGGCATTTTCGAGTCGGATACGACGCCGGTCGTTTCGAGCGCCGCGTGTCCGCCATCGTATCCCGCGCAAAACCCGGCGACGGGAACGACGTATTTGTATGGCGATTGCCACGGAGTCTTTTACATTCCGCGCCCCAATACGACGACATGGACGTATTCGTGGACGGCTCCCGCCGCGGGCTCGGGAGCATTGACGATTTTTTACGGTGTCGTCGATGGCGATGCCGATGGGAAATCGTCGCTCGACGACGACGTCAAAATGGGCACCGTGAAGCTCGTCGAAGGTCCCTGAGACTTCAACGCGGACGAATCACCGACGGCGCTCGGCGGGCCAAACGGAGCGTCGCGGTGATTCAAAACGTCACCTTCAGCGTTGGAAAATGGGAATCTCGCCGCTCACGGCGGTCGCCTCGTATCCATTGCCTTGAACAATGGCCTCGAACGTCACGCTGCGCAAATTGGCCGCGGGAATTTGCGAGTTGATGTTGGTGAGTTTTAACAACGCGGGGCCGAACCAAGAACCGTTCAGCATAAAAGCTTTGTCTTGTGCAGGTTCGTCACTGCGCAACACCAGGGTCACGCTGCTGATTCGCTCGTTTCCTTCGGGAACCAAGCGAAGAATTGCCGAATCGGGGTTGGGGTTGCCACCGCCGATCGGAGGGTTTCCGACAAAGTAGCCGCAATCGGAGCACCGTGTGGATCCCGGCGCGGGATTGACAAACGGCCAATTCGCGGGGCATAACTGCAACGATGGAATCAAATCCACGAGGTTCATTTCGTGCGTGGCGTACCCTGATTCATCAAACGTTGCACTCCCAATGATCGTCGTCGCTTGTGTATCGAGCGCGGGCCCGCACTCGAGTTGATTCGATATCAACAAGGCGTCTTCCAGCGCCCGACAAATCGAAATCACATTCGCGTCATTGGCGGCGCAAGCCGGACCCGAACATGATTTAAGCGCCGTATGAAGGAGGATGTCGGCTGCCTCGGCAGCACTCAATTGGGGCCTGTAGGCGAATAACGTCGCAAATGCCGCCCCGGCCACGGCCGTTGCAATCGATGTGCCCGTGCGTGCGGCATGCCAAACCCCTTCCTTGTCTTGCGCACTCGCCAGCTCACCCATTGCCGCCAATTCGGTATACGCAC
>CAYSYX010000176.1:0-17245 GCA_964435055.1 uncultured Polyangium sp. | reverse complement strand
ATTGCTGCACATACCCGTCATGGGATCGCAAACGCCCGCGACGTGGCATTGATCCAACGCCGTGCAAGTCACGGGCGCTCCCGCCATGCATGTTCCGGTTTGGCACGTATCGTTCTGCGTACAACCATTGCCATCGCTGCATGATGTGCCATCCGTTGCATTCGGATTGCTGCACATACCCGTCATGGGATCGCAAACGCCCGCGACGTGGCATTGATCCGATGCCACACACGTCACGGCGGATCCGGGCGTACACGCGCCGGCCAGACACGTATCATTCTGCGTGCAGGCATTGCCGTCGGTGCACGACGTGCCATCGGCGGCATTGGCGTTTACAGGACACGTTCCGGAATTGCCCGAGCACGTTTCGGCGACGTCGCAAGCATTGGTTGCAGCACGACAAACCGTACCGGCCGCTTCGAATTGGCATGTGGACGAACAACAATCACCATTCGCCGTATTGCCGTCATCGCAGGCTTCGCCCGGGCCCAAGATACCGTCCCCGCAAACGTTTGCCGCACATCCGGAAACGGAAACGTCATCAATGGCCAAACCGGGGTATTGGCCACCTCCATCGCTGTCGAGGTGGAACTGGACTTCGATTTGTTTGCCCGCAAATGAGCTGATGTCCGCAGTAAATACGCCCCATCCGGCACTTTGTTGGATGAGCGTTGATGCACTGCCTACCGCCGCGGTCATCGTACCATCCTTGAATTCCCAGACGCGCTTGGGATTCGCTCCACCAACTTCGCGTACTTCGACCCACGCGTGGTCGAAGGTGGCGCTTTCCATCTGGTATTTCATCGCCCATTGCAATTGAATCGGCCCGACGCGATTGGTCAGGTCAATCGGCGGGGAAAGCAGATTCTGCGATGAATTCGCATTGTATGTATTTGCAAGGTCGGTCTTCCAGCAAATGGCCCCGCTATTACATCCCGTAACAGGCGGAGACGTCGGATTCCCGATGGCCCATTCGTCTTGCGTCCCGGAATGCGTAAATCCGGCGGCGCCCATTTCGAAGTCCGTCGAAAAAACGGTTTGCAATGCACCACCACCCGCACATGTCGGAGCGGGCGGTCGTTCACAGATCGTAATGGACCAACTGTTGAGGGTTCCAGTATTGGTAGCCGTGTCATCCAGAAGGTTGAGCGTCCACGTCCCACCTGCATTTTCACCGTCGTACCAATGCAGGCGCATTGGAACGCGAGGTTGGTAATGCATGCCACTGACGACCTGGAACAAAGGCGTAATAGCCGCTTCGTCGTCAAACGTGACATCCCACGTCGTAAAAGTCGTCCCGGCACCACCGCCGATGTCCGTTGCAATGGCATTGGTATTTCCGGCCGGCGACGTCAACGTAATATCGAGATCTTGCGGTAGTGTATGCGTGAGATTCAGCGAAACGTCGATATCGGCGATTCGAGGATTTCCCGGAATTGTAATGGTCGACGAAACCTGTCCGGGGCTGTCCGGAATCGGCTTCGGAATGTCCGTGCTCGTGTAGGTCGTGCAATTGACGCCCTCAGCCGTT
The DNA here is from genome assembly GCA_964435055.1 of uncultured Polyangium sp. GTDB lineage: Bacteria > Myxococcota_A > Polyangia > Polyangiales > Polyangiaceae > Polyangium. The sequence goes on along the minus strand of CAYSYX010000176.1, from coordinate 15,714 downwards.
GCCGGGTGGACCGAAACCGACAAGTTGTAATCGCCGACGGTCGCCACGCCGGTCGGTGCGGCAACGACGACGGCATACGTTCCGGCATTCTTGAACGTTATCGGAAACGCCTCGGAATTCGCCGCCGTCGTCGAGGGATCGTTCGCCACCAAAAATGTGTTTCCCGGCCCGAACGGCCCAATCAACAATTGACCGTTCCACTGCGTATTGTCACGCAATGGATCAAGGTCGAGCGAGGCGAAAATCGTGTCCCCGGCGTTCACCGTAATGGTGAACGGGTCAAAATCCGTGACTGAGGATATCGTTCCGCTCACCCAACCGGACGCCGGCAATGCATTCGGCGCCATGTCGTTGGGCTCGGTCTCCGGCACCGGCGTACCCGATTGCACGCGAACGTGCAAATCATAAGGCCGAATCGTGGACCCCGCCGTCGCCTGAACCACGCGCAGATAATGCGTGCCCGTTTGCGTCAATGCGGCCCCCGCGATCGAGGAGGACGTCGCGCTGAACGACCCGTCGTCCGCATCCGTTTCAATCACCGTCGTTCCATCCGGCGCGATTAGCGCCAACGTCGAGTCGGTGCTCGAAGGCGAGGTCGTGGTGATGGTTGCGGCATAAACCTTGTCGCCCGCGGTTCCTTGGAATGCAAAATAATCGACGTCCGTGCCCGTCTGGAAAATATTCGCCCGGACAACCGTGTCTCGACCAATGGGTGTTGCCGTCGCGACCGAATTGTTCGGTTCTACTTCGGCCGCCAGCCCTTGAGAAATGGCCTGGTTTGTCTGGGCCGTATTCTCGGTCAGGTTCTCAACGGATTCGGGTGCACAGCCCACCAAGAGGAGCCCCGAACCAAGTCCCACAATAGATGAAGTCAATCTTCGAGTTCGTCGCATGGACGCACGCTAGCGCCAATATGGGCGCAAGTGAATCTTTTTCACACAACGTGGACGTTCGTGCGTTGTGCTCCAAGCGCCAACGATCCCGGATGGGAAGGGTCGCGTCCACTTGGCCTACGAAGATCCGAACAATTCGGATGTCCGTTATGCACGTCAATGAGGTAATGTGCTTCAGCGGCCGGTGACTTCGTCAAAGAGTCCCGCCAGCTTTTTCGCCCCATTGCGGGCGCTCAGGGATTCAATCACTTCATCGTTGGGTGTGACGATTTTTCGGCCGTTTTTTCGTGCTTCATACGCGTCGATAATACACCGCGCCAAACCGTCGATGTCCGTCGCGGCACGTACCCGGCCGAGTCCCGTACGTTCCACGAGGTCATCCAATTCGGGCGACGTGGAAAGGGCCAAAATCGGCGCTCGCGCCGCAACGTAATCGTAAAACTTGCCGGGGATGAACCACGGTTCGTCGCCGAACGCCAGCAACAACGCCAGATCGGCACCGGCAACAATCGACAGGCCCTCTTCATAAGGCATGACGGTCCGATATTCGAATTGATCGCGAATTCCCAATTCGTCGGCGAGCGCCAGATCCTCTTCGGACACTCGTCCAAGGTTCAAAAGACGCAAGCTCGCTGGTTCCAATGAACCCAGCTGGATAGCCCGAGCCATTGCATGTAGAAACGGTTTCAAGGCGCGGTTGGCATAACAATTACCAAAATGCACCAAGGTAAAACGATCGTCGGTTTGCGGCGTGACGAGAATGGCCGGATCGTAACAGTTCCGGATGCACTCGACTCGCTTCGCGCCCCCCAATTCGACATATCGATCACGCGTGGATTCCGTGGTGACGGTGAGCATTGCCGCCCGGCGCAAGACGGCCTTTTCGATTGCCGAATTCACGACCCGCACGAAGGTCGACCCGTAACCGATGGCCAAACCGAAGGACCAGGGATCCCGAAAATCCAAGACCAAAGGCGTCTTGGTATTTCGAGCGGCCATCGTCGCTGCGACGACCGTCTCCCAAGGAGACCCCGTAGCCCAAATAATATCGGGACGCACTCGTTCGGCCAAATTCGCGATTCGCCGTGCAAATGCAGGTACGCTATTGACGGCCGGACCGACGATGGGTCTGAATCGCGTTTCGTTCAACCACCATTGCTTCGAAAAACGAGACTGACGAGCGCCCCACATCTTCGTCGGTTCCGAACTGGTTCCGTCCGATCCCAGCGCCACCGTGGGTAATCGAGCGATTTCATCGTCGGTCAGATAATCACGATGGACTTCACACGACGGCAATACGTCATCTTGAAAGGAAGGATCGAGTCTTTCGGTTGCGGGTCCGCGCGCCGTCAAAATAACCGTCGACCAATCGAATTCCGGTAAATATCGCGCAAATCGAAAAGCTCGTTTTCCCCCGATCGTGAAACGCGGCGGGAAATAATAACTGACCATAAGTGCTTTTTTCACTTATTCGCCCCAACCGCCACGGTTTTTACGGACAATCCAGCCGGTGAGCGTCAGTCGCCATTTATTTTTCCGCACGAGCCATGGTTTGTCGTACTTCGTCGTCGGGTGCCATTGATGAACCATGGCCGTTTTTTCAGTCACCCATTCAACGATGCGCCCATCCCGTTCGGCACGACGCACCATATCCGTATCTTCCGCACCCCAATACGTATACCCTTCGTCATAACCACGAACCGAATGAAACCATTGCGTCTGCGCGCATTGACAACCCCCCATCCCGTGCGTCGGACGCATCGTCGTCATGTTCACGTACGCGTCGTATTCCTCCAATGAAACAACCTTACCCTCCGTTTCCTGAGGAAGATCCCGCGATTGGCACAACAACATGCCTCGCCCGTCCAGCCTTTTCTGTTCCTGCATCAATACGGCAAGAAATGACGGGGCAAACACCATGTCCACATCCGTGCACACGGTGTATTTTCCATTGGCTCGTTTGACTCCGATGTTCAACGCTCGCGATCTATTCCACAATCCGTCATGCGCCGTGTGGTGGACACGCGCTCCGTAGGTGGAAGCGGACTGTTCAACGGCTTCGCGGTGTTTCGGCTCGCTGCCGAAGTCGCTGATGAGGATCTCGACGTCGTCTTTCGAGACACCTTCTTGCCAACGCAGGCTGCGCAAACAGTTCTCGAGGCGCACGCCCGAACGGTTTCGAATCGGTACGACGACCGTCAACAAAGGCGCACTCATACAAGCTCCGCGCGTCTAGCACGCACGCGCATTTCGTTCAAGGCGGCACGCATCGTCCACGAACGAGTTTGTCCGACTCGTTTGTGATCAAACGAGTCGCCTCATTGTTGAATCGTGTTGCAAACTCCGCCGGCGAGCGCGATGCAAATTCCCTTGGGATCGTCGTAATACGGCGCGTTCTTTTCGATGCAGTCCGCTCGACGCGTCAACGCATCCAAGTACGCCTCGTCGTTCGCGGTGAGGTCCTTGCACGACGACAAGCACAACGCTTCATCCGTGCCCGGTTCACACAAAGCGTTGTTTTCACAAACGAGCGCGCAGCTCTCCTCCGCGGATCGAGTGCATGACGGAAGAACGGCCAAGGCCAAGGCAACAATCAACAAGCGACTCATGCTTCGAGGATAACCCAAGCCGCGCGTCGCAGTGATATACGGCCGAAATGCGTACGCGTTTCCCGACTCTGCTCTCGTTCGCTCTCTTTCTCGGCGCATGCGGCGGCGCGACTCCGGAGGTTGCGACTCACAACCCGCAAGGTAGTCCGAGTGCATCGACGCTCGCGCCGGTTCCCACTGCACCGCTCGTCGCCGTGGAGCTGATGCAGCCGGATTTCGATCCCGTACCGATCGGAATGACGCCCGATGGTGTGCGGAAACTCTGCGACGAACGCCTTGCTCAAGCGAAGAAGCACCTCGATGCGATCAAGACGCTGAAGGGTGCCGACCCGGACAAACTCACGTACGCATCGACGTTGGGAAAGTTCGATGAGGCGATCCTCGAAGCGACCAACGCGAGCGCGTTTCCGTACTTGATGGGTTTGGCGCACCCCGATGGAACGACACGGGCCGCCGCCAAAGAATGCGAACCCAAGGTCGATGCGTTTCAAACGTCGATGTGGCTGGATGCGGATCTTGCCGGCGTGATGAAGGCGTACGCGGCGAAGAAAGACAAACTCGAGGGGGAACGCGCGCAGCTGCTGGCCGACATACTGCGCGATTTTCGGCGCAACGGTCTCGAGCTGCCCGCGGACAAACAGACGCGTTTGCGTGAACTCAATGCGGCGATCATCCGCGCGGGTCTGGAGTTCATGTCGAACATCGGAGGCGACGTCGGTTCCATCGAGATCGATCCGAAAGACCTCGCGGGTTTGCCCAAGGAGTACATCGCGGGACATACGCCGAACGCCAAAGGCAAAGTGACGATCACGACGGACACGCCGGACTACACGCCCTTCATCACGTACGCGAAGAACCGCAAGGCGGCGCTCGAGCTGTATTCCAAGTTCGTCAATCGCGGCGGGGTCGAGAACGTCCGCCAACTGGAAAAACTCCTCGAGCTGCGCGCCGAAAAAGCAAAGTTGCTCGGGTACGACACGTGGGCCGATTACGCGATCGAGCCACGCATGGCGAAGACGAAGCAGACCGTGCGTGATTTTCTGGACAAACTCGCGCAGGCCATCGCGGAACCGGCCAAAGCGGATGGCCGAGCTGCGCAAGGAACATGTTCGTCTCGGGGGCAAACCCAACGACATCTTGTATCCGCCCGATCGCCTGTACCTCGAAGACCGTGTGCGCAAATCGAAGTTCTCTTTCGATTCACAAGCGCTGTCGGAGTACCTCGAGATCAGCCTCGTCAAAAAAGGACTGCTCGAAATTACTTCACGCATGTACGACCTCGAGTACCGCGAAGTGCCGCTGAAGACGTGGCATCCGGATGTGTCGGCGTACGAAGTCTGGTCGAAAGGCGAAAAGATCGGCCTCTTCTACCTCGATCTGTACTCACGCTCCGACAAGTACAAACACGCGGCGATGTTCCCGATTCGAAAGGCCAAACGTTTGTCGAACGGGAAATGGCAAACGCCGATCGCCGCGCTCGAGTGCAACTTTCCGAAACCCGGCGCGCAACCGGCGCTCATGCAACACGAAGAGATGGTGACGTTCTTCCACGAGTTCGGTCACGTGTTGCACGAGATGCTGACGAAGTCGGAACTGGCGCAGTACTCGGGGTCGGAATCCAAACGCGACTTCGTCGAAGTGCCTTCACAGATGTTCGAAGAGTGGGCTTGGTCGAGAGAAGTCGTCGACCTGTTCGCGCGTCATCACCAAACGAAAGAAAAGATCCCCGACGACCTCTTCAAGGCGATGTTGCAAGCTCGAACCTTCGGCCGAGCGCTCTACACGCAACGACAACTCGTCTTCGCGACACTCGACTACGAGCTGCATACGCGGGCCGTACCGGTCGATTCGACGAAGGTGACCGAGGAAGTGCAAACGAAGGTGGATTCGTTCCCGTACGTGAAAAACACGCATGCCCAAACGAGCTTCGGACATCTGATCACGTACGACGCCGGCTACTACGGCTACCAGTGGGCCCTGAGCCTGACGCGAGATGTGCTCACGCGATTCCGCAAGGAAGGGTTGATGAATACGACGACGACAAACGCGTGGCGAACCGAGGTTCTGTCGAAAGGCGGAGGCATCGATCCCGTGGACCTCGTCACCCGCTTTCTCGGACGAGCTCCGAACCACGACGCGTACTTCGCGTACGTCAAAGGTACGGACTGACGAACCGCGTCACGGCTTGATCGTGACGCCCATTTCTTCACGCAGAAGAGACATCGGCTCCGAAACGATAAAGCTGCACAGGTCGGCGATTTTCGTATCGGAGTCGAGGGCACCGCGGGGTTCGCTGCGCAGAATCGACGCGGCAACTTCGAGATTTCCACACAGAAGCAAACCGGCCCGCGTCGCACATCGTTCGATGGACGCCGCCCAGCGCGTCAGATCCGGACGAACCTGAGCCGCTTCGAACTCGCTCACGGCTTTGCGCAAGACCGCCAGCCGTTGTGGGTTCATCTGTTTGTCGATGAGCGGCTTGTGCGTCTCGACAACCTCTTGCACCTTCGCGGGAATCGGACGGTCGGGCAACGCAATCGCCAGAGCCGTGAGGAAACACGCGGTGAGTTCTTCGAGCGACGGATAGAAGAGAAGCAGCCGATGAACGTTCACGTGGTACGCGAGGTGTCGACCGACGAGGAACGCGAGTTCTTGCAAGCTGCGTCCGCGTAATGCGTGCGTGCCTGCGAGCACGGTGGGATCTTCAGCCGGGATCGCAACGAGCCCGACGGGCGCGTCTTCGCGGACGTAAATCGCGGGAATGTCCATCCCGAGAAAGTGACTTCCCCAAGCGAGAGAACGGACGGCCGAGATGGTGCTCTTGAGCGCATCTTGCTTGGTTGCCGGATCAAACGAAGGCAGTTTGCCCTCGGCGCTCAATGTCCCGAGACGAGCCTCGATCGCGGCCGGAGCAATGGCGATGAGTACGCTTTCGGTGGGTTTGTCTCGGCCCTCGTCGCGAAGCAGATCCCAACTCTCGGGGACGATGGCCTTCTTGAACGGCGGATTGCCCTTCGGCTTGTGCTCGTCGACGAGGAATTTCTCGCGAGCTTCAGCCGTACCGCGAAGCAGGGTCACGCAAGCGGCGGCAACGGCAACGTCCGGCTGACGTGCTTTCTGCGCGACATCGAAGATGTCGTGGAACGTCTCGATGCGATCGGGTTGCAGACGCGCGGCATGGCGCAAGTGAACGAGGGCCGGATCGTTTCGACCGAGTGATCGGGCCAGAGCAACGACGGTGAGATGTCCTTCGTGATCATCGGGACGTTCATCCATCGCCCGTTCGAAGTACGCGAGTGCAACGATGGGATCCTCGAGATGATCGCGGAAGAGAATGCCAAGCCGTCGGCAGATCGACCATGCGGTGCGAGCGCGACGTTCGACACCTTTGAGTTTGTCGAGGCGCGATAACGCGCGCCGGTACACGGCTTCTAGGCGGTTCCACTCCTGACGATCGGCGAAGAGTTTCTCCAACGCATCGACGGGTCCCAAGAGCGTCGGGTCGTTGTCGATCGCGAGCTCGTACGTTTCGATCCCGGCGTCTTCGCGGCCCACTTGCATGCAGTACGCGGCGAGCTCCGAAAACACCGTGGCGCGATCACGACCCGCAGGCGTCAGTCCCGCAATCTGTCGACGAACCTCGATCGCTTTCGTCGTCTCTTTGGCCTGTTCGTACAAGCGCCGAAGTTTGCCGAGCAGCGGCAAGTCGTCTTCGCGAATGTCACGTGCGCGCTCGAACGCGGAGCGAGCGCGAATCGGATCCGACCCGATGCTCTCCCATCGATCGCCAAATTCGACGAGCCGCGTAAACCGTTCGTTTGGATCCGAAAGAGTTGCGAGCAGCCGCTCTTCCGCTCCATGCACCGCTTTGAAGTCCTTCTCGGCAACGTTGAGCACGACGAGAGCTTCGAGCGCCGGCTTGTAATCGGGTCGAAGCGTGAGCGCTTTGTCGAGATTACTGATCGCTTCTTTGCGTTTCTCTTGCGCCCACTTTGCTGTCGCGAGACGCACGTAAAGTTCCGCGCGGTGCTCCGTCTCCGACGGTCCCAAGAATCCGAGCGCTTTGCGGTACTCCGTGAGTGCGCCTTCGTGATCCTTTGAGGCCAAAAGATTATCGCCGACATCGCGATGATGCTCCGCCGGAGGTTTGGTCGGTGGCGGTGGCGGCGGTGGCGGTGGCGGTGGCGGTTCAGGCGCGCGAACAGGTTCGGCCTCGCGCACGGGCTCAGGCTCGCGAACAGGTTCGGGCTCACGCACGGGCTCAGGCACGCGAACAGGTTCCGGCTCACGCACGGGCTCAGGAGGGCGAACAGGTTCGGGTTCGCGAACAGGTTCGGGTTTGGCCTCTTTTGCCGGTTCACGTATGGCGATCGGAGCGGGTTCCGCGGGCACCGAAACGGGGAACTCGACGGAGATGGACGCGACCGATTCGGAGACGGGTTCGTCGGCATCCGCAACGGCGAGACTGTTCGTGGTGTGCGGACTGATTGACTGAGGCAAACCTTCCGAGCGCGTAACAATCGCAACGACGGGAGCCGGAGGCGGTGTGTATTGCGACGGCAACGGCTGCGGCGGCAGCAACATGCCATCACGCGGCGTTTTCGGACCGAGCGCGATCGATTTCGCAACCGAAGGAACGACACCCATGCCCAAAGCAGGCGCGGGCAACGAGCGCATCGTATCGACGGGTTCGGCATCCGCGAGCTGTGCGTCGGGAAGAACCGCGTTGGCACTCAGCGGAGCTGTGTACAACGCCGGATCGAGAGGTCGAGGCTCCACTTCGGCAACATGAATGGGCACGGAGAGCGGCTTGCTCAGGCCGGCAAGAATCGCCTCGGCAGCTTCAGACTCGAGTGTCACTTCATCGAGTCGTTCACCGTTGGCGATCGCTTCGGCCCAACCCGCAGCACCGTCGACCATCGGTCCGGCATCGAGATCGTCGAGATCCGTTTTCGGCTTCGCAGGAAGCGGAACCAACGCAAACGGAGTCCAACCACGCGCATGCGCAAAGCACGGAACACGACCGACGAGTCCATCTTTGACGTGCTCGTAGAGCGTGCGCGCAAGCAAACCGAATTGAGCATCGGACTCATCGAGCGCGTGGACGAGCGCGTCGGTGAACGATGAAGGACGCCCCTCGCCAAGCTGATCCATCGGCCGAGCCGCAATGAGCAACTCGATGCCGCTGCGCGCCGGATTCACAGCCTCTTTCGCCGCACCGACGACCGTCGCGCTTCGAAACGGATCTTGTGGGGCGAGCGCGTGTCGACACTCGAGAACGAACAGAATCGGGCCCGGCACATGGTCCTGAAAAACCGCGACGACATCGGCGAGCGCGTCGCCTGTGTTGGGATTTGCAGGATCGAGGCAGAGGAAGAATTCGTTGTCGACCGAGACGGCAACCGGACTCGATACGTAGAACAAAACTTCGTCACCCGAACCGAGTCGTCGTGCAGCAAGAAGACCATCGAGCTGCTCGGCGAGATCGATCGTCGGATCAACGCCGACGACGTGAAACGCGGTGTCGGACCGCGGCAGACGCGCACGAAGCACGTCACCATCGATGGCACCCGGAGGAGTGCGCATACCCGGCGAAGGCAAAGGCGTGGCGATAATTGCCAAGCGCATCAGGCTGTTGTTCCCCGGCCGCAGGCCATCATTCGAGTGAGCGAATCTAACAGGCATTCGGTGCAAAAAAGAGCGCCGAAAACGAATGCCGATACGCTCCACTCGTTCAGTAGGTACGTAGGCCCAATCCTGCGAGACGTTTTACGAGTTCAGTCCCGGACGCCGGGCGTTGCTCGTCCGGACCCAAGCAAACTTCGACCAAAGCCCGCCATCGATCGGTTTCCTCCCCCGCGCCGAGGCGTCGCAGTACGTCTTCGACAATCCTTCCGAAGCCGTAAATGTCGTCCCTTGGGTCACTCGCCCGTCCGGCAATGCGTTCAGGTGACATGTACCCGGCGCTGCCTCCGATGTAGGACGCACCGACAGGTCGAGCGATGCCGAAGTCGCTCAGCACGGGGTCCCCGGGTTCGCGCAACAAAACGTTCGCCGGTTTCACATCGGCATGGACAAGCGCTGCGTCATGCAATCGAGCGAGGGTTTGTCCAAGAGGAACGGCCCAACGAGCGATGGGAACGAGCGGTGCGGTGTCGCCGCGCGCAAGAAGATCGCGCACGGAACCACGTGGAACCCATTCGAGTGACACCCACCCTTCTTCGGGATCCGCATCGAAAATGCGGACGACGCCCGGTCCACGATGACGAACTGCCAGACGAGCTTCGCGTTCGAGGTGTTCACGATCCTGACCACGCTGGTGGTACACCTTGAAGGCCACGCGCTGACCAAGCATCTCGTCTTCGGCTTCGTACACGGCGCCCGCGCCACCTCGAGCGACTTCACGCAGAAGTCGATACGGCGCGCGAGCACCGGCATCCGTCACGACCGTCGCTTCGTCGAGTCGTCCCTTGGCTGTTGGAGCTGCACCAACTGCTGCGCGCCAACGGGCATGACGTTCACGAGCGCCAGGTGCGTCGAAGTTCCACGCGAGCACGCGTTCGATCGTGCTCAACGCGCGCGGCAGCATTCCCTGCGACGCATAGAGATCCGCCGTGAGCATCAACGCCGCCTCGCTCGATGCTCCGTGCAAAGCTTCGAGAGCGCCGGATTCGTCCCCACGTGAAGCGAGGATATCGGCGGTTGCCAAACGCACCGCTTCCGGCACGGCACGCGATGAAGCCGCATCCAGTACAAGCGAGACTGCACGAGCTTCATCGACGGTTCCCCGCACTCGACGGAGCAGCGTGAGCGCTTCGAATTCCGTCGGTCCGTCGGCACGACCGATGGCGCCGAGCCGCAGCAACTCAGCCGAATCGCCTGCGGGTTCCGCTTCGTTTGCCTGCGTAGTTTGTCCGGGCGTAGGTTCCACGGGACGAACGACCGGTTCGTCGGCAACCTCATCGCTGTCGGTCGATTCTTTGTCCCCAAAGAATCGTTCACGCAGACGTTGCCACACACTCATCGCCCCGCCTCGCCCGCCCCTTGGTTCGCAACGACGCGGAGCACAACCGGTCCGCCACGTGACGCGCGAAGTTCATCCCCGTAACAAAGTTCGACCTCGCCGGCGAGCTCCAGTTCTCCGATGATCGGCCGAGACAAACCAGTTGGTGTACGAACGACCGTGAACGAATCGCTGCCGTACGTCGCGCGATCGAGCAACCAGGTTCCGACGAGCACCGGGCCGAGCGGAACGATCCACGTCACACCGGCGATGGTGAGCGTGACGCCGTCGGGAGCGAGTTCTTGGGCAAACCCTGTCGTCGGCTCGATGGTGCAGGGCACTTCGCCGCCAAGTTCCAAACGAAGTCCGTTGCCGACGGGAATCGATCCGGAGATGCGTGCGCCGGCAAGCATCGTGCCGTTACGCGTGTCGAGATCTCGAACGACGACGCCGTGTCCGTCGCGACAAACCGCGATGTGTACTCGGCTGATGGCGCGCATGCCGACGACGATGGTGGCGTCGCCACGTCCGACAGTGACTTCTTCGCCGAAAGCACAGTGGACGATTTGGCCTTGGATCTCGAAGCGAGCAGTGGCTCCGACGACGAGACGAGCGCGAATGGTTCGCACCACGTCGCGGATGACTTCGTCGTCGTCTTCGGTCAACGCGATGCGTGCGGCGTCGAGCGCGGCGCGACGTTCTGCGGTCTTGTCGAGGTCGGAAATGCGCCGTCGTGCGTCCTCACGAACTCGAGCTTTTCGCGATTCGGCATTGGATGCTTTGAGGCGTTCTTCGAGCTGCTCGATCGCCCCCATTTCCGTCAACATCCGGACTTCGGCTTCGGCATCGCCGGCGAGGACATAAGCTTCGGCGGCGCGTTCGAGCAGTCCGGCTTCTTCGAGTTCGCGGGCGACGCGGGCCAGCTCGCTGCGCATGGGCGCGCCTTGCTTCGAACGCACGATGTCAAACGAGATCAGCGCTTTGCGTCCGCGAGCATCTTTGCGGAGCGTTTCGTTCTTGGCGGTTCGTGCCGCCATTTCGCAGAAGGCGATCCGTTGTTCGGGCGAACGTTCCGCATCTGCGCGCAGCAGAAGGACACGTGCCGCGTCATCGGGCATGTCGGCGTCGAGATAGAGCTGCACGGCCTCGGCGAGGTGACCGGACAGTTCCTTCGCCTGCGCCGATTTGACACGGCCGCCGCGCGTGAAGCGATCGAAGATGCCCACTGCGGCGCATCCTACAGCGCCGACGAAGCGTCGGGGAGCGCCTTGGACGAAGATCCCGCAAGGGCTTGCGAAGCACGACTGCCCCGTTGACTCGGCTTACTCGCCCGCAGACCATCCTGATCCAATGTCCACTGCCACCTCCTCCGCAAACAACCCGGCCCAAGGTCGTCTTGGTGAACTTCTCGTTCGCGAAAAACTCATCAGCTTGCAGCAGCTGCGATCGGCGCAAGAGGAACAGCGCAAGACCGGCACGCAGCTGAACCAGGTGCTGACGAAGCTCGGCTACTTGTCCGATGACGACATCGCTAAATTTCTCGCCACGCAATACGGCATCGCCGTCGTCGATCTCACGGCGACCGAGTTCGATGCCGACATCCTGAAGCTCGTGCCGAAGGAAGTTTGCGAGAAGCAGAAGATCATTCCGGTGGGCAAGAGCGGTTCGTCGCTGGTCGTGGCGATGGCGGACCCGACAAACCTGCACGCGATCGATGACATCAAGTTCCTCACGGGCATGAACATCGAGCCGCGTGTGGCCAGTGAAGGCGCGATTCTGACCGCGATCGAGACCGCGTACGCCGCCACGACGAACTATGACGAGATGCTTGCGGAATTCGGCGACGAGAAGGTCGAACTCTCGATCGAATCCGAAGACGTCAACATCATGGAGCTCGAGAAGCAGGCCGAAGGTGCGCCGGTCGTGAAGCTCGTGAATGCGATTTTGCTCAACTCGATCAAGAAGGGAGCGAGCGACATTCACATCGAGCCTTACGAGAAAAAGCAGCGCGTTCGTTACCGCATCGACGGCGTTCTCATCGAAGAGATGCAGCCGCCGATGAAGCTCAAGAACGCCATCTCGAGCCGCATCAAGATCATGAGCTCGCTCGACATCGCCGAACGTCGTTTGCCGCAAGACGGACGCATCAAGCTGAAGCTGGGCAAAGGCAAGGAGATGGACTTCCGCGTCTCGGTTTGTCCGACGATCTGGGGTGAGAAGATCGTCATGCGCTTGCTCGACAAGGGCAACTTGCAGCTCGACATGACGAAGCTCGGGTTCGACAGGAGGCCGCTCGAAGACTTCCAATGGGCGATCAATCAGCCTTGGGGCATGACGCTCGTCACGGGTCCGACGGGGTCTGGCAAGACAACCACGCTGTACTCGGCGCTCTCGGAGCTCAACACGCCCGACACGAACATCAGCACGGCGGAAGATCCGGTCGAGTACAACCTGCACGGCATCAACCAAGTGCAGATGCTCGATTCGATCGGTTTGAACTTTGCGGCCGCGCTTCGTTCCTTCCTTCGCCAAGACCCGGACATCATCATGGTCGGCGAGATTCGCGACTTCGAGACGGCCGAGATTGCCGTCAAGGCGGCGCTCACGGGGCACATGGTGCTTTCGACGCTCCACACGAACGATGCGCCGTCGACGATCTCGCGCATGCTCAACATGGGCATCGAGCCGTTTTTGATCACGGCCAGCGTGAACTTGGTTCTCGCACAACGTTTGGCTCGGAAGAACTGCGCGGACTGCAAGGTTCCGTTTCAGCAGGATCCGCAGCAGCTCAAGGACTTCGGCTTCACGGACGAACAGATCGGCCGCGCCAAACTCATGAAGGGCACGGGCTGCAAGACGTGCAACGGATCGGGCTACAAGGGCCGAGTGGCTCTTTATGAGGTCATGCGCTTCCACGACCCGCTCAAGGACCTCGTGCTCCAAGGCGCATCGACGGCGGAGCTCAAGGTTGCGGCCATCAAGGGCGGCATGAACACGCTGCGCATGGCGGGCATCGAGAAGATTTGTCAGGGCATGACCACGACCGAGGAAGTCGGTCGTTGCACGATGGGAGACTGACGATGAGTGAAGCCGGAACGCGCGAGCCGCTTCGATACACGCTTCAGCAATTGCTGAAGGTGATGGTCGACAAGGGCTCCAGCGACATGCACATCACGCGTGGTTCACCGCCGGTGCTTCGTATCGACGGTGCCGTCGTGCCGCTCAAGCTTCCACCGCTGAACGAAGAGGACACGAAGGAGCTTTGTTACTCGGTTTTGAGTGACGAACAGAAGGCGACGTTCGAACGAAAAAACGAGCTTGATCTTTCGTTTGGGCTCCAAGGATTGTCGCGCTTTCGTGCGAACATCTTCATGCAGCGCGGCGCGGTTTCCGGCGCATTTCGGCAGATTCCGTTCAAGATCTTGAACTTCGACGAACTGTGTTTGCCGCCGGTGGCGAACGAGATCGCGAACAAACCTCGCGGCCTGGTGCTCGTGACGGGACCGACGGGTTCGGGCAAGAGCACGACCCTGGCGAGCATCATCGACAAGATCAACTCGGAGCAGCGGCTGCACATCATCACGATCGAGGATCCGATCGAGTACATGCACAACCACAAGCTCTCGATCGTGAATCAGCGCGAAGTCGGAGCGGACACGACGTCATTCAAAGACGCGCTCAAGTACGTCTTGCGTCAGGACCCGGACGTCGTGCTCGTCGGCGAAATGCGGGATCTCGAAACGATCGAAGCGGCGTTGACGATCGCGGAGACGGGTCACTTGGTTTTCGCCACGTTGCACACGAACAGCGCGGTGACTTCGATCAACCGCGTCATCGACGTTTTTCCCGCGCATCAACAGTCGCAGGTGCGTGCGCAGTTGAGCTTCACGCTCGCGGCCGTCATGAGCCAGCAGCTCGTGCCGAAGATCGGCGGAGGCCGTGTGTTGTCCGTCGAAGTGATGGTGCCGAATCCGGCCATTCGAAACCTGATTCGTGAAGACAAACTCCATCAGGTCTACTCGCAGATGCAGGTCGGTCAGCAGGGCACCGGCATGCAGACGATGAATCAGTCGCTCTACAACCTGTATCAACGCCGCATGATCACGTTGGAAGACTGCTTCGGACATGCGGGTGAAATCGAAGAACTTCGAGCGATGATCGAGGGGCGGACGCCGGTTGCGCGTGGACGTCCGATGAACTCCTGAACAAGTGCCGTCGAGTTTGTCTTACGACACTCGTTTTTTTCTCTGTGTTCGGCGTAAAACCTGCCAAAAACCCGCTCGTCAAGCCCTTTGCGACAAATGGTTGCAGGAATTTTGACACCCTATCGCCCGTTCAGTAGGGTGGTCGATGCGATGCAGGGCCTAACCGAGCGCCAACAACAAGTTCTCCACTACATTCGCCAATCCATCAGCGACCGCGGTTATCCGCCCACGCTGCGCGAGATTGGTGCCCACATGGGGATTCGCTCAACCAATGGGGTGAACGACCATCTCCGAGCCCTCGAGCGCAAGGGGTACTTGACGCGCGAGGATATGAAGAGCCGTGCCCTTCGACCGAAGGACATGGCTGAAGGGATGCCGGAAGACGCAACTGTTGTTCAGTTGCCTTCGCCTCCACCTGAAGACGACATGGCCGACGTTCCGATCGTCGGACGGATCGCGGCGGGTTTGCCGATCTTGGCGGAGGAACAAATCATCGACACGGTGCGCGTCGATCGCACGCTCATTCGCGGAGGCCGAGAAATCTTTGGCCTCAAAGTAACGGGCGATTCGATGATCGAAGCGGGCATCTTGAACGGCGACTACATCTTCGTGAAGCGTCAGCCCACGGCGCATCGGGGAGAAATTGTCGTGGCCCTCATCGGCGACGAAGCGACGGTCAAGTACTTCTTCCCCGAGAAGGACTACATCCGCTTTCAGCCGGCGAACGCGAAGATGGCTCCGATTCTGGTTCGTGCATCGGACTTCAAACCGACGATGCTTCTCGGAACCGTGATCGGCGTCTTCCGCCGCATCTGACGCAGTCGACACGAGCGACGCGAGCGACGCGAGCGGCGCAATCGCCGCACCTACCATCCACTTCCTGCCGGCTCGCCAAACCGTCCTTCTTCAGCACAACCTCCCTCGACTCGTTTGGGGCGCGGAACGCCGACGGCGATCCGAAGCCCCAAATGATCAACCTGGGCGTTGACGCGATAGCCGCGGCC
>CAYSYX010000175.1:0-17251 GCA_964435055.1 uncultured Polyangium sp. | reverse complement strand
GTCATGGATATCCGCCCGCATTTACTCGCAAAAACACGCCGCATACGCCCTCGACCGCGTGTTCGTCTTGCCATGGTTTTTCTCCTCAAACTCACGTCGACGGCGTGGTGGATGTGACGCCATGAAACGCAACGTCATCGCAGCAGTCTGCGGAACGCTGCTTTGGTTTTTCTCGGCGGATGCTCGAGGACAAACCACCTATCGCCTGCGCGCCGACGCCTACGCGAGCGGTTCGACGTCCCCAGCGGGCCTCGTTTTTCTGCAAGGCGAAGCGCGCACACCATCCATTTTCAATTCCGAAGCCGCCATCTGGGTTGGGTCCGGTGAAACCCAAGCCGATGTGCTCGTCATGGCCGTACGAGCTCGCGATCCACTGGGTCGCGGCGAAGCTCGCATCGGGCGCATGATGGTCTCCATGGGCGCCATTCGGCCCGTGCATATCGACGGCGCCGATGCCGTCGTTCGATTGCCTTGGGGCAGCAGCCTCGAAGTTTTCGGCGGATTACCGGTCGCGCATGCGGCAGCGCCTCGCGATTACACCTGGACCATCGGCGGACGCGCCTCGCAACAAATACGCCGCATCGGAACGATTGGTTTGTCCTACCAGCATGCGCGGCAAGAAGGCAAACCGGCATTCGAAGAAATCGGCGTGGATGGAGCAGCTTCATTGGGTCGTTATTTCGACGGAGCCTTCACCACGAGCGTCGACATGTTGCGGATTGGTATCTCGGACGCGCGCATCTCCATTGCCACGAGGTTTGACCCGGTACGGATCGAACTTTATGGGGTTCGCCGTTCGCCGTCGCGACTTTTGCCGGCGACATCGTTGTTTTCGGCACTCGGCGACGTACCATCGGACCGCGCGGGAGGTTCTATCTTCTGGCGCGCAGCCCCGCGACTCGATGTGCGCGGTGACGGCGCGTTGGAATCGCTTGGCAATTCATTGGGCGGACAATTCTTCTTACGGGCCAATTTGCGGCTGGATGATCTGGGCAATGGCGTGCTGGGATTCGAATTGCGCCGCCAAGGCGCCCCGAGCTCAGCCTGGACCGGACTTCGAGCTACCGCCCGCGTGCCCTTGAATGAGCGAATTTTCGCTTCGACCGAAGTGGAATTGGTTTGGCCGGATGATCCACGTGGCCGTGGTTCGGTTTGGCCCTGGGGCATCGTGGCGTTGCGTTATTCGCCGCGCCCATTTTGGGAATTATCGGGAGCCGTCGAAGCCAACGCGTCGCCGACGAATACCGCGGCCGTTCGAGCGCTCGCGCGTCTCAGCCACACGTGGAGCGGACCATGAAATCCAAAACGTCGTCGCTCCTGTTGTGTACGAGCCTGCTCTTTACGGCGGCCTGCGCATCCATTTTGGGCATTCGTCCGCCCGAACGACGCGCCTTCGAACACCGTGCGCACGTGCTCGAAGGAATTCATTGCAGCAAATGCCACGCCGGAGCCGCCGCTGCGGGAGACGAAGGACCGTTGCATCTCCCGTCGACCCAAGATTGCGTCGATTGTCATAAAAAACCCCACGACGATCGCGATTGCAATGGTTGTCACGGCTTGGCCCAAGCTCGCCGCGGTGCGGAGATGGCCCGGGAACATTTGCGATTCGAACATCGCACCCATACCCCTCGAACGCCCGGCAATTGCGTCCGCTGCCATGTCGATATCGCCGGCGGCAGCGAAATCCTCCGCCCCAAAATGGCGACTTGCGGAAGCTGCCACGCCCATGAAAAAGACCTCGCCCAAGATCGCTGCGACCCCTGTCACGTCAACCTTCAAGACGAAGGGGTTCGTCCCGACGACCATTTGATTCATGCGGGGAATTTCGTGCGCGAGCATGGAGTTCGTGCGGCGGCGCAAAAGCAGTTGTGCATGAATTGCCATTCCGAACGATCCTGCCTGGGTTGTCATGGCGTAACGACGCCGCTCTTGCCGGAACGAATGTTCTTCGACGATCCGACGCGTCTCGGCGTTCATCGCGCCGGATTCGCCTCGCGCCACGGCGAAGAAGCGCGAGCGGATCCCGGATTGTGCTCGACGTGTCATACGGCGAGCGTGTGCAGTTCGTGCCATACACGCCAAGGTATTTCCGCGACAAACGGCAAGACGAATCCGCATCCCCAAGGTTGGCTCGGTCCTCCGAAAACGCGTAATGACCACGGCCCTGCGGCTTGGCGCGAGCCGGATGTTTGCGCGACATGTCACGGCGGTGCGGGCGAAGCGCTGTGCGTGGGTTGCCACAAAGTCGGCGCCGTCGGGGGAAATCCGCACGCTCCGGGTTTTCGAAGCAATCGGCGAAAAACCATTGATGAACCTTGTCGCCGTTGTCACGAGGGCGCGTTATGAAACGATCCCGTTCGTGGGAATGGTTGCTCGTCGGCACGCTCGTCGCAGCGGGAGGATGTGGTTTGTCGAGCGAAGGTGAACCGGGCGGCGCGAGCCCCGCCAAACCCGCCGAAACCTCGCCGAAGGAAGACGAGCCTCATTCGGGTCCGAGCTCGGTGCGTTGCAGTCGCTGCCACGAGCAAGAGCGTCGCGACGATGACCATTGGAAAGAAATCGCGAAAAAAGTCGGACATGACGTCGCATCGCAGTTGGAAACACGCACGTCCTGCAATTGTTGCCATTTGGGCGAAGTGAAAGGGTTTGGCGAACCAATCGACCGGCAATGCGTGCGTTGTCATGACGACGTGCGGGTGACGATCACCGGCATGGGGCAAATGCATTGCGTGAGTTGCCACGATCCATCGGCGGTGGCAGGCGCGTTGATTCGCGAAAGTGCCTGGGAATGTCAAAAATGCCATAACCAAAAGCAAGGAAATCACGTCGCCATTGACGTGCACGGCGGAGAAGACTGCACGAATTGCCATCGTCCGCATCAAGAGCCGTGGACATTACCCAGAACGTGCACCGACTGCCACGCCGCAAACGATACGCATCACGGGGAAAAAGAGGGCGATTCACCGTGCAACGTCTGCCATCGCCCGCATGAGGTTTCCGGCGACGCTGCCAATCGTTGTCAACAATGCCATGACAAACAAAAGCCCGGCGCATTCGACCACGCCGTTTTCGACAAAGGCCATACGTGTCAATCGTGCCATGACGCTCATGCCGCCCCGGATGCTCCGCCGCGATCGTGCGATTCGTGTCATTCGAATCGACACACGATGTCCGGGCGCGGCCATGAAAAACACGCGCAATGCGCTTCGTGTCATACGCCGCATGATGTCAAGAAAAACCCCGCCGCGGCCTGCGGCAGCTGCCATTCGAAGATCGAGCCCCATCATCCGGACCCGAAGGGCCAAAGCTGCATATCGTGTCACGACCCGCATCCGGACGAGGCCAAAGCTCCGCCGGTGATTTCCTGCATTCAATGCCACGACAAAGCCAAGAGCGAAACATCTTTTCATGCCGGAACGACGCGCTGCAAAGATTGCCACACGCCGCACGCATTCGACAAAGCCGGCGCAATGCCATGCAAACAATGCCACGAAAAAGAAACCGCCGCCGGAGCCGACGGTCATGGCCATGGCGATTGCTCGAAATGCCATTCACCGCATGCCCCCAAAGACAAACCTCCCGCATGCGCGACTTGCCACAGCCAAGAACACCTGACCGCCGTCAATGGGCATTTGAATTGCACGCAATGCCACGACAATCACCCTTCACGTCGTGAACCGAAAAAGACGTGCGCCGATTGCCACAAGAAACAAACCTCGGGGCCGCACGAACGAAAAGACTGCATATCGTGCCATCGAGCCCATGGCCCGGACGCGCCTGCCGGCCCGCAGGGTCCGAGTCGCATACCGACGTGTTCGTCCTGCCATCCGCAGAACCAATTGGTCTCCCTGCATATCGTGCCGCAACATCAAGAATGCTCGTTATGCCACAGCGCGCACAAGGCGCCCACGAACGATCGCACGACGTGCATGACGACGTGTCACGTCGACAAACGCAATCACGAACCGGCCGCTCGGACCTGCAACGGCTGCCACGCGTTCCGGCCGGTACGCTGATTCATTGCGGCGGTGAAGATTGTCCGGGCGAACTGGTTCTGGCGGCGGCAATTCTGTTGCCCATGGCGAGCCAAATATCCCGAGCGACAACCTGAAGAAAAATCAGGAGCGATAACGTCCCGATTCCTTGGGCCACCGACATGGCGACGATGACGGGCAAAGGTTTCGGGACAATCAGCGAAAAAACAATCAGCGCCAACGCGATCAGCGCAAACACGCACGCCCAGCGCACGCGTCTTTCGATTTTCGCCGTTATGGCCGCGTTTTTCTCAGACAAACTCGGCGTCGTCATGGTTTGTCTCCCGATGCATTGGCCGCGGTTTGTCCGGCTGGACGCGGGTGCGGCGCGTTATGACAATTTGCGGCCGCACACGAAACTTGACCTTCTTTGACCGCCCCGCCGTGAATCTTGTGTTCGAGCGGTCCGCTGGGTTTGTCAATCGAATGGCATTGCATACACGCCGAATTCGAAAATGGTTTGTACAACTTCGGCGGTCGATGACCCGGCGCGCTCCAATCGTCCGTGTAATAATCCCAAACGTGGTGCATTCCGCCGACTTTCGTGAGCACCGTACCGAACATGCCGTAATCGGCGTGGCATACGTAACAACTCTTATCGCCGAAATAGGGATTTTTGCTGTGAATCGACGCCAGCGTCTTGCTATGCGGATCCGCCGCATCATTTGCGTGAATGGTCATCGTATGGCACGAGGCGCAGAATTTTCGTTTCGTCGTCACCTCGAAGTTCGCAACATTGCCGGCCATCGCCGCGGATATGGGTAATGGCCCGAGCCCGATGAACAACCACAATTTGACGATTCGAGTGAGCGGTGGACGCTGGACGAGAAAGACAACCAGAATGGTCGCGGCCAACAGCGCCAAAAGCAGCGCGACCGCGGAAAGCACGTTGATATCCATAATCGATGACGCTTGGAAATACAGTCCCGAGCGATTCTCCGGCGAACATAACACAAGGTTTGACCGAAGGCATCGTATTCAGTGAAAAAATACCGCCGGCCAAATGAACCGGCGCGCCGGAAATGCCGAACCATTGCATTTCAAGGTCGGGCCCATCAAACGCCCTGCGCCGCCGCTCCCCAAATCACCTTGTGCAATTGCACCTGCACGCGCACGTTTAATCCATCCTCGAGCACCCACCGCACGAGATCCTTCGGATCCAGCTTTCCCCACACCGGCGAAGCCAAAAGCGTACAGCCGATCTCGAGCAATCGACGCTCGGTCATGACCCCGCGCATCCATTCGTAATCGATTCGATCCGCCAGGACAAACTTGATTTCATCCCGAGCTGTCAAAAACGTCAAATTCGACCAACGATTGCGATGAGACTCTCCGGATCCCGGAGCCTTCAAGTCCATGATCTTGTGCACTCGAGGGTCCACGCGCGATACATCCGCTTCACCGCTCGTTTCCACCAACACCGTCCGACCCGAATCACAGAATTCACGCAATAACGGAATCGACCCCGGCTGAAGCAATGGCTCGCCACCCGTCAACTCAATCAATGGCGTCCCGAAACGCAATGCCGCCTCGCGCACATCGTCACGACGCATCCGCTTGCCGCCTTTGAAGGCTTGCTCGGTATCACACCACGCACAACGCAGGTTACATCCGGTCAAACGGACGAAGGTGCACGGAAGCCCGACGAATGACGATTCGCCTTGCACGCTCGCGTAAATCTCATGAACGACGAGGGAGTCTTCTTTCACGACGGCCGCAGTCTTTTACTCCGACGCATCGGGATCGCCAGCAGGGGATTCCGGTTTTTTCTGGAAAAAAACGCTTCCGGAACCAAAACGCCGCTCGTCGCCGTCTGCAAGCGTGACGCGCAGAAAGCCCGCGTCATCGATCCCGGCTCCCAAGCCGTGGACATCGGCGATCTCGAGACGCCGCCCGCGCAACATGTCCCGCGCCTCGAGCTCCGCATGAAACGGCCCGATTCGTTGGAGCTCAAACAGACGCACGGCGTCGCCCAGTTCCTTCAAGAACCGCGCCGCGAGCTCCGATCGATCCAAGTTTGTCGCGCCGAGCTTCAACAATGACGTCGCCCGTAGTTCGGGAGGAAAAACCTTCGTGTGCACGTTGAGGCCCACACCGACGATCACCGCGGCCAAGGAAGAACCACGCAGTGAGGTTTCGACGAGAATTCCGGCGAGTTTGTCTTCCCCGACGTAGACGTCGTTGGGCCACTTGATTCGCGCTTTACCCGGCACTCCAAGCGCAAAATCGACGACACGCGCGACGCACCATCCCACCACGAGCGTGAGCGGAGCAAGCGCCGGCGGCGGAATGTTGGGACGCAAAAGAACCGAGAGGTAGAGGTTTTCCCCGGGTGGCGAATGCCACGAATGGCCACTGCGCCCGCGCCCTCGCGTCTGGGCATCCGCGACAAACACAGCGCCATGCGCAGCCCCTGCGGCCCCCGCCTGACGCGCATCGTCGTTCGTCGATTCAGTGATGTTTTTCACGACAACCGGTCGACCAATGGTCGATCCGAACGAGTCGAGAAACGTTGCGATGCGCGTCGCGTCGAGGTCCGTCACGAGTGTTTCCCGACTACTGAAAATCGAGTCCGATATCCGCAGCCGGCGCCGAGTGCGTGAGCGCTCCGACGCTGATGACATCGACGCCGACTTTGGCCAGTTCGGTCACGCGTTCGAGCGTGATGCCTCCGGACGCTTCGAGAAGCGGACGAGTGGAAAGAGTGCGGCAACGTTCCACCGCTCGCGCGCAATCCTCCGTGGAGAAATTGTCGAGAAGAACGATATCGGCACCTGCGGCGATGGCTTCTTCCAGCTGCGCAAGACCATCGACCTCCACTTCGATCCGCGTCGTGTGCGGCGCGTAGGCACGAGATCGAGCCACGGCTTTCGCGATGCCTCCCGCCGCGACGATGTGGTTGTCTTTGATCATCACGGCGCTGCCGAGATCATTGCGGTGGTTGTGTCCTCCGCCCATGCGCACGGCATAACGCTCGAGAACGCGTAACCCGGGTGTGGTCTTGCGCGTGTCCGTGATGCGCGTGGACGAACCCGCGGGCAGCGCGTCCACGTACTTGCGCGTGAGCGTGGCGACGCCGGTCATACGCTGGGCGAGGTTGAGCGCCGTTCGTTCGCCGGCGAGGACCGCCCGAGCCGGGCCGCGTACGCGCCAGAGCGTGGTTCGTGCGGATGCCCGCGTGCCGTCCGCGACGAGAACATCCACGACGCATCGAGGATCGATACGCGCAAAGACACGCCGGAAAACTTCGGCGCCGCACGCGACGACTTCTTTTCGACAAACCGCGTCGGCCGTCGCCGTGGCCGATTCTTCGATGCAGGTTTGTCCGGTAAGGTCACCACCGGCGAGGTCTTCTTCAAGAGCACGATCGACGATGGCGTCGATGAGAGAGGGCAGGATCATCATGTCTTCTTTCGATCACCAGCGGAGCACGGCGCCGGCCCAGGTAAAACCACTGCCGAAGGCAGCCATGAGGACGTTGCTTCCGGGTTTGATGCGTCCTTCTTCCAACGACTCCGACAAACCGATCGGAATCGTCGCCGCCGTCGTGTTGCCGTACCGCTCGATGTTGTGCACGACTTTGTCCGCGGACAAACCAAGTTTGTCCGCCACGTACTGGTTGATGCGCATGTTGGCTTGATGCGGAACGAAGAGGTCGATCGCGTTGATGTCGATCCCCGCCGACGCGAGCGCTTCACGGCTGACTTCGGGCATTTTTTCCGTGGCCCACCGAAACACCTGCTTTCCGTTCATTTTCGGAAAATGCTCGCCCGCTTCGAGCATCTCGTGGGTCAGTCGCGGTTGATGATTGGACGCCGGAGCCGGAAGCCACAGTTCTTTCGCTCCCGCACCGTCGGCGTGCAGATGGATCGACATGAGGCCTCGATCTTCCGAAGGACTTTGACCGACGACGACCGCGCCTGCGCCGTCGCCGAAGAGCACGGCGACATCACGTCCACGCTCGTTGAATTCAACGCCTGTCGAATGCACTTCGGCGCCGACGAGCAAGACGTTCTTGTAAACGCCGAGACGAACCCACGCATCGGCGATGCTCAGGCCATAGAGAAAACCCGAGCACTGGTTGCGAACGTCGAGGGCGGGGATCCCGGGCAAACCCAGTTTTTGACCGAGGAAACAACCGGATCCCGGGAAATTGTGGTCGGGACTCAACGTGGCGAAGATGATCATGTCGATGTCTTCGACACGTTTTCCCGCTCGTTCGAGCGCCATCTTCGCGGCGGGAACGGCGAGGTCACTGGCGCCGATACCGCTGTGCTCGATGAATCGCCGTTGTTTGATGCCCGTTCGTTGCTGAATCCACTCGTCGGTGGTGGGCATCGTTTTGGCAAGGTCGTCATTGGTGACGACTTTCGAAGGTACGTAATGACCAACTCCAAGAATCGCTGAACGCATGCGCCTATGAGTAGTGCGACCTGTGCGTATCGAAAAGACAGAACGACCGACACAACGCGTCAGCTTTCAAGGGAATTGTGCGTAGTATCGTGCACGCACAGTGGCGCCGGCGATGCGCGGACTGTCTACGCGAGCCGACAGAAGGCATGGATGTGGCGGGTTGAGGGGCGGGGGCGAAAATCTGGATCGAGCACGCCGGCAACAGGTCGAAATTCTTTGTTGTTCGTCTGTAGGGCTGTGACACTCTCGCCCGTCAAAGAAGAAGCCCTTTAATTCAGGTCCCCATGCGCCCTCAGGTCGGCCAGGTCATCAACAACAAGTACCGGCTCGTCCGCGTCATCGGCGATGGCGGGATGGGCAGTGTGTACGAAGCGCGTCACGAGGTGCTTGGCACCACGGTCGCGTTGAAGTTCCTTCATCCCGAGTTATCGCGACGCGCGGGTCTCGTGCAGCGATTCCTTCAGGAAGCGCGTGTTTCCGCGCAGATCCAAAGCCCCCACGTCGTGCGTGTGAGCGACGTCGATCAGATGCAGACGGGCCAAGCGTTCATCGTGATGGAGTATTTGGAAGGAAAAACCCTCCAGACGCTCTACGAGGAACTCTACAACGCGGGCCAGAGGCTCTCGTACAACGACGCGCTCGAATACGCCTGTCAAATGCTCGACGGTGTCGAAGCGGCGCATCGCGCGGGCGTCGTGCATCGCGATCTGAAGCCGGACAACGTGATGCTCACGAAGGGTCCCAAAGGCGAGCCGTTACTCAAGCTGCTCGACTTCGGCATCGCGAAGTTGAAGGTCACCGGCGAGCTCGATCGTGGTTTGACGAGGCCGGGCGTGATCATGGGAACGCCCGAATACATGGCGCCGGAGCAAGCGTATTCGGCCGATGCCGTGGATGTCCGAGCCGACATTTTCTCGCTCGGCGTGATCATCTTCGAGATGCTCGCGGGTCGTCGTCCGGTTGGTGGAGACGAACCACATCAGATCGCGTCGTCCTATTTGTCGGGACAAATCGCGCAGTTGACGGATCTTGCTCCGCACATTCCGCCGGATTTGGCGAAAGTCGTCCACAAGGCGATGGGGCCGAAGCCTCCGGATCGTTACAACACGCTCGCGGAGTTTCGTGCGGATTTGCAGCCATTTGCCATTGCTGCTCATGCACCTTCGGCCGGTGCTCCCGCGGCGACGCCTGCGCCCGGGTCTGTCGTTCCAAACAACTCCACGACCGTCCCGCCGACGGGGCAAGCCGCACCGATTCCCAAGACGCTGCCGCCCACGGACGACACGCCTCCCCCGGGAGCCGTTGGTCCTTCTGTAACTCCGCAACCCATGACCCCGCCGGCTCACGTGGCGACGCCGTTGGGTGGTTTCGAAGCGAAGCAACCGATGGGCAGTGGAACGTCCATCGGAGCACCGTTGCCGATGGTGGTTCAGGACGGAACAACCCCGGCACCACCGCTCGCTGCGGCGTTCGAGGTCAATCAACGCCCCGGTGGAACGGCCGTGGGAGCGTCGCTCGAAGGCGCCAACGTCGGCACGTACAACACGCCGCAAGGCGGGTACAACACGCCGCAAGGTGGATACGGACAAACCCCTGTCCATCAGCAACAGCCTCAAGCGTGGCAACAACAAGGTGGTTATCCGCAGCAGCCCGCGTACGGGCAGGTGCAAGCTTACGCGCCACCTCCGGGACAAGCGCCCAACCAACGTCGAGGTGGTGGAGCGGGCGTCGCGGTGATGTTGCTCATCGCGTTTGTCGTGACCGGCGTCGTCATGGGCGGCGTTTATTTGTCGCAGAAGCTGAAGGGTCCGGACGAACCCGATGGCCCGATCGCCACGGTACCTCCGCCGCAGACGTCGATGACCGCGGAGACACCGACGCAAACGGCAAACACGACCGGAGCCGTCAACACGATGCCGCCTCCGGCGTACACGCCTCCGCCGCCGACGCAACCAACGCAGCCGACTCACAACACGACCACGACCACGAACACGGCGCATCCGCCACCTTCGGGGACGACAACCGCGCCGCAACCATCCGGCACGGCGACGTCATCCGCACCGACCACGACGATTCCCAATCCGTTTGGTTCCGGGCCGATCACGTTCCCAACAACGTTGCCGACAAACATCCCCCTGCCGCCGTTCCTCGGAGGCGGGCAACCCACAGCTTCGAGTCCGCCGACGTCGCGACCACCGCCGGCAGGCAGCCCGCCTCCCACGTCGAGTCGACCGCCGATCATCATTCGATTTCCCACGAAGAAGAAGAACTGAAGAGCTCGCGAAGACCCCAAGGAGCAAGCGCATTCGATGAACGGTCAACAAGGTGGAGTTCCTCCGACAAACCCTTATGGTCCGGGTAAAACCGTCGTTGGCGAACCGCTCTACCCGCCCGATGGCGCCGCCGGTTCCGCTCTGCCTCCGATGGCCGGCGCACCGCAAGCGGGAGTTCCGGGCACGGTCGTCGATCCCCCCGCAATGGCCGGGCCTCCGGCAGGGTTTGCCCCGGCAACCGGCACGCAACCCGGCGGCCCTCCGCAACCAGGTGGACCCTACACGGCTCCGGCAAGTCCGTACGGACCAACAGCCCCCGCGTCACCCTACGGTCCACCAGGACAAACAGCTCCGTCTTACGGTTATGGCGGACCACCTGGTGGCGCAATGCCGCATCCCGGAGGGCAACCCTATCCGCAAGCGTTCCCTGCTCCTCCGCCGCAACAAGGGCGTTCGTCCGGGGGTGGCTCGGGCGCGATCATGGCGATCGTCGCGGTCCTTGGAGTGCTCCTCATCGGCGGCTCCGCGACGGCGTACTTCGTGCTCGGCCGGAGGTCGTCGGCCGAGGAAGCGCCGATTGTCCCGGTTGAACCTCCCGCGCCCGTGACCGTCGCCGCGGATCCGGCACCTGCCGCAACGCCCGCTGCGACTCCGGCGGAAATCCCGGTCGCTGCTGCAACTCCCGAGCCTCCCGCACCTGCTCAGACGCCACGTTCGACGCCCACATCGACCGCAGCGCCCAAGCCCACGCAGACGCAAACGGCACAGCCGCCACCGCCACCACCGCCCCCCGCGACGACGCCAACGCAAACGCGTCCGCCGATAGGTCCGTCAACGTCGAAACCTCCGGCCACGACCACGACGCCTACGGCAAGGCCCACCATCAAGCTGCCCCCGGGTCCCGCTCCCGCGCCTACCCGCACCATTCCCAAGCCGTTCTGATTGTCCCGTCAAACACTCTGCTCCCGGCTTGCCCGGAAGCCGCGCGTCGAATACGGAAAGACGCATGATGGTGTCTCGTACGCTCTTCCCCCTCGCCTTGAGCCTCGTTTTCGCGTCGAGCGGCCTTTTGGGATGTGAACAAAAGGTCCCCGAGCCGACGCCGGAACCCCGCCCTGCGGTCAAAACCGAACCGGAAAAACCCGAGCCTCCGGATCTCATCAAGGAGGACACGCAGGTCGGTACAGGCGCCGAATGCAAAGACGGCGACAAGGTCAAGGTTCACTACACGGGCCGGTTGCTCAAGACGAACTTCATGTTCGATAGTTCGGTTGGTAAAACCCCCTTCGAATTCACCCTCGGCAAACAGGAAGTCATCAAAGGCTGGGATCAGGGCGTCGTCGGCATGAAGGTCGGCGGCAAACGCAAACTCACGATCCCCTCGAAACTCGGCTACGGCGACAACGGCAGTCCGCCCAAGATTCCGGGCAAAGCCACGCTCGTTTTCGACGTCGAGCTTCTCGAGATCGTTGCACCTCCAACGGAAACGAAGGACGGCGACAAGAAGGCCAACGAGAAGGACAAAGCCAAAGGCGGAACGGACAAACCCAAGACGGGTGGCGACAAACCGCCGGTCAAAGCCGACCAAGCCGACCGTTGATTCACCGCCAAACGACTTGGCGTAGGTCTTCCCAAACCTCGCGCGCGTACTGATAACGATACGCATCGCGCCGCCGCAGCAGCTTCGCGATCACATTGCCCACCGGAGTCGCCAGAGCTTCGGCTTTTTTCCGCGGTCCACCATCCGAAATCTGTCGCGCAATCTCGGGATAAGGCACCTCGACGTCGATCGCCGGTGCGCCCGTGTGCATCTGGTACATCAGCAGGCCGAATTGATAGAGGTCGCTCTGCGTCGTCGTGTAACCGGCCGTCACGAGCTCGGGCGTGAGGATCTTCGGATTGGCCACCTGCGGACGAAACCAACGCGTATTGCCCTGCAATTGATGCGCTACGCCAAAGTCCGTGAGCTTCACGATCGGCGAACGATCGATCTGCGAGATGAGCACGTTGCCCGCGTGAAGATCCGAATGCACCACGCCGCTGTCGTGCAGGTACTGAAGCGTCATCAAGAGCTGACGACAAATCTCGGCGAGCAGAAGATCGGGAAATGGTCGCCCAACGAGCGCTTTGAGGCTCGTGTCACATCGTTCGAGCGCCAAGTAAAACAGATAGTTGTGCTCGAATGCGTCGTGAATGTAGACGATGTTTGGATGGCGAAACCGTTCGAGACGCTGAAGTTCTTGCGTCCATTCGTCTCGTACCGCCTGATAAGACTTATTGGCGGGACGAAGCATTTTGAGGGCATACCGTTGATCGAACGGGCCGATGCACTCGTACACCGAACCGTACTGCCCATCGCCGATGAGTGCGCCGACGACATACGTTCCCCGCGCGGACGTGAGCGTCGTCCCCGGAACAGGGAACGGAAGCAAGTGCGACGCAGTGACAGGGCCCCGGTTCACGATCGATCAACGTAGCAAGAATGAGCGCGTGCGGAGCATGCCCCGCGGATTCTCATCACAACGAGGCTCAGCCCGCCAGACCTTGTTTTAGAAGCTCTTCGGTGACCGCGCGCTCGAAGCCGAGTGCGCTGCCAATCTCGAACAACATCGAGCGCTCAGAATCCGTCACTTTGCCGTCGGCCATGATTACGCCCACCGCCAAACTCAAAGCCACACGACACGCCGCAGGACTACCCAACGTCGCCCGCGCACCTGCAATCAACGCCGCAGTTCCCGCTGCTTTTCGCGCTGCATCGAGACGTGCGACGACTTGGTCGAGCATCTCGGGCGTAACCTTTCGGTCCGTCAACGACTGAACACTTCGCGAGAAATGCGCGCGTTCTTCCGGGGCAAACGAGCCATCCGCGTACGCCGCGAGATACATGATCTCGATGAGTGCCTCGAGCTTGGGCTCATCAAGTGAATGCGCGGACCTCAAAGAGATGGGGCTGCTCATGGATTCAAGTCCTACACCGTCCCGCCCCGGGCCAAAAGCCTAGCCGCACACAAGGTGCTCACCAAGCGCCTTCTAGGCCAAACGCCCACACCACAAATACCCGTGAATTTGCCTGGTTTGGGCCACGCTTGTGGCATCCTTGTCCGATGCGACGATCCTTCGAGGTTGCGACTGCCCTGGTCTTCTCGAACCTCGTCGCCGTGACCGGTTGCGGCGCGACAAGTCAATCGACTGCGCAACACCCGACCGCGAACACGGACGCAGCAACGACACAAACCGTTGCTGCTCCAACGAATCCCCCGCCCTTACCCTTTCGATTGCCTTGCGGCGAGAACGATCTCGAAGGCTGCACCAAGGGATGTGACGAGCACGTCAACGAAGACTGCACGACGCTGGGCTTCATTTATTACGAAGGCAAAGGAATCGAAGCGAATCCGACGCGAGGTATCGAGATCTTTCGAACCGCGTGCCTCAACGACAGCGCCCGGGCCTGCATGAAACTCGGCGACCTTTATCACGACGCCGTACTCACGGATGATCCCGCCACCGAAGCTGTGCTTTACACGCGCGCCTGTGAGGCCGGGGCAAACCGCGGATGCGTGGGCGCCGGTCGCACGTACGTCGAAGGACGCGGCGTCGACCGCAATCCAACCATGGCGGCCAAGTTGTTCGCGCGGGTGTGCGAACGCGGCAATGCCGACGCATGCCTCGAATTGGCCAGGCTGTACGACCGGGGCGAAGGCGTGAAAAAAGACGCCGACCGGGCGATGAGGTTCTACACGAAAGCCTGCCAGTTGGGCTCGAGCGAAGCGTGCGTCACCGCGGATCCCAAAGGCGAAATCGATGTCGCGCCGCCCCGGGATTGAGCGCTGCTACGAGCGAGTTCGTCCAAAGAAACATGCCTCGACATTCGTCTCCGACATCCCCACGTGATGACGGGCAACGAGCCAAGGGAACGAATGTTCGTTCGTTTGGTTTGTCGCGCTGAACGAAAGCGAGGTCGACATGGCTGAGCAGCAAAAGAATCAACCGCAATCCGAAGAAAAGGGTCAGATGACGGTCGAGGAAGCCGGTCGGATGGGTGGTCAACGCGTCCGCGAGCTCGTCGAAGAAGGCAAGGAACGAGAAGCCGAATCGGGCGGCGGAAGCGGCGGACGGAGCGGTTCGTCCGGGGGAAGCGAGCGGGGTGGCAGCCAGAATCGCTGACGTTCGTCGCAACAAACGGGGGGGCGTACGTTCACGCCCCCCTTTTGCGGCCTATGAATCAGTTGCTGCGGGCGATCGTCAGGACAAGCGTTTCACCATCGACGACGAGCTCGCGACGTTCCCCGGCAAACGTCGGAGCGCCGATTTCGAGAGACCGAACGAGCGCTTCACCGGCGATCTCCGCTCGTGCTGCGTCGACGACGCGTTTGACCCGATCGGTGCCGTCGACGGCGAGCGAGATCCGGTCGGTAAAACCAAGCTGGATGTCTTTGCGCAAGCCTTGTACGCGCGAGAGGATTTCACGCGCCAAACCTTCGTCCCGCAACGCATCCGTGAGCGCCGTGTGCAACACGACGACCCCGGTTTTTCCGCCGGCAGCCGCGAAGTCTTTGCCCGCTTCGACAACGACTTCAATTTCTTCGGGCGTCAGCGAGACGCTCTCGCCGTCGATCTCGATCGAAACGGATCCATTCGTCACGAGCTCGCTGCGTAAAGCCGCCGCATCGGCCTTGGCCAAAACCTGTTTGGCTTGCTGAACCTTCTTGCCCAGCTTCGGTCCGAGCGCTCGGAAATTTGGTTTGAGCACATACTTGACCGCTTGCCCTTCTTGCCCCGGTTCGAGGAACCGAACCTCGTGCACGTTGATCTCTTCCGCGATGAGATCCGCATGTTTCGCAAGGGCCACACGCAAGGCGTGACTCGATACGACAATGTCGGCTCGGGCCAACGGTTGCCGCACCTTGAGTTTGTTGATGGTTCGGACTTGCAAACCAAGGCTGACAAGTTCGCGAACAGCGCGCATTTCCGCAGCGAGAGCTTCGTCGATGGCGGCGGCATCCGGATCGGGCCACGCGACGAGGTGCACGCTTTGCGGCTGCGACGACGGCCAAGGCGAACGCACCAGGCTTTGATAAAGCTCGTCCGCGAAGAACGGGGTAAACGGCGCAATCAACCGCGAGATCGTCACGAGCGCTTCGTAGAGCGTGAAATACGCGTCCCGTTTGTCTTGGGCAGCCTCGGCCGAAACGGCTTCCGCGGGCGACCAGAACCGCGCACGCGAACGACGAACGTACCAATTCGACAAGGCATCGACGAAATCCACGAGGCGCTGCGCGGCTTCGTACAAGCGATACCCATCGAGGTGCTGCGTGACTTCACGCGTGCTCAGGGCCAGCTCCGACAGGAGCCACCGATCGAGCAAACCGCGTTCGGTCGCCGGTCGATACCCCGCACTCTCGGCCAAATCCGCAGGCGAAAGTCCGGTCGCTTCCGGGTTGTTTTCGGCCGGATTGAAGCCGTCGATGTTCGCGTAGATGACGAAGAACGACCAGACGTTGCGGATCTTGATCGCGAATTCTTTCTGCGTCGCGCGCACGTTCGTCAGCGAGTGACGCGTGTTTGTCCACGGAGGCGAGGACGCATAGAAGAACCAGCGGAACGCATCCGCGCCAGGTGCCGGAGCGCTGGGATCTTCGAGGTACACGCGACTGTTCTGCGACAAACGCGGCACGTCGTTCGGCATGATCCGGAGCGGATCCGCATGCGGCGTCAAACCGAGCTTGGCGATATCGGCATCGGCGAGCGCGACGACGCGACGAGGTAGTTTCAGTTTGCCCGTGGCGGGACGGAGTTCGATGGGAAAAACCTCGCCGGGACGATCCCCGCGGTACAAATTCACCTTCGCGCTGTCCCCGGAAAGATCCAGCCCTTCGTAGTCTTCACGCGCGATGAGCGCCGTTCCCGGAGCCACGCTTCCAACTTTCGCGCTGTCTCCTGTTGCCGAGACAAACTCCATGCGGACGCGGTCGAGGATGATCTCCGGAGGCGTGTAGTTGCCCTTGGACTTGCTCTCCTTTTTGCCCTCGCGATCGCCCACGTGCCCGAGAACGACGCAGGTCTGGTAGGGCATCGGGTACGACCGAATCCGCGACAAACCCAGCTTCTTCTGGGTCTCTTCGTCGAAAACGAGCGTCGAGATCATGAGCAGCGAATAAAACCAGCCGCGCGTTTGATCGATCGCTTCGCTGATGAAATCCGCAGGGAAAGCGCGATCGAACTTCTCGAACGAGCCTTGGGCATGGGGAAAACCCCACTGGGCAAAAGGCATCGCGCCCGAGTCGTACCAGCAGTCGATGACGTCGCTGACGCGCTTGTAGGTGCCCTCTTCGCCGTCTTTCTTGAACGTGATCTTGTCGATCCACGGTTTGTGCACCAACAGATGCTCGGCCATCTTCGGGTGCGTCTTGGCCAGATCCGCTTCGATTTCGGCCACGTTGTTTCCGGGTTTGGCGCGAAGAGCGGCCACGGAATCGATGGCTTCGATGGCGCCCGTCGTGTCGTTCACCCAGATCGGCAGCGGCGTGCCCC
>CAYSYX010000174.1:0-17281 GCA_964435055.1 uncultured Polyangium sp. | reverse complement strand
CGCGACCGGTGGTGCAGGTGGAGCCGGCGGGGCAGGGGGCTCGGGGGGCGGCGCCGGCAGTTGCGAAGCATGTAACTTCGGTTTTCGATTTGGCGACGATGCCGAGCAAACGGTATACGCGCTCGGCCTGGACAGAGATGGCAGCGTATTCATTACGGGCAGATACAATGGGGCCATGTTCTTGGGCCCGAATGTGGGTTTGTCCGATTCCAATCCCAATACGGAAGAAGCTTTTCTCGCCAAACTCGATCCTCAGGGAGTACCGCAATGGATTGTGAATCCAACCGGCGTCGGGACGACCGCCGGCGTCGGCGCGGCCATTGCGCTCGGTAATGGCCTCGTCGCTTGGGGCGGAGGTTTCGGCGATGTCGCCGATTCGCACGATATCTTTATCGAGCTTCGGTCCATGTCGGACGGCGCGTCTCCGATGGTTCGAGGTCAATTCGGTTCGGGGTTTCACGATGAGATGGGAGCATTGGCCTTGTCGGCCGACGGCCAGTCCCTGTATGTGGCGGGAATTCTGCGTGGTAATGGGACGCAGTATTCGGGTTGTCCTGCATTGGGTGCATTTGATGCGGGCAATGATCCCAACCTCGTCGTGTTGGCGCTCGATACGGTAAAGTTGGGTTGCAAATGGGGTAAAACATGGACGGGCGGTAACCACAATCCGGGAACGATTCGTATTGCCGTGGCGGGGGATGGTCATCCCGTGGTGACGGGCGCATACACGAGCGGAACGTTGGACGGAACGGGTTTGCCCTCGGGGGATGCTGGGTTTGTCATGAAGCTCGATTCGGGCTCCGGCGCAATGCTCGGCGCGCGAAGTTTTGCCAATGTGTTGCCTTTGGGTATTGCTGCGGATCCATCGACCAATCGAGTGGCGGTCTCGGGCGCACTCACCGGACCGCTCACGTTTGCGGGGAAATCGGCGCCGGGCCCGGGGCAATCGCAGACGGCGAATGCTGCGCTCATGGGGTACGACGGCAGCCTTGCAGAAAAGTGGTTTCAGCCTCTGGCCGGGAGCGTGGGGCAATTCTGTCAGGGCATTTCATCGAATGAATCCGGACGGTTTTATGCCGGTTGCCTCCATCAGGGCTCATTGACGCTCCCGAATGGCCGGATATTGACCTGTCCCGATACGGACTTCATGTGCGGCATGCTGATTCCGCTGAACAGCCTCGATGGAACGCTCTTCAGCGACAAGGCGGCCACGTTCGGACCGGACCAACCTGCCAAACCCGGGGCGACGTTTCTCACGGCCGCCAATGCAAATGCTTTGGTCATGGGTGGAAGTTGGATCGCTCCCATTACGTTTCCGGATGGAACGTTGCTCTCCACGAACGGAGCGAATACGGATTACGATGTCGTCGTTGGGAAAGTCGCCCCTGCGCCTTGATGCCGGGGCCTCATGACGACTGCACGCCTTCGCGCGAGCGTCGATTGGTGAAGGAAATGAAATGGTGGGGTCGTATCGAGCTTATGACGTAAAGCCCGCGCTTACTGACCGGCTTTCCACGTTCCGGCGGGAATGCCTTCTTTGCATGCCTTTTCCGCGGCATCCGCGGCCATCGGGAACGGCCCTTCGCTGTAATAAACCTTCGTTCCTTCTTGCGTCGCGCAGGATCCCACGCGCTTGGCGGCCGGACACGGTTCCGTCTTGAATGTGCCGGTGGAGCACAGGTTCTTGAGGAAATCAACGCCTGCGGCCGAGATATTCGCCTCCGCATATTGGCGGCAGATGCTCTCCGTCTTGATCACGTCGCAAGACGCGACGGTCGGGCCTGCAGGTTCAGCCTTCTTTTCGGCCTTGGGTTCACCCTTCGCAGCCGGGCTGGTCGCCTCTCCGGGTTTGGCCGAGTCCGCCGCGGGTTTGTTGTCGCAACCGGCGACAAACAATGCGCAGACCACGATGCAGCACGAGATGAGCGACGAGCGTGTAACGAGCATGAAATACCTTCTTTCCGGTAACGTTCGGGCGCGACATACCATCAAAGCAGCGGCTCGTCCATCCGAAAAGTGTTTGGCACATCGTTGCGGTTTTGGTTCGAGCGCGGTGCAAGACCCGGTGGCGATTGCATAACGTGTTTTGAGTTCTTCCGGATAAATCTGCTCGTCTCGGTGCAATTCGTCGCTTGGCGTGAAAAGAACGTGCTACAGCCTCGCCGATGGAACGCACTACAGAATCTCCGGCAACATCGAACACGCCGGCCGCGGATGAAACATTCGCCAAACTTGGCCTCTCGCCCGCAACCTTGACCGTCATCGAACAGCTTGGTTTCGAACGGCCCACGCCCATACAAGCCCAAACCATTCCTCTGCTCCTCGAAGGCCGCGACCTCGTCGCGCAAGCCCAGACCGGTACTGGAAAAACCGCCGCTTATGGTTTGCCCCTCGTCGAACTGGTCGATCCCGAGCATCTGACCGTTCAAGCGCTCGTTCTTTGCCCCACGCGCGAACTTGCCGTCCAAGTATCCGAAGCCGTGTATTCATTTGGAAAAGCGCAACGTATTCGAGTCCTCCCCATTTACGGCGGACAACCGATCGATCGCCAATTGCGAGTTTTATCTGCGGGTACCCACATCGTCGCGGGTACGCCGGGGCGCCTTCTGGATCATATTCGCCGTGAAACGCTCGATTTGACCCATGTTCGCACCGTCATTCTCGATGAAGCCGACGAAATGCTCGCCATGGGCTTCATCGAAGACATCGAGACCATTTTGGCGAAATTGCCTCCCGAGCGACAAACGGCGCTCTTTTCCGCCACGATGCCTGCTCCCATTGCGCGATTGTCGAAAAAGTATCTGCGCGATCCGGAGCGCATCAAGATCTCCTCCGAAGCGCGTAATGTCCCCGTCATTCGCCAATCGTTTTATCAAGTGGGCTCGGCGCAAAAAATGGAAGCGCTCTTTCGCGTGCTCGATATGGAAACACCGGGCTCGTCCATCATTTTTTGCTCCACCAAACGCGCCACGGAAGAGGTCGCCGAATACTTGCGAGGTCGCGGGTGTCTCGCCGATGGATTGCATGGCGACATGAATCAGCGCGATCGCGATCGCGTCATGCGCCGCTTCAAAGAAGGCCGAATCGAATTGCTCGTCGCGACCGATGTCGCCGCTCGAGGGCTCGATATCGAGACCGTGACGCATGTCATCAATTACGACATTCCCACGGATGTCGAATCGTATACGCATCGCATTGGTCGTACCGGACGCGCGGGCCGCGAAGGCGACGCCATTACGTTGGTCACGCCGCGCGAACTTGGGCAATTGCGCTTCATCGAGCGATCCACGAAGGTTCAAATTCAGGCGATGCGTTTGCCCACCGACGCCGATTTGGCCATGCGCAGGCGCGAAGTGCTCAAGCAATCGCTCACGCAAGCCATTGAAGCCGGAGGCCTCGAAGCATATCTCACCGTCGCGACGGATTTACTCAAGACACACGATCCCGCGCTCATCGTCGCGGCTTCTTTGAAATTGCTCGGAGCTTCCGAACCGGCAGCAGCCAATACGGTAGCGGCGGCGATTCCTCCGCCTGCGCCTTCACGGCCCGAAGGAGGAATGGCGCGATTGATGCTGAGTATGGGGCGTCGCGAGGGATTACGACCCAGCGATTTGGTCGGAGCCATTGCGAATGAAACGGGAATGCCCGGTCGAGACATCGGCGCGATCGATATCTTCGATTACGAATCGTTCGTGGAAATTCCGCAATCGAGGGCCGACGAAGTCATGCAGGTGCTCATGGGCACCACGTTGCGGGGACAAAGAGTGCGTGTCGAGCGGGTGCGAGCCGGGTTTGTCGAAGAAAAACGTCGCGCCTCGGATGTCCCGCCGCCTCGAGCGCCCGAGCCTGTACGTGCAGCCAAGGCGCCGCCGCCCATTGTGGAATTACCGGCGCCTCGGCCGGCCAAAGCTCCATCGCCCATTGTAGAATTACCGGCGTCCGCTCCACCTCCACCGCGCGAGGCCCGCGAACGCAAGCCCAAAAAAGGCCGCGATCGCTCCGCGGAGAAACCTCGCCATGTTGCGGCCCGACCGCATGGCTCAAAACGTGCGCCCGAAGGTAGGGGAGGCGACAGACCTCCGCGTCGCCGACGTCGAGGGTAGGCTGCATTGCGTAAGCTTCGAAGCCGAATGGCCTTCGAAACGCTCTTTACTTCGTTTGGGGAGGTCGATCGGCCTTGCGGAACATGGTGAAGAGCGTTTTGGGAGGCCGATCGGCCTTGCGGAACATCGTGAAGAGCGTTTTGGCAGACCGATCGGCCTTGTGGAACATGGTGAAGAGCGTTTTGGGAGGTCGATCGGTCTTGTTGAACGGTATGAACCTTCGTGATGCATACCGATCGGTCTGGTTGCGCATTGTGAACGACGTTGGCCGATGCCGGGGGGCACACGCATCCTGCGGCGAATCCTTTTGCATGATGAATCGCTCTTCGGCGAAAGCGCCGGGATGAGTACGAGCGCGGCGGACGAATTTTGTTATGATGGGCATGAGCGTCTGCATTGCGCAGGCGTTGATGCTTGGAGGAATCACGTGCAAAAACGTTCGAATTCGCTTGGACTTGCGTCCCTGGTCATTCTTTCGGGGCTCGCTGTTGGAGGATTCATGGCGGGATGCGGGGGCGACGGCTCCATCACGTCCACCTCGACCGGAGGCACGCAAGGACCAAAATGTGGCAATGCGACGGTGGAGGGGGATGAAGTATGCGACGACGGCAATGATGTGAGCGGTGACGGGTGCGAGGCGGATTGCACGTTTTCGTGCGACAATGCAAAGCCGGAGACGGGCGATGCGAAATGCGATGATGGAAATCTCTGCAATGGCTCCGAGACGTGCAGCGACAAACATGCCTGCGTTCCGGGGATGAACCCACCGGATGGTTTTGGATGCGCCACGGGCAAGATCTGCCTCGCCGGAATGTGCGCCGACGATATTTGCGGCGACGGTTATGTCAATACGATGGAGGAATGCGACGACGCGAATATGGTCGACGGCGACGGGTGCGATGCGTGCAAATACAGCTGCAAATCGGATGATCCCGCTCGGGATTGTTCGGCCTTGGATCCTTGCGTCGGTACGGTTTGCGACGATATGACGCATACGTGTGGCAGTCCCATTGCCGAGGGCGATGCCTGCGCTTTCTCGTCGATTTGTATCATGGGCGATTGCTCGCTGCTTGTTTGCGGTGATGGCACGGTGCAAATGGGTGAAGCTTGCGACGATGGCAATACGGTCGACGGCGATGGTTGCCAAGCCGATTGCACGTTACCCACCGGAGCGGTGTGTGGCAATGGCATGCGGGAAGCGGGCGAGCATTGCGATGATAGCAATACGAAAAACCTCGACGGTTGCGATGCTTCGTGCAAGTTCGAGCAAGTTCAGCGGGCGACATGGTTGAAATTGCAGTTCCTCACGGGAGATCCGGCATGTCCCAACAATCGATTGGGGAGCGCCATTTCCGCGGCGGCGCAGGGACAGATTCAAATGTCGCTCGATACCGGAGTCAAAGACGGATCCATTTCGATCATGTACAAGACGCTGGGCCTCACGGATTTGTCCGGGGTTTCGGATCCTTCGGTCGAGATTGGCTTTCTTGCGGCGACGCCGGTGGCTGGTGCCGGATACGACGGAACGAAGGACTTGGATTGGTGGCATACGATTGGCGCGGCTTCCGTGGATGCGAATCGTAATCCATTGGAAAAATTGGCCGGGTATATTTCACAAAATACGTTGCACGCCGGGCCGGGTCGAGTTTCGCTCGGAATCAGTTTCGCGGGAACTCCGGCCACGTTGCGGATGAGCCAAGCAAAAATGACGGTATCGATTGGCGCGGTGGATACGCCGTTGAAATCGATGGGGACGACACCGGGTCATTTGGCGTCGGAGAACCTCGATCCGGCGTTGATGACGTATGCTTCCAATGGGACGCCCGACAATATCGGGGCGGGGGATCTTTGCGGCAATGTCGGAGCGATGTCGCTTGATCAAGTGCCCATTCCGGCGGCATTGACGATGGGCATGCTGTCTTGCGATCAAAAATATACGGTGAACAATTCGTTGCTCGACGTATTCGTCGGAGGTTGTACGGTCCTCGGATTCCTCGGGGTCATTACGCCGAGTCAGCCGGATCAGGTTGATCCGGACGCACCCGTGGCGGGAGCCGGCGGGCCTTATACGTTTACGACGAATAACATGACGAAAGAGGTCACGGGCTGTAAGGACAAGAATAACATGACGGTGGACTTGGCGACGTGTCGTAATGCCGCGTCGTATTCGTCGTTCTTCAAGTTTGCGACGGGCCGCGTGATTCCGAAGTGAATCGGGGTGTCCGAGTCGGCGCGACGAACAACGAATGGCAATCGTTCGTCGCGCCGGACTTCTTTTCACTTCCCGCTGTCCAACGACAAATTCGGCGCATTGGCCAGCACCGCCTGAATCAGCGACAATTCACCGACGCCCACCGTTTGCCTTTTTACCGATCCATCACGCCCGCTATTGCCCGATGCTCCCGATGCGCCTCGCGGACCATCTTTCGCCCCTTTGCATCCGGAATATTCCGAGCCGTGGGAACCTCCCGAGCCTCCGGAGCCGCCCGATCCGCCATTTCCTCCGGGCGCACCCGCGGGAATTTGATCGAATAGCGCCTTATCGGTGGCTCGAATGGTGATTTTACCGCCCGAACCTCCTCGACCGCCGCGTCCACCGGCCCCGCCTGCACCGCCATCGCCTGCGCAATATTTCGGGTATTGGCCGCTATCCGCGGAATTGCCCGTTCCGCCGCTTCCGCCCCAGCCGCCGCTGCCTCCGGAACCTCCGGCCGATACGACGCTGAATTCCGCGCCTTTCTCCATCAGCACCACAACGGGTTTTCCTTGGGGCGATTTCGATACGATCAAGGCATAACGATGGCCCGCTTTGTCTTTGACCCACGCGGCTTCGACATCCACGTCGATTCCATCGTCGCCATCTTGGCCATCTCCGCCATCTTGCCCGTCTCCGCCATTGCCACCTTGCGAAGCTCCATAACTGCCGCTGCTCCCGCTGCTCCCGGACGAACCTCCCGAGCCTGAATAAAAGGCGTCCTCGGGGCAGCTCAAATCCTGCGATAAGAGCAAACTTGCCGTCGTCGGCGTCCCTTTGATGGTCACGGTGATTTTGACCGATTGACCCAATGCGGCCAGGGAGTTGCGCATGGGGGAAAGCACGCCGCGTGCGCTTTGCGACGTATCGCTATGCGACTTGGCTTCGACCATCAAATCGGCCGGTTCCGTGACCCATTCGAGCCAATCTTCGTGACGGGCGAGCTTGACTTCCCGACCTTTTTCGTCTTTTCCGATGAGCGGTTGCAGGTCGACTCCGGAATTGCCGCAATAACTCGAGCGACCTTTGGCCGCCGCCAAGAGCAGCGATTTGATATTTTCCGGCTTGAGACCGCCGCCGCCATATTGGGCTTTTTCGAGCGACTCTTGCGCGTGTTTGAGCGGAAACATGAGCGTCTTGCCGCTGGTCGCTTCTTTGCCATTGCGCAAGAGCCAAAGGCCGCCACCCGTGCTGCCCAGACCGACGAGGAACCCGGCGTAATTCAAATAAGGTGATGGCGGCTCGAACAACCCTTTGTCGCCCAGAAGACCCCCTTTGGGCAAGATATAGAGCGCAAGCGTTCCGGCGAGGATCGACGCGCCGACCCCGACCAAGATCCCGCCCACCGTCTGCTTGGTTTCTCCCGACGAACGAGCCGCCTTGATCTCTTTCGCCGATTCGGTATCGCCGACGATGTCATAAAAGTCTTGCTCATCCAGTTTGTCATCGCCGCGGTACAACCCTTGTGGACGATTCTTGTACGTCTCCTCGACGACCGGATCGACATCATTCGCCGTCAATCCGAGCGCGGGGTTTTTGATGCAGCCCGAGCAAAGGGCCGCGATCAGCGAGAAATGTAGAGTTGCTTTGGCAAACGACTGAGTACGCATGCTCGCGACCCTACTGCAATCGTGGACCTGTTCCAATGGAAAAAACGTTTTTCGTTTGGAAATGAATCGATGAAATGGTCTCGTTTCGTTATGTTCGCCGGCTACCGAGCAATCCGTGCGCCGTTGTTTCAATGCCGTGGCAAACCATGGTCCATCAGACCGGGGACGCGGGCCTCGGCAAACGGTTTTTCCCGGCCGCTGAATTTCTCTTTCCGCGTCCCGACATCGTCGGCTCGTCGCGTCTGGCCTCAAATCGTGCACATCCAGACCGACGTTCCGCATTTCGCCATGCATTGACAGACGTCTCCGCACGGCGTGCCTATCGGGAAATCCGTACATTTGGCTTTGGGGGGCGTATCGAGCAAACTGCAAAAAGTAGGCAATGCGCAATCCCACGTCATCGTCGTCGCATTGCACGTACAAGGTGTCGTGCCGCCATCCGTCGTGCATGCGCAATAAAGTCTCGTCGTTGGATCGCACGCGTCGCCGCACGCGGGATGAACCTCGGGACACGAAGGATAATCCGAATAGAGTGCGCAAACGTAATGGCCGGTCGCGTCGCATGAGCATGATTCGACGCAATCGTTGGGATCGAAAAAGCTCCCCGTGCAGAAACTCCCCGGCGTGCAAGAGCCTCCAGGTACGCATGCAGGTGGGCATTCCGAGGCCATGTAACAACCAAAAAGGCCGCAGCACGTGGTCATTCCTTCGGACGGCGTTGGACAGCTATTTTGGCAATCCGTATGCGTCGAACAGCTTGGTGGGCATTGCATTGCGCCGCTCGAAGTCGACGACGTACTGGAGCTCGAAGCACTGGAGCTCGAAGAGGACGATGACGACGAGGATGCGCCTCCGCTGCCGGGATTTTCGGTATTCGGAGTCGATGAACAAGCGCTGAGGAGCGCCACGAACGAGATGGTCGCCGATGTCGAGAGCCGATTTGTGGATTTCATTGGTTTTTCCCGGACGATGAGCCATGGATGGCTCGTTTTGGGGTCGTGCGCTCGAGGACCGAGCGACACGCTTCGTGCATACGCGCAGGCGCTTCGCGAAGGGCGTGTCGACGACGCGTATCGGCTTCTCTCCGACGACGCCAAACGCTCGATGTCGCTACAGGGGAAACCGTGAATACGACGGCGCCATTGCCAATGCAAGACTTCGAGTCTCGACCGAATGGGGAAGTCGCATGGGCGTCGATACAAGGGACGACGTTGACGGTTGTTCGCGTGCATGCGTGCCCGTAGGTGGTGATCACGGCGGCGGTACGTTGCCGCTGCCGTGGTTGAGCGTTGCCGCTAAATTGGACACCGCAGGACGCGTTGCTGGTCGTCATTTCCGGCGAAACGTGCATGAGGCCTGCCAGTGATGTAATGTAGACTGTACACGCTCGGCATGATCGTTGCCGCTATTTGGTGCGAACGTTGCCGCTATTTGGCGCGAACGTTGCCGCTATGCGCTTGGGTTCGTTCGTATGTCCAAGCCCAGGTAACCCGGCGGTGGCGCGGGCAATTGCGAGCGCTAGCTGCGGTGCACTTTTGCCGCGTAAATCATCTAAGCCGACCGCTTGACCGGTGTTCCGGGTTTTACACGTTCCAATGCAGTTTGTGTGGAAATTCGTCATTGAATTTACCCGCCAAACCAAAAGCTCCGGCGCCAATTCGGGCTCGTCGGCGTCTCGAACGAGTCATTATCGACGCCACGGACTCCGAAGGACTGCCGGATCGAATGTCGACGCCAAACTGCGAGGGCCAAGAAATGCCAACCCAATCGCTCGGGGGCTCTCTTCGCGGCGAGACTGTGCTACACCCGCGCACGTGAAGCTCTTCGCTCGTTTGTCGCCGCTCTTCTTCGTCGTGATCCTCGGTTGTGGATCGGGTGTGATGGGTCAACAAGGGCCGAGTGACACGCTTCGTGCATACGCGCAGGCGCTTCGCGAAGGGCGTGTCGACGACGCGTATCGGCTTCTCTCCGACGACGCCAAACGCTCGATGTCGCTCGATGCATTTCGCCGTGCGGCCAAGGAAAACCCCGACGAAATCAAGGAAATCGCCGCGGCTGTTTCACGTCCCGCCACCGATCCCGTCGTCAGCGCGACTGTCAATTTGCCCAACGGGGACGAACTGCTGCTCGTGTTCGAGAATGGCAAGTGGCGCATCGATGCGACTGCGGTCGACCTGTACAGCCAAGCCACGCCCCGTCAAGCGCTCGTCGGATTTCTCCGCGCCTTTGAGCGCAAGCGTTACGACGTGATTTTGCGTTTCGTTCCCGACGCCGAAAAAACCGGAGTTCTTCCCGGCGACGAACCTCCCGCCGTGCTCGAAGCTCCGCAATCAGGCTCGGCAACACCCAATTCTCCAGCGGCTCGAGCCGATGCGGCGACGACCGACATCACCGCCGAGAAACTTCGCAAGGATTGGGAAGGTCCGCAGAAAGAGCAAATGCAGCGCATCGTTCAGGCCATTCGGGCTGCTCTGCCCACCGCCGTCATCGAGGAAACGGGCGATAACGCGGCGATGTCGTACGGCGCTGGAGGCACCGTCGCGCTCGTGCGTGAACATGGCGTCTGGAAGATCCGAGATTTTTGATCGCGCCTCGAGCCAGCACACGAAGCAAAAATGTACTAGGTTGGCGCGCATGGCATCCAGTGGTGCTCCGCCATCTCGTCCTCCGCCGCCTCCTCCTTCCGAGGACACGGTACCTATTCTTCCGCTTCGAAATTCCGTTCTCTTTCCGATGTCCGTCGTACCGATAAACGTTGGACGTCCAA
Organism: uncultured Polyangium sp.; assembly: GCA_964435055.1. Lineage (GTDB taxonomy): Bacteria > Myxococcota_A > Polyangia > Polyangiales > Polyangiaceae > Polyangium. The sequence goes on along the minus strand of CAYSYX010000174.1, from coordinate 6,547 downwards.
GGAGTGTTCGGCTTGTCGAAGACCTTCTCGGGCGTGAACGCGCGCTCGTCGGCGTGCTCAGCCAACGGTCTTCCGAAGTGGACGAACCGACGTTCAAAGATCTCTACAGCGTCGGAACGATCGCCCGCGTCGTCAAAGTCATTCGCCTCGGCCCGAGCAACTATTCCGTGGTTCTGCATGGACTCGGCCGTTTCAGAATGAAAAACACCGCGTCGCTCGAGCCTTACATGCGGGCGAAGATCGAACGCATCCCCGAGTCGCTGGTTCGGGATGTCGAACTCGATGCGCTCGGCACCGGCCTTCGCGAAGCCACGCGTGAAGTCCTCGGCCTCATGCCGAACTTGCCGAAAGACACGGCGGGAATCCTCGACAACGTGCGCGAGCCTGGAGCTTTGGCGGATCTCATCGCTTCGAACTTCCCGCAAGCTCAAGCGTCCGTCGCCAACAAGCAAGAGATCCTCGAAGCTTTCGACGTCAAAGCTCGAGTTCGTCTCGTCCTCGCCATGGTCGGACGACAACTCGAAGTGCTGCGGGTGAAGAAAGAAATCTCGTCGATGGTGCAGGAAGAGACCGGCAAGAGCCATCGTGAAGACATCTTGCGCCAGCAGATGAAGACAATCCGCGAAGAGCTGGGCGAGTCCTCCGAAGACGACGAGATCGAGGAGCTTCGCGAGAAGGTTCGGAAGGCCAAACCTCCCGCGGATGTCGATAAAGTCGCCAAGAAACAGCTCTCGCGTATGCGCTCGATGGCCCAGCAGTCCGCCGAGTACAACCTCACGCGAACATACGTCGAGTGGATCGCGGATCTGCCGTGGACCAAGACGACGGTCGATCGTTTGAGCACCAAAGAAGTTCGTCGGTGCTTGGATGAAGACCACATGGGCCTCGAGAAAGTGAAGAAGCGCATTGTCGAGTATTCGGCGATTCGGCAGCTTCGTACCGACAAGAAGGGGCCGATTCTTTTGTTCATCGGGCCTCCGGGCGTAGGAAAAACTTCGCTGGGCAAGTCGATTGCTCGAGCGATGGGTCGTCATTACGAACGCATTGCGCTCGGTGGGGTGCGGGATGAAGCGGAGGTGCGTGGGCATCGGCGTACGTATGTCGGCGCGTTGCCCGGACGCATCATTCAGGCGTTGAAGAAAGCGGGCACGAAAAACCCGGTGTTGGTCCTCGACGAAGTGGACAAACTCGGCGCGGATCTGCGTGGAGATCCCGCGGCGGCGTTGCTCGAAGTGCTCGATCCGGAGCAGAACGGCACGTTCCAAGATCACTACCTCGACTTGCCTTTCGACTTGTCGCAGGTGACGTTTTTGGCGACGGCGAACAACCGCGACACGATCCCGGCGGCCTTGATGGACCGCATGGAAGTGATCGAAGTGCCGGGGTACACGCGCACGGACAAACTCGGCATTGCCAAGGAGTTTCTCGTGCCGAAGCAGCTCAGCGCGCACGGCCTCACGGACGAACGTCTCGAGTTCACCGAGGAGGGCATCGCGACGCTGATTGATCACTACACGCGGGAAGCGGGTGTGCGTGGGCTCGAGCGGGAGATTGCAGCGGTTTGTCGCGCCACGGCGGTGCGTTTGGCCGAAGGCATCGACGTGCATGAAGTGGTCAACGCCGAGCATGTGGAGAAGGTGCTCGGGCCGCACAAGGTTCGTCCGGAGATCGCGGAAAAGTCGCTCGAACCCGGCGTCGCGACAGGTTTGTCGTGGACGCCCGGCGGGGGCGAGATCATGTTCATCGAAGCGTCGAAGATGCCGGGCAAGGGCAATGTCGTCCTTACGGGCAACATGAAGAACGTGATGCAGGAATCGGCGACGACGGCGGTATCCTTTGTCCGAAGCAAAGCCGATCGCTTGCACTTGAATCCGGAATGGCTGAAGAACATCGACTTGCACTTGCACGTGCCTCGTCACGGGGTTTCGCGTGATGGGCCTGCTGCGGGCGTGACGATGTTCACGGCGGTGTGTTCGTTGCTTCTCGATTGTCCGGTACGATCCGACATTGCGATGACGGGCGAGATTTCGCTGCGTGGGCGCGTCATGCCGGTGACGGGCGTCAAGGAAAAACTCTTGGCGGCGCATCGAGCGGGGATCAAGCAGGTGATCATTCCTGCGAAAAATCGCCGGGATTTGGACGATGTTCCGCGAGATATCCTCGATGAAGTGCAAGTAACGCTCGTGGAATCGATGGACGAGATTCTTCCTCTCGCCCTGGCGCAGGTCGCGCCGCCGGCGCCGTAAAATAGAAATTCGTTTGGCCGTGTCGACTTGGGAGCGGGATCCGGTGTACAAGATGACACCGACTTGCTCCCGAGTGCTTTTTACGGGGAGGGTGCGTGATGATCGAACTAGGTGACGTCGTCGATGGTCAATACCGCATTGCTCGTCTCATTGGAGAAGGCGGGCAGGGGGCCGTATACGAAGCGGAGGATTTGGACATCGGCGCGCCGGTGGCGATCAAGATATTGAAGCCGGAGGTGGCGAATTCGGCGGAATTCACGACGAGAATGCGTCGCGAAGCTCGGTCGATGGGCGTGTTGTCCGGCACGGCGGCGGTGCAGATTTTTGCGCTCAATCGGTCGAAAGACGGATTGATGTACATCGTGATGGAGCTGCTTCGAGGGCAGGACTTGGAGCGATATTTGTGGAAACACGAAAATGAATTCGGTCCGCTGCCCATCTTGAAATTGATCGAATTGCTCGCGCCCATCGTCGACACACTCGAAGCAGCGCATGCGCGAGGTATCGTGCATCGCGACTTGAAGCCGGCGAATATTTTCGTGTTGGATTCGACGGCGCGCGGTCGAGTGCGGCTGTTGGATTTCGGAATGGTGAAAGATCTTTCGGCGTCGACTCCATTGACACAAGATGGGTTTGTCGTCGGATCGCCTTCGTACATTGCGCCCGAGAGCTGGCAAGGCCCGTCGATTACCATTTCCGCGGCGGCGGATATGTACGCAATGGGGGCGATCATTTATCGTATTTTGGCCGGGCATGTGCCATTTCGCGGTGATTCGCTCGTCGATGTCGTGCGTCTCGTCATTCGTGCGGCGCGCCCGACCTTGACGGACAAACGTCCCGACCTTCCAAAAACGATTGATCGCTGGGTCGCACGCGTGCTGGCTATCGAGCCGCATCATCGTTTCTCCAATATCCGCGAGATGTGGTCGACATTGCTCGATATTCTGCGCTCGGGAAGCGGTGGCTCGGGAGAATGGCGTTCCAGCTCCTTGCCGCCGGCTCCGCGCGGGAGCGTGCCTCCCGGGGGACGGTGATTGACTCGAGATTCGGAGGTTTGTCATGCATGTCGGTATCTCCGTCCCCGAAGCGGACGCGCAACATGGTTTGGCGGTTCGGCCCGACGTACTCATGATTGGCATTTCGGCGCGAGTGGACGAGCTTTCCGCCACTCAGGCGATTGCGGTGTTGAAAATCGCGGCCGCGAAACTGCAATCAAAGGCCGTAGAATTGCATCGAGGCGCGGAATTGCTGCCGCGAAAGCTGGACTTGGGGCGAACGAGCACTGAAAAAGCATCGAAAGCGATCCTCGCCGACTCCCAGATCGACGGCGTACTTTGTTTGCCGCTCGAAGACGCGTGGGATTATTGGCAACGCGCCGAGTTCGTCGCAAAGATCACGGAATTTTTGCGTTCGTTCGGCGCTGATGTGTACCGAGCCAAACCCAGCATTCAATTTGGATTTCGCGCGCCGGTGCCCCGTGTGCGGGATGTGTCGAAGCTAAAAGCGGAATTGACGGCGCGGTACGCCGCGCAATGGCGGGCGCTCACGGGAAACGGCGAGAAAATTCCCGGTCAGGGTTCGTGGGAAATCCCGGATGAAGTTTCGCAATACGCCGTGTCGCTGGAAGAAGTCCGGGTGGCCTTGGTCCCGACGCGTAAGTTTGCGTCGTTGCGCGAGGGCTGAGGTCGCTTCAGGGTTTTTCCGCGTCGCCGTACCGACCTTCGCGTTGCTTGCGGTGTTCGTCGATCCAAACTCGCGCTTCGCTCTCCGTATCGAAAAAAACCGATACACCCGTTTCTTCGTGCAGGCGCCTCATGGCTTTGTTGAGCATCGTGGCGATGGTGCGTGCTTGGAATGACGAACCATAGGTCACGAGCGCGATGATCCGCGACACGTCCACGTTTTTCGCGATGTAACTCCGGGTTTCCGACGACGGATTGCCGCCTTCGCGGGCATCGCGCAGGATGTAAATAGGTACCGATTGGGATAGGCGCAGGACGGTTGCGTCGAAAATCTTGAAATGTTCCAGCTCGACATCTCCGTGGTAACGGATGTGCAAGATGTCGGGCAGTTCAATTACAATTTCGTGAGGCCCGACTTTTTGGCGGTGCAGGCCATGAAGGGGCGAAGGGTCCAACATGGGTCCTCTTTGCGGGCTCGAGTGGTTCTCGACGTTACTGTCAACCGAATGGCGCAGTCCGTATTTGGCACCACGTGGGCGTGTTGTCGAGGTCGGTCAGGTTTTTTTCCAAGTAATTCCTTGTTCCCGACATGTTTGGCGATGCTTGACGATCCAGGCCCGCGCTTCCATTTCCGAGTCGAAGTAGACGTACTCGACGTTTGTATCCTTGAGTCGGCGCATTGCGGTCTCGAGCATTGTCGAGACGATGCGTGCGTGAAAGGACGAGCCATAGGTGACCATCCCGGCGATTTTGGTCATGTCCACACTGCGGGCGATATGCGCGCGTGTTTCCGGACGAACCGTGCCTCCGCGCCGCGCGTCACGTAAGACGTAGGCGCGCGACGTCGACGCAATCGCCTCGACAATTGCGTCGAAGACCTTGAGGTGTTCGAGTTCCACGTCGCCTTCGTAATGCACATGCAAAAGATCGGGAGGCTCGTATTCCACCTCGTGTGGACCGACCTTTTTCACGAAGGAGGCGAGTGGATCGGGGAAGAGCATGGCAGTTGCGTCGTTTGGTTCACGATCCAGCGTGATTCGTCATGGACTTTGTTTCCAGCGAAATGGCGCGTGAACGTCTTTTGCGTTGGGCTTCAATCCAAGCGCGTGCGTCCTGCTCGGTTTCTACGAAAGCCACATCCGGCGTGGCGTTTTTGAAAGCTCGAACGGCTTTGAGCAACATTGTCACGACGACGCGGGTATGAAATGACGCGCCGTAATTCACGACGCCGCCCACGCGGCTTGGTTGCGCCAGTTCAATGATCCGGGCCCGGGTTTTCGGCCCGAGCACGCCTTCTCGGGCATCTCGCAGCATAAAAATGGGTCGATCCGGACTCAATTGCGTTGCCAATTGAAAAAATTGTTCGAAGTCCTCGGGTTCAATGACGCCGCTGGTGAACATCTGGACGATGTCCGGGGGCTCGAAGCGCATACGATGAAGGCCGATATGATAGAAGCCGTCGAGGTCGGGTTCGGCGATGGTCATGGTCATCTCCATAGGTGGCGGGGGTACACCTCAATCCTTGGTTTTTTGCGCGGATATCGCTCGCTGACGATGGGCTTGGATCCAAGCTCGAGCTTCGGCTTCGGTGTCGACGAACGTCGCATCGGGGAACGAGCGTTTGAGTGTGCGCACGGTCTTGTGCAACATGGTTACGAGCACCCTGAGGCGGAAAGATGCGCCGAAAATGGCGATTCCGGCGAAGCGCGCCGGGTCGCTCAATTCGAGGATGCGGGAGCGCGTTTCGGAACCATGGACACCGCCATTTTGAGCATCTCGCAAAATGTAAAATGGACGATCGGGGCACAGACCATAGACGAGATTGAAAAATACGTCGCATTGATCCGGATGAATGGTGCCGTTTGTCTGGACAAGCAGAATGTCCGGCGGTTCGAACCGAACACGGTGCGCGTCGATGTGGTGAAATCCGTCGTCATCGGGAGGTGCGTTATTCATTTCGCGGTCGACAGCGTAGCCGTCTTTCCGCGCGTCACGCAAGTCCATCAAATGCTTTGGGGCGTGAAAATGGTGCTTCCCGCCCGACGGCCGGCGAAATCACGAGGTCTCGTCATTGACGCAAGCTACTGCGTCTACAACGGATTCGCCTGCTACGTTCGCCAACAGCTTACTTGACAGTAAATACACTCGTACGGTAGAACAACGACAACTGACCATGAACTCCAGGACTGGCGAGCAAGTGTCGCAAGCGTTGGAAGTGGGTCCTTCTGCTGTGGGGACTCGTGACTGCCGGAGTCTGGGCGAGACTTCCAAAGAAGTGCCGGTCGAAGCGCAACCAAAAATTGAGGATATGCAAACCAAGCTCGAACAACAGGGCCGGGAGCTTGAAGCCCTGCGCCTCGAGCTGGAGAACACTCGTTTGCAATTGAAGACGATGCGGGAGCAGGTGGTTGCGCAGGAAAAACTGGCGACGCTGGGGGCCATTGCGGCGGGGATCGCTCACGAGATCAAGAATCCGCTCAATTTCGTGGTCAATTTTGCGGCATTGTCGGTCGACTTGATTGCCGAGGTTCGAGCGGATATCGCCGATTGGGACGGCAACGTCACCAAGGTCTGGCGGGACAACCTGGATGAATCATTGCGCATGCTCGCCGATAATTG
>CAYSYX010000173.1:0-17309 GCA_964435055.1 uncultured Polyangium sp. | reverse complement strand
GCGTGGATCCGGGCGTGGAAAAGGCCAATGAAGCCCAGCGGGCGTTTGGTCATCTTCGCAACGCTTGTACCGAAATGCGACCTCTGACGCAGGCTGCGTTGCAATCCATTGCGAGCTGGAAACAAGCCACCGATTGTCTGCATCTGGCAAAAACAACGGTGGCGGCGATAACAACGGAAACGGACGCGCTCACCGTGTGGGGTGCGAATTTGCAAGCAACGGGGATCGATACACGGATTCAATTGTTGGACAAGGCGATCGCGCAATGGAATTCGGCCGGAGGTCAATTGCTGAGTTTTGCTCAACGCATGGAACAATCGACGGCGGCGCAAGAACAAACCTTCCGGCGTCTCGGGGATTTGCTGAACAAGATCGAACGGAAGTAACGTGTTTCCAGTCTCGACATCGCGCGCCATTTCTGCGATCGTACGCGCATGGCGTATCGGACGAGCGCACGAGACGAACACGATCCCGTTCTTGAAGTCAAAGGCGATTCGCTGGCTCGCGTCGAAGTTTCAGGCCAAGCTGGTTTGTCTGGTGCAAATGGTCGTTCCGGGGCGGACGGTTATGGCGCGGGCGCCGACGGCCAGGCGGGAAGCGACGCAGGACGGGCTGAAGTCGGCGAAAACGCGGGCATCATTCACGCCATTCTGAAGAGCGATCCCACCGACCGGGAAAATGCCCTGCTGGAAGGAACCGGCACATCACCGAACGGCCATCGGCGGAGTTTGTCGCGTACAGTGCCCCTTGGCGACGCTGGATTCATCGATTTGGTCGCGCGCGGCGGCCCCGGTGGACGAGGCGGCAATGGCGGAAATGGCGGCAGTGGCGCTCGAGGCCGCGCGGGCGCCGATGCAACTCGTTATTCGAGCGGCGGCGACGGCGGCCCCGGGGGCGACGGCGGGCGCGGAGGCAATGGAACGAGCGGCGCGGATGGCGGCGCAGGCGGCGCAATCATTGCAGAAGTCGCGAATGAAGACACGCATTTGTTGATGCTGCTTCGATATGGCGTCGAAGGCGGCCCGGGAGGCGCGCCGGGAATCAATGGCGCCGGTGGTTTGGGCGGTTCGGGCGGCCCCGGAGGCAGCTCGTATTCGTGGACGGAATCGGAATCGTACACGGACAGTCAGGGACACACCCAAACTCGCACGACGCATCATTCCAATTCGGGAGGTTCGTCCGGGCGTCCCGGCAACGCCGGCATGCCGGGTACGGCGTATTTGACATCGGGGAATGCGGGTCCCGCCGGATCGTTCGTCATTCATGTGACGAACAACGGACAAACCGAAGCATATCCCGAGCGTTATGATTTGCGTTTGCTGGGATTCGAGCATCGCAGCGACAACGATGACGGCATTTACGAACCTGAAGAAATGATTCACATCACGAAGGTCGAAGTGATGAACGTCGGGGGAATGCCCACACCGGCGACGCGGAAAATCGAGTTATCGTTGCGTGAACAGGGCTGGGTTTATCCTGAACAACAGCAGCTGACCATGCCCTTTTCGCTGGGTCCCGGGCAGCGGCACACATTCGTTACGGAGAAACTATCCGCCAAACTCGGAGCGTTTCACCCTTCCAAACCTTCCGATCCGTTGGCTCAAGAAGAAGTCGTGCGCCATCGCGCGTTCGTACCGGATGCGCGGCGCGAATTTGCGCACTACGAAAACCACCGCAGCTTCGAATTGGGGCGTTTTTTAATTCGTTTTCCCATCGAATCATCGCCCATTGAAGCGCTCTTTTCGCTTGGTCCGGGTCAAGCTTCGCGTCTGCGATTTACGATCAAGAACTCTTCGACCAAACCTTATGGAGCGCGTAGTGAGCTCGGTCGACGCCTCGCGTTTCGGTTATTTTTTCACGAAAGCGAGCTCGGCGACGACCATATCTTGTTTTTCGACGACACGGGCGCTCGAATTCCGCTCTCCCGTGGGTTTTCGCGAGAAATTCCGGAACTGTTGCCGGGACAATCCTTGACGGTGGAAGGCATTTTGGCCGTCTCGGAAGAAGCGCCATTTTTTCGCGCCGGCCGAATGTGGCTTTCGCTCGAACTTGGATCGATCGCGAATCCGGCCGAGCCCAAGCCGATTCAATACCGCGCATTCGACGTTCGGGTATCGCGGCCCTTTGATCGTGAAGCGCTGGGCGACGTGCTGCTCGTGGTCAACAATCGAACCGACGCGGGCGACGTGGAAGCGTGGCAAGGGCTTTGTTCCGCGCTGGGATTACGTTTTTCCGTGTACGATTTATCGCTCGAAGGTGGTTTCGAGTTGGGGCAAAATGGGAAACTTTCGGCGGAGGAATTACGGGGACGAACGATTGTCTTTCTGAACCATTTCATGGATACGACCAAAGGCGAGCGGAAGTCGATTCATTACGTGGCCAAAGAACAATTGCTGGAACTTTGCGCGGCGGGAGCACGCGTACACATCGTGGGCGAACCTTTTGCGCTCGAACGATTTCTCGTCCCAACGTCGAGCAATTCGGCATCCACAGCGCCGGTGACGGCTTCGTCCACGTACCTGGTCGTCGACAAAGACAAACCACGCGCGACATTGTCCGTCGGTGATGAACCGATTCATCTGGAAATTCCGAAATGGTCCGTATTCGGCATGGGCAAACCGAGTGAAGAAGCGATCGTGAAGCGAGCGAACGTCATTCATGATTTGCTTGAACAACGCTATCCCGGGCGCCGGCATCTGCTCGTGTGGGAGCTCGCGCCGGAGCTCGTGAAAGACTATTTCGTTGCGTCGCGATGGAAAATGGGGCGCATTTCCATTCACCGATCGCTCGATGGAGTGCCGGCGGCGATATCGACGGCCACGTTGAAAGGTCCGGCGGAAAACCACCGGGAGCGAATTCTGCAGCGGGAAAATATGTTGCAATTCCTCTTGGCGTTGCCATTCTCGGAAAAACTCCGGCGACTCGAAGCCTTGACGCAAAGCATGGCGGCGCGAAACGACGACGACGATCGATTGGCCGGGTCGGTTGTGGGAATGGTGCTGCACGCGATCGTCATTGATTTGGTCGAAGAGCAGCTGGAGTTATTGCGCAGACCGTGGTGCGAAGGGGCGACGCCGAAATCACTGCGGGCGAAGCTCGGGCATTTGCGGGAGGTCGCGGAGCAATTGTATGCGACGCGTTCGGGGTCACCCGAGCCGGAGGCGCGAGCGGCGCTTTTGCATATTTTGTCGTGTATTCGCTTTTTTGCGTTGAGTCAGGTGAAAATGTGGGAATGGGTTCCGCCGCTGGTTTTCGAACGACGGGCACCGGTGTTGCGCAGCTTGACGCTCGACTTGATCGACGAATGCATCACGCGAATCTTGGGAGGCGGCAATGCAAAGTCGCCCGATGCGAAGGCACGTATATCGATTTTCGAGAAAGAGCTCGGCGCGGCGTACAAGTCCTTTGTGGACCGATACAAGCGGGCCAAGAAAAACCGCGAATGGTTCGGAGGTCGAGGGGGATATGCGCGGGAATTGCTTTTGGGGCCTCTGGCGAATACACATTTCCGGCGCAATTCGCACTTGATGAAGGACGCTGCGTCGAGCATGATGTCGAAGCAGCAATACGCCGAGATTGTGGCGAAGGATCAACAGGCGACGTCGCGACGCAAGACGATGATGAAACGAGCGGCGGGAGCGAAAGACGCGTTGCTCGTGGAAATGCGCAGCGCAGAGCTTTTGGCGAAAGCGCGGAAGGATTGATAGGCCGCTTGGGCGTGTGGAACAGGGGTTGCAGGCAAAGTCGGAGTTTGTCCGCCCGGGAGGGCTACGTCAATCGTGCAATGAACGTTGGTCAACGTGTCATTCAGTTGGTTTGGCCAGACGCTCCATTGCCGCCCGCATTGCCAGGTCCCGAACCGCCCAAACCTCCGGAGCCGAACGTGAAAGCATTTACTCCGAGGAGAGTTGGAGTGGTGACGTTGTCTTTGTAGATGGCGTACGAGGGGCCCCCCGCGCCACCGCCGCCGGGACCGCCATTACCACCATTGCCGCCATTGCCACCGTTGCCACCGTCGCCAACTTGGTCATTGCACCAGTAATTGCCCATTCCGCCGGCTCCACCAATGCCCCCGGTTCCGCCGGACGCACCATTCCCACCCGCACCTCCATTTCCACTCTTGATGGTGGAGTTGCGTATGGTGAGAGTTCCTGAATTCACCAAGAATAAACCAAACGAGCCACCGCCGCCGGTGCCACCGGTTGCACCAAAACCGCCACAACCGCCCGCGCCACCACCGCCGCCGCCATTGCCTCCACCATTCGGCAAGCTATTACGTTGACCTCCTCCTCCTCCGCCACCACCACCGCCGTTGCCATGCACTCCGTTCGTTCCAGCACCGCCGATGGCACTCAACCAGAATTGATTCGGATCGAGGTTACCACCTGAACCCCCATTGCCCGATGGCCCGGCCATACCATTCGTTCCCGCACTGCCCGGTATGCCATCTTTGCCGGGGTTACCTTGGCCGCCGCCGGCACCACCGGGCGTTCCGCCGGAACCAGTTCCTCCGGCAGATCCGTCTTGCGAGGGTGGGCCGCCATTACCACCGCTTCCGCCATTGCTCCCGCAACTCGATACGCCCGCGCCACCGCCTGGCCCCTCGCTGCCTCCACAAGAGCCCGGGCCTCCGGAACCACCATTACCACCCGCAGCGCCATTGGCACCTGCCACGCCGTTTGCACCGGGTCCGGCATTGCCCGCGACGAGATCGCTGTTGTACAACTTGAATCCGCCGGAATTCTTGATGTATACGGCGTAATTCGACACGCCGATGCCGCTCGTCGAAGTGGTACGGATCGACAAACGATCGAGCACGGTGCTCGCTGTGAGGTTGTATCCTTCGACGGCGCTTCGGCGACCCCCGATGTCAACCGTCGATTCGATGATGGGTTTTGTATACGTCGTCGCGCGGTTCCAATTGGCCATTTTGGAATAACCGCCGGCGATGAGAATACCATTCACGAGGGTCACACGACCGGAATACGTGCCTTCCGAAACCAGAACCTGCGTTTTTCCGAGAACGCCGGCGATCGTCAACGCCTTCGTAATCGTTGCAACCGGCGCCGTTTTCGTGCCGGGGTTGTTGTCGCTTCCACCGTTTGCCGAAGAAGCCACGAACACCGCTTTGGATTCGTTGCCATCAATGCCATCGCAATTGGAATCGATAAACGCATCGTCCGGTAAATCGTCGGAACCTTGCGGAACGCATTCGCATCCATCCGCGACGTTTTTGTTCGCGTCGACATACCCCGAATCGCATGAAGCTATTGTACACGCGGAGGCGCTGCATCCTTCGACCGCATGCGGAAGATTGCAGACTTTTCCACATGTTCCGCAGTTGTTCACATCGGTAGCCAGTTGAGCTTCGCATCCATCGGCAGCCACGTTGTTGCAATTCGCATAACCGGCATTGCACGGACCGATCGAGCAAGTGCCGCTCGCGCAATTCGGTGTCGCATGAGGATACACGCATTTCGCGCCGCATGTCCCGCAATTGTTCACGTCCGTCGAGGTCATCGTTTCGCAACCATTCACGGAATTCGCGTCGCAATTGCCAAACCCAGCGTTACAAGCGCCCATGGAACACGCGCCGCTCGAGCATTTGGGCGTCGCATTCGGGTACGTGCATTTCGTTCCGCACGTTCCACAATTGTTCACGTCCGTCGAGGTGGAAATCTCGCAACCGTTCAATGCATTGGCGTCGCAATTTCCCCAGCCCGCATCGCAGGTTCCAATCGAACAAACGCCGGTCGAGCATTTCGGCGTCGCGTGCGGCAAGACGCAAGCATTGCCGCAACCACCACAATGGCTGACGTTGGTCTTGATGTCGATTTCGCATCCCGTGGTCGCGCTGTTGTCGCAATTCGCAAATCCCGTATTGCAAGACGCAACGGAACACATACCGGACAAACATGCGGGCGAACCATTGACCACCGAGCAAATCGTACCACAAGCACCGCAATTGTTCAGATCGGAAGAGACGGAGTGTTCGCATCCGGTGCTTACGCTCATGTCGCAGTCGCCAAAACCCGCATTGCACGAACCAATCATGCATGCTCCGGCAACGCACGCGGCTGTTCCATTGACGGTCGAGCACGTCGTTGCACAAGCGCCGCAATGAGCCGGATCCGTGGACAAATCCACTTCGCAACCGTCGTCGGCTTTTCCGTTGCAATCGGCAAATCCCGTCGCGCATACGTCGATCTGACACGTACCGTTCGAGCATTGCGCCGAGGCATGCGGCAAATCACACGCGGCCCCACATTCCCCGCAATGATCGACGTTGGTGAGCAAATCCGTTTCACACGCGGTCTGCGACATGCCGTCACAATCGCCGGTGCCCGCGGAACAATTGGTGATTTCTCCCGTGATGGGTATCTCGACGACGTCGTTGGTGTTATCGGCGGCGAGCGTCGGGACAACCAGTTTTCCCGCAGGCAAGGGTCCGGGAAGAAACGGTGCCTCGAGAGTCACTTCGACATACAGCGTTTTGAGGCCCGGGATTGTCGCCGCAAACGGCCGTTCGATTCGTTGGTACGCGCCAGGTGTCACGGGATCGGGGGCATACTCGATTGCTTTGATGGTAAAACCTTTTTCGAGTTCCGGACCCACGCCGTCCATGGTCCCCTGCACGAGCGTCATATCCGTGTCGCACGCGTTGTGGATTTGAACGAGGCGCGTGACGTCCATGTTTGGCGTCACAAACCCAAAGTCCAACGTTTTTTCGGGCAAACATGCACCCGTTGGTTGGGCTTTGTCGAGGACGCAAACCTCGATTTCGCAAGCGGTCGGCGCCCCACCTTGTCCTGCCGAACCGGCTTGTCCTGCCGAACCACCTTGATTGCCCGCGCCTCCGGAGCCTCCGGCACCGCCCTGCCCCGTGGATGTGGGTATGGGAATGCCGGCGGTGGCATCGATGATTGCATTGCATCCGGTGGCGAAGGTTCCGCACAATGCGAAAATCGCCGCGAATTTTCCCGTTCGTTTCATCTGATTTGTCCTTTCTGTTCGTCAAGCCAAGCTTCAAAATCGACCATTGACGGAAACGCTTGCGGGGCCGAAGCCCACGAATGTCGTCGGAATCTTTTTCTTGGCGGTGGACGTGAAAAACACCGTCAAACCTCCGATGGCGAGCACACTCCCGGCAATGACCACGCCCGTGGATATGTTGCCCAAGAGAAGGGTTTTGTCGCGCAGGGCGAGGCCCGTGTTGTCGCAATAATTGGTTTCAGCATCGCAATGCTCCGCATTGCTTTCGTTGTTTGTCGAAATGGCCGCCGCGCCAAACCCAAGACCGATGCTCAGACCGAGAAGTCCAAGTCCGGCCGTCGAAAACCCGATCACGCGGGCGTTGCTCCACGGCTCTTTGCCGGACTGTTTTATCGGGACAATCGGTGATACCGTTGCATCTTTGGGTTTCGTCGATGTGGAGGGTTTTTCCGAACGGTACGGCAAAGGCAAGTCGACGGAAATGTCGACAATGGCGCTGTCCTGCCAAACGTCGACGTCTTTTTTCCAAGGAGTTTCACCGGGCAAACGCGCTTCAATGGTGTGCGGGCCGCGATCGACGGGCATGGCGACGCCCCATTGCGCAGAAACCAAGCGTTCCCCATCGCGCAGAATGACCAAGTCTTTTGCGGTTTGGAGGATTTCCGGAACGATGACCCGCACGTGCGAAATGCGCGATTCAATGGCGACGCGTTTATTCGCGGCAATACGGCGCGCGGTATCTTGGCCGCGATCCGAAGCTTCTTGCTCGAGGATCGAATACAGTCGTGTGGCACTGACGAGTTTGCCGACTTGAACATAACAATCGGCGAGAGATAACTTGGCGGCCGAATATTGCGGCGCGCTGGTGACGATTTCTTCGAGCATGGGACACGCCGCCGCGGGTTTGTCGGCTTTCAAGAGCCGCAGCGCTTCGGCAAGACGGTTTCGTGTCTGCGCGTTTGGCGCGTCGTCCTGGGTTTGTCCGGCGGCATGGGTGGTCAAGAGCGAGACAGCGAGCAAACAAGTGGCGGCGTGGATGAGGGAAAACCTCTGCACGATCATGGTGAACTCCTGGGTTTGTCGTCCGTAGAAGAAGGACGAACGCGCACCGGAGCAACCTGCGTGCCACGACGAACGAGTATGGAATCAGGGGGAAAGGAAAGCGGTGCTTATGGAGGTGTTACATGGGAGGCGACAAACGGTGCGCGACGTGTGACAGAGAAGAGGCTTGCGGCTCAGACGAACGGGTGGTAGCGAATGGAAAAACGATGGGTTGCTCCCAGACGAACCAATCATGCGAGGTTGGTATGGGGGTTGCCAAGTATTGCACCGAGTCGAAAAATGGGGTATCAGATGGAGATGTTGCAATACCGAAATCGCGCAAAGAACGATGTACTCGCCTTTCTCGGTCGGTTTATGTTCTTTGTGGGGTGCTTGGCCGTCATCAGCATGATCGTCCCCAGTTGTGGGGGCGGTATTGGCAACGAATGCATACTCGATAGCGATTGTGACTCGCAGCTGATTTGCGCGTATGGGTATTGCCATACGCAATGTGCTGATGACCGGGATTGCTTCCTGGAATATTCTATGGGCGCGGTTTGCATACGCCGTACAGACAATGGCGTATCCCCATCAACCTTCTGTGGAGTGCCGGAATATTGTAACACGAGTGTCGATTGCGCGACGGGATTTGTTTGTAGTGAAAAGAAATGTTTTCCCATCTGCAGTTCGAACAACGACTGTTTGCAAAGCCAGACTTGCTTTCAGGGAGCGTGCCGAAGTAATGCGGAATTGCCGGACGGAGGTGTCAAGCCGGGATCGCCCGGATACCCATGCGTGATCAACAGCGATTGCGAAACGATGTTGTGTGCAACCAATGGGTTATGCACGGCTTGTCGCGTCAATGGCGATTGTTTTGCAGGAGCGCTCTGTCTTCGCGGTCATTGTGTTGGTGATGGCGGATTTCATGGCCCGGGTGGAACGATCAGCAGTTCCTCCTCTTCGAGCGGAGACGGCGGAACCGCAACGTCTTACGAGTATTGCTCGGATTGCACGCACGTGAATACCGGTGCGTATTGGCATGAATGCCTGCAGGAAACGACTGATTGCCTTGCGAGCACCGGGTGCAGCTCGATACTTACGTGTTCCCTCAATGGCGTCGCCTCAAAGCCGGCTTGTACGACAACCAAAGAAGGTGCGCAATGCACCAAGGATTGCGTCGCATTGTATCTTCAGGACCAACCCGGCGATTCCTCTTCCGTCGAGCGGTATTATGCGCTCGACAGCTGCGTTTATTGCCGCACGTGCATGAATCTCTGCACCAACGAAACCGTGAGCGCTGCCGATTATTGCGGCGTCATTTGTGCGGAATCCGGCAGTAATTGTCCGCCTCTTCCGATTTCGCCGAACGCATTGGTCTCTCCAATGCGTCGTCCATTCAAAATGATCCATTCATGGTAACCATCACGCCGCGATCCATAGGTTGTAGCGTGGGCACAAGCCAAGGTCCGGAAGCTCTTCGGCCATACGTTCTCGCTTCATAACGACGCGGATCCTGGCGCGTTGACGCGAATTGGTGTGAAAGGACAAATGTCGTCAATCCGATACTCATCATGGACGCAAACGTTGCTGTATAGCCGGCCGCCCACTTCTTGCAATGATTGATGTATTCCGACCCGTTCGGCTCATTTTTTCCAAGACTGTTGCACTCGGATGCATATACGAGCGCTCCAGCGCCGGCAACACCGGTCATCACTTCACCGATAATCATGCCCGAAATACCCAGTTTTTGGCGTAGCGAATACTCTGCTTTGAGTTTCTCGAGCGTATCGGGATTCGGATCAAGGTCGACAATCTCGGTTGTCGTTTGTCCCGACGAAATATGAACATCGCGTTCCAGCGACGCAAAACCAGACTGCTCCACTCGTAACCGATGCCTACCCGGCGCGAGGCGCATACTGCCGGCATACGTTCCGCGAGAAACACCGTCCAGCGTAATGTTCGCAGTTTTTTGCCCCTTGAAGTCAAGCTTCAAATGGCCGCCATACACCGTAATCCAATCGGTATCTTCCCGTAGAACAACCTCTTCGATTGATTGTCTTCTAAAATCAAGGAAAACGCGACGTTTCATCGGCAAATATCCTGAACGTCGAAATTCGAGCCAATGGAAACCGGATGCCAGCAACAACGCGCCGCGCATCGGCGTTCTTCCCTTGACACCATTGTCCACCACGATATCAATGTCAGGCAACGTCGACGTAATCAGTAACTCCGCAACGTCTTCATCCGTGGGCACCAATTCAAAGTGCTCTTGCGCCAGTTTGCCCCCATCGAGCACGACGCGACGAATCTGCGGAACAAAACCAGTCTTATAAACGCTCACGAAATGCTCGCCGGCATTGAGTCGAACCAGCGTGCTCATCGGCGTTTCTGCAACTTGCTCACCCGCTATCGTAATCGACGCTCCCGATACGTTCGATGAAACGACGAGACTACCCACGAGCCGACTTTCTTCTTCAATCCATTTATTAACCAATACTCGTTCCGACTCCTTCAGCCGCGCGGAATTCGATCGGCACAATTCGAGCCAGCGCAAGCTCTCCGCGTGTTTGCCCAATTTTCGATTTGCGAGCGCGATATTGTATTCATACTCGGCACGCGGAGCAATTTTTTCGGCCGCAAAAAACTCCTGCAATGCCGCTCCGTGATTCCCTTGTTCGATGAACAAAAGCGCACGGCGGACATGGACTGCGACAGCCTCCATTTCCAAACCCACCCCCTGAGCGCCAATCTCAGTGGTCGTTGTCATGCATAGCGTCATTGGCACGAGCGTTGACGCAACCACGCGATGATAGGCACCAAGTCTCATGATCATTGCCCTATATCGACAGATCGCTCGATTCGTTACGCAGGCTTGGCACCATCATTCTGCCGACGCCAAGCCTCTCTGGATCGTTTATGTAGTCCAATGCCTTGCCCTGAGGGCCTTCAGCACTTCGAGGGCGAATCTTCGGGGGCTGCTTGCTCGGCACGACCTTCTCCTTTTCCACCTCCCCCGTCACATCCATCCTTTCCGCCAAACCCATCGGTCCCGTCAACACGTCCACCTCGCGCATCACCGTTTCCACAGGCAAACTCTCCGCCATCGTTGCTTCCCGCCAAACCCAAGCCAAAACCAAGCCTGTAGCAGCAAGCATCGTGCCGGCCAAACCCACGCGCAATCGCCAACCTTTGCCATTCCAACGCCTTTGTTCGCGCGGTAAAGCTTCATCCGCTCGGCGTTGAACACGCACGGTCTTCGGAACCCGATTCTCCTCGGACGCACCATTCGGTGCATCGCATGTAACAGGTAAGCGGGGAACTTCACCCCGAACGAGTCTTCGCAATGCATTTCCCAGCGCCTCGGCGGTCGCATATCGATGGTTTCGATCCACCGCCATGGCCTGCGCAACGACATCACGAAATACCTGTGGCGTTTCGGGCCGCAAATCTCCGACGGGGATGCAATTGCCTTCGCAAATCAGTACCCCCAAAAGCGCCGCGGAATCCGCCGAATACGGCACCTCGCCCGTCGCACATTCGTACAGAATCACGCCCAATGCATACACATCCGCCCGAGCGTCCAAGTCTCGTCGCGACCGGATTTGCTCGGGCGACATGTAAAGCGGCGTGCCCAAAACCGTGCCCTCCGCGGTCAGGGTCCCATCGCCCCGAAGTTCTCGGTCAAACTTCGCTATGCCGAAATCGAGGATCTTGACAAATGGTTTTCCTTGACGCCGAGTGACAAACAGATTCGCCGGCTTCAAATCCCGATGCACAATGCCCGCTTCGTGCGCCGCCTGCATACCCGCACACGCTTGTGAAACGATCTCGCAGATCTCCGCAATCGGCAGAAATCCCTCACGATCCAGCAAATCAGCCAACGTCTCCCCTTCGAGCCGTTCCATCACGACGTACGGAAGACCGCCTTCGAGCTCCCCGGCATCGAAAACCTCCACCACGTGCGGGTTTTTTATCACCGCATCCGCTTTCATTTCCAATTGAAATCGCCGCAAAGCATCCAGCGACAAACCATCCCGTGTATGCAATACCTTGAGCGCCCGACGTTTGTCGATTTGTTCGTGCACGACGTCGTAGACGATCCCCATGCCGCCTTGTCCGAGCACCCCCACGATGCGGTATTTGCACGCCACCACCGAATTTATTTCGAACATGACCTGTTCCCCGGCGTTTCGCGAATACCGTATTTTTGGAGCAACCGATAAAAATGCGGCCGGGTGATGTCCGCCGCTCGCGCCGCCTCGGATACATTGCCCCCGCAACGATCGAGCAGCAACGTCAAGTATTGCCGTTCAAACGCTTCCACCACGCGCGTACGCTCATCCGCGAGGGGTTTGTCGATATCGATCACGTCCACGCTCTTTTCATTTGCATCCAAATCCACCGGAACGCAGCGTCCGTATGCGACACACCGTTCGATGTAATGATGTAATTGGCGAATGTTCCCCGGCCACGGAGAAGTTCGCAATCGCTCGAGCGCCTCGGGATGAGTCAATTCTTCGCGAGTTTTGGCATTCGCACCCAATTCATCCAGAAATCGATCGACCAAGAGATCCACATCGTCCGGACGTTCACGTAATGCGGGTACGCGAATGGGCAAAACGTTGAGGCGATAATACAAGTCTTCACGAAATCGCCCCTGACTCACCTCTTTGCGCAGGTCTTTGTGGGTTGCGGCAATGATTCGTACGTCGACCGAGATTTCGTCCTGCGCCCCGAGACGCCGAATTTTCCGCTCCTGAATGACACGCAATAGCTTGGTTTGCAGGTCGAGCGGCAATTCGGCAATTTCGTCCAGAAAAATCGTTCCCTGATGAGCGTGCTCGAAAAGACCCGGATTATCCTTGTAAGCATCGCTGAATGCTCCCTTGACGTGTCCGAATAACTCACGCTCGATCAACGTCGGCATCAAAGTGCCGCAGTCCAACACGACGAATCGACTGCGATTTCGTTTGCTCATCCGATGAATCGCCTGCGCCAAAGCAGTTTTTCCGGTCCCGGTTTCTCCGGCCAATACCACCGACGATGACACCTTCGCCGCACATTCGACATCTTTGAAACACGCACGCATCGCCGATGACGCACCGATCAGACCTTCCATTTCCGAAGATGTCGACAACGGCAACGGGTTGGTGCCATTGAGCAATTCGAAGCGCAGCCGAACATCACCAAGACAAATCACGCTTTGATCGCGTAAATATGCGCTTTCGACAGATACCCCGTCGACAAGCGTTTCATTGGTACTTCCAAGATCCCGCAACAAAGCGCCACGATCACGAATTTCAATTTCACAATGAAATCGCGACACCTGGTCGGATTTGATGACCACGTCATTCGCATCGTCTTTACCCATCTCACAGCGATCCCGCGTCGACGTCCAAGAACGTCCGACCGATAGACCCTGCGTGAACAAGTCGGGACCTTGCACCACCACGAGGCGAAACTGCCGCACGTCTACGTGCGTTCTTGCAGCGGCTCGAAAGGTACTCTTGCCATGATGCATCAGCGATCGTTTGTCGCTCCTACCGGCTCGTTTTTCTGCGCTTCCTGAAAAAAACTCCATACCCCTCGACCTCCTGCTCGACGTTATCACCTTCTCGCTTGTAAATGCAAGACGCTGGTTCGTCCATCTACAACGACGCGTTTGTCTCTGCGCCAATCGCGCAAGCAACAACCATTCCATCGAGGTTGCAGTTTGGCAAACCCGGCACCGAGGGAATCAGTCCGGCGGAAGAAATGCGAACGAGGAGCGGGGCGCGCGTGGCGACAATGCCGCTGTTTGAAGGCTGCCTGGCTTGTGTTCGGGGTATGGAAGACGATTGTGGAATCAGGGAGGCCGAAGCGATCACTCCGGAATGTATTCGGTCACGCCAAACTCGGTTTGCACCTGAAAGCCATAAAGCCAATATTCTCCACCCGCGGGACGATCGAGTGAATGCATGAAACCGAATCGATGCGTTCCCGTCGCCGTCGCCGTGAACATGTACCTCTGGCGATACCAGCCGTTCGGATACGCGTCGAACATCACCAACTGCCCGCCGCCTCCACCATTGGGTGAAATCATCTTTACGCCAACCGCGGGCGGAAATTGTCCGTACGGCGAATCAAACGATCCATTGCGGAAAAAGAAGCTGAACGTGTACTTGACGTCGACCTGCAAATCCGCTGTGATCCCATGAAAAAAACTCCCGGGCATCTGGGTGAGGTGCGTGCATTTCAATGCTGTTCCAGAAGCGCCGCTCGGAAGCGTCTGCATATCATTGACACACATCACTGCGTTGGAATCGTTCTGGAGCGTCACGCCCAAATCCGATTTCGCAATAACCTGCGACATCACCACCCCGGATGACGATGAGGCGGAAGATGCAGACGACGCAGACGACGCAGACGACGCGGATGATGACGCGGATGATGCCGATGTGGACGACGTGGAACTCGAAGCGGTGGACGAGGACGAACCTGATGAAGACGATGTGGTCGACGACGTGGACGAACCATTCGAACTCGTCGAAGAACTCGATGAAGATTCCTCGGTTTCGTTTGGTGGATTGGCCGTGGTCAGTTCGAGACAACCGGCCATGAGCATAACGATTGCAGCCATCGGGACGAAGCGATGGTGAAGAAAACGCGAGACCATAACAACCTCTTCTTCAGGGATGACGGGATCTGTCGACCATACATCGGAATCCGGACGGGTGACAAGGGATTGTCGGTGACTGGTTGCCAAAATCCCTCCCTTGTTGCATGATGCGCGGAATGGACGACACCGAACGTGCGGAACGACGCAAAAAGTGGGGCGATCGGGTGCCCGTGTGTGTCGTATTCATCGGCTTGCCCGCCGCGGGAAAGTCTACATTTTTCAAATCCAGGTTTGTCGATACGCACATTCGGATCAATCGCGACATGCTGCGCACGGCCGCGCGGGAACGATTGCTGGTGCAAGCTTGTCTCGAAGGGGGCACGAGCTTCGTTTTGGACAAGACGAACGTGACGCGAGCGGAACGAGCGGCGCATATTGAAGCGGCACTGCAAGCCGGATTCTTGGTCCAAGGGTATTTTTTCGAAAGCCGCAAAGACGCGTGTATCGAACGTAATGCCCAACGAGCGGACCACGAGCGCGTGCCCGATGTCGCGATCCTTGGAATGCGCTCCAAATTGGAGCTGCCGTCACGCGCGGAAGGTTTTGACGAACTCTTTTTCGTGAGAATATCCGAAGGACAATGGTTGGTGGAGGAGTACCGCGAATGAAATTCGATGACCTCGAAGCACGTATGCGTCTTTTCGAAACGGCGCATGATCACCAGGTTCTTCCCGGAATTTTCATGGTGGCCCGATTGGACGGGCGCGGTTTTACAAAATTGGTCCGCGAACGCAAGAAATTCGAAGCGCCTTTCGACGTGCGATTTCGCGATTGGATGCTCGAAACGACGAAACACTTGATGGATTGCGGATTTCCCGTCGTGTACGGTTATACGCAAAGCGACGAAATATCCCTTTTATTTCGACGCGATATCGATGTTTTCGGACGCAAGCTGCGGAAATACGAATCGATCCTTGCCGGTGAAGCGAGCGCCCGTTTTGCTCGATTGCTCGACGATCACGCGGCCTTCGATTGCCGAATATCCCAATTGCCACGGGAAAACGACGTGGTCGATTACTTCCGCTGGCGCCATGAAGACGCCCATCGCAATGCTCTGCATGGGCATTGTTATTGGCTTCTTCGTTCCCGAGGGGACAGCGATCGGCAGGCGACGCGCAAGCTCGAAGGAAAGTCGATCGCGGAGAGAAATGAATTTCTGTTTCAAAACGGCATTCAATTCAACGATATACCTTCGTGGCAAAAACGCGGTCAAGGGCTTTATTATCGGGATGTGGAACATACCGGAATCGATCAACGCGACGGGCATACCGTCGTGACGACGCGTCGCCGATTGTACGTGGAAGCCGAGTTACCGCTTGGAATGGCCTATACGGAATTTTTGCAACAACGCATTTCCGAAGCGGCTCCGGCGAAGATGGCTCGGGATGAAATGGCGGACCGGGAAGAAACCGCGCAGACGGAGTGATCGTCCGAAGAAATCATTGGCGCTCGATCACAAATGCGGCGCGGCTGCAAATACTCCTTTCGCGGTTGGAAAAAATCTGCGATAAACGGAGCATGCCGACCAAACCTGCGGATTCCAGCGGTTCCATGACCACATCGCCCCTGACCTGGGCGGCACTTTTGGGGCTCGTGACTGCCTGTGGAGCCTGTTCCACGAGTGGCGCGTGCACGACCGACCAATTGCCACCCACGGATCCGTGCTTCCAGAAACAATGCTGTGATGCCGTCATGATCGATGCTGATGGCGGATTGACCGATGCGGAAGGGCCCGGCACGACACTGGTACTTTGCGGCGCATGCAATGGATGAAGCTTCGATTCGTTGGCTCGATACGTTCACGCATCGAAAACGTTTAAGAGCGCCAAACCTCGAAGCGCTCGAAGAATGCCCCACGGAAGCGCTCGCCGTGGCGCGAATCATTTGGCATCGCCGAGTCGTCAATGAAACGCGCTCCGTGGCCATCGGTCAAGCTTTGCATCGATTTGCCAAAGCCGCCGCATTCGACACCGCCGTGCTCGACGCTTTCCAACGGCTCGAATTGGATGAAACAACGCACGTCGAGCTGGCTTCGGCCGTCCTGAAACGACTTGGCGTGTCGAACATCGTCATTCCCGCAGATACGACGACGCTGGTTTTTCCCAACGAACCCGCCGCAATTTCGTTGATGCGCCTGGTGCTGACGGGTCTGTGCATTTGCGAATCCGTGAGCGCCTCGCGATTCGCCTGCGTTCGAGAACACACGGACCTCGAAGTATTTCGCGCGTGTATCGAATTGTTTTACCGAGACGAACTTACGCATGCCGAGCTTGGATTCGTGTCCGCGCCGCTCGTAGCGGCTGCTTTGCGTGACGAATTTGGCGAAGAACACGCCCAAGCGCTGTTCCTGGACGAACTACGGGCGACGTTTGGCGAAATGGACCGTGTGGTCGGGATGAACCTCGAACGGAGCGGTGGGGTTCCTCCGGAAAGACCTCAGCCCAAGCCCAATCCGGGCGTTGTGGAGCCGGCGATGGACGCACGCGCGTTTTACCAATCCATGCATGACGACGTTCTCCCACGCCTCGAAGCGCTCGGTTTTCCCGCGCAAGAAGCGTGGAAAACGCGGGCTTGAGGCCGCGTCACCCCGGGCTTCCGCCCGGACCCGACCAGGGGC
>CAYSYX010000172.1:0-17317 GCA_964435055.1 uncultured Polyangium sp. | reverse complement strand
CACGGGCGTGGAAGTTCGAGCGGAGGTCGGTGACGAGGTTTTCGATGTTCCGGCCGGTTCCGTCGTCGGCGGAGCACTTTTCGCGGTTGCATTCGCCGTTGCCGAGGACGTTACGGGGACGACTTCAATCGGCGTGGGAACGGGATTGGCCGCGTGTGCGGGAGGTTTTGCTTCGGCCGTGTCGTTTGTCTTGACGCTCGACGCCTCGGCCGCATCCACCGGCGGCGAATCGCTTCGCAACAGCAAATATGCGCCCGTTCCGAGGATCAACGCCGCAGCACATCCGCCCGCAAAGTAGACCCACATCGGCTGCGAACGCGTCGGCTTGGCGAGCGTCGTCGACGCCGACATCGTCGTGGAATCGGGTACTTGCCCCATCCGTGTCGTCGCTCCGGCACCAACCACGAGCGGCGGGGTCGACATGGGCGCACTCGGCGTCACCGCAATCGGAGATCCCGCGGGGATTGATGCCGGTACGGGCGGACTCGAAAATGGTGACATCTGCGACGATGACGATATGGCCCCGTCAAACCCCAGCGAAGGCATCGCGGGTCGCGGCGCCGTTTTACCCAATGCAACGGCCAATTCACGCACGGCTTCGGAGGCTTTTGCAAATCGCGCCTTGGGATCCAGCGCCGTGGCCCGGGCAAACCACGCGTCAAAAGCTGGAGAAAGCTGGACATTTCTCGCCGCGGCCCGAATCGACGGCGCTTCGGGGATTCCGTGAATCGCCACGGCAACCACCGCATACACGTTGCCGCCTCGCGCTTCGTCAAACCAATACGGCACGCCCACGAGCAGCGTATAAGCCATCATCCCCAAAGCATAAATATCCACGGCATTCGTGAGCTTCGACCGCGGATTGAATTGCTCGGGCGCCATGTAAAGCGGCGTTCCAAGCGATTGCGTCGACCCACCCGTCGTCGCTCCTTCCGCAACGATTTTGGCAATTCCGAAGTCCAAAATCTTGACTCGAACACCACCTTCTTCACGTTCGGCAAGAAAAACGTTCGCCGGCTTCAGATCCCGATGAATAATCGACGCCTGATGCGTCTTGTCGAGCGCGAGCGCGACATAATGCAAATACCCGAGCATCTCGTCGGGTTCGAGGCGCTTGAGCCGCTTCAACCTCTCGCCAAGCTCTTCGCCACGCAACAGCTCCATGACGAGAAACGGCATCTCGGTCGCTTCATCGATGCCCGCATCGAACACGTCGACGATGAATTCACTGTCGACATGCGCAGCCACGGTCGCTTCGCGACGAAATCGCTCGCGCAATTCTTCGCTCTGGAACAACGTCGCATGCATCACTTTGAGCGCGCGACGGCGTTGCGTCTCGAGGTGCAAGACTTCGAAAACCGCGCCCATTCCTCCCGCGGCAATGCGGCGAAGCACACGGTAGCGGCCTGCAAAAACGGTCCCCGGGACGAGATCAACCGAAGCGGTCACGACAAGGACCACTGTCGACGCGTCGCCGACAGATGTCAAGCTTCATGCGCCGTTTTGCGCGACGTCGGCCGAGAGACCAAAAGACGCCGAAAAAGCCCAACCAACCGGCGCGATCGCCAAGGGCCCGTTCATCGCCCGCCGACACGGAACAACCGGAGCGTTTCTCACGGGGCGGCTTGCCGACCGGTGGCGTCGAGCCGACGACTGAAGAGGTATTCTCGGGCCGAGCCGAGACCGTCGGCGTCATTTGCACCGCCGCGCTCGAGATGCTCGAGGCGACAGGCGCCGGGGGCGTGGACGCCGATGCCGGCAGCGCGATGGTTTTTCCACAAAGGCGCGGATGTTTTTCCAGCCAATCCAATATGTCACCGACTTTTCCGGGCCGATTGAGAGCTCGCCATTCCCCGGCGTGATCCGCGCCCGGCTCGAGATCCCACGTCACGTCTTGGGTACACGAAGAGACGCCGGCCTTCAGATCCTTGGCCAAATGATGCAAAGGGTTTTTGTTGCCAACCATGAAATACGCGGGCGGAGAACACGGCGCGCAGGTCGATGCGTATGGCGCGATGCCGCCTCCGACAAACACGACGGCCGCATGATGATCGGCCCATCGGGAATAATGATACCCGAGAAACGAGGCTCCTCCGGACCAACCGGCGAGCCAAATCCGATCGGGATCGATCGACGATTCTTTGCGTACCGCCTCGACCTGTTTGTCGATCCAACCGGGTGGGTCGCCCTGCGACCATTGCCAATAACTTCCCACGAGACAACCTTCGTCTTTGGGACACATCGGCGCGAGCACCGCAATTCCTCGAGCCGCTGCGGCCTTGACAAACGGCTCGGAGTCCCGCTTGACGAGCGGCGTTTTACCGCCCGGCGCATCACCGTGCAGCACCACCAACAAAGGCGCCGGTTTCGCGCCGTCCGGCGGAGGCCAATACATGCTGCCTTTGCTGGGAAAATCCGCGCGAAACACGGGCTCGGCGCGAGCTTGCACGGACAAACTCATTCCGATGACCAGCCAGAACAACCCCCGACGAAGGATCATGTTCATTCGAGCGTATACAAATACGACGCGATGTCTTTCGCTTCCTGCTCGGTCACGCCCATGATGGGCATACGTGTGCGCGGACGAATTTCCGTGGGTCGTTGAATCCAGCGCACCAAGTTGTCGGGCGTATTGACCACCGTTTCCGCAATATCCCCGCGATTGGCGAATCCAAACAGCGGATGCGATTCTCGCCCGTTGGCCCCTTCGATTCCGGGAATGACGTGACAAGCGCCGCAAGCGTATTTCTTGATCGCCACTTTGCCGCGTTCGGGATCGCCACCCACGACTACTTTTTTCGGCTTCGGAGGAGCGCACGCGACCACGACGAAAAGAACGAACGCCGTGAAGATCATGCCGAAAAACGAACGAAGAGCCGACAAATGCAACGCTTTTCTCATCTCGATGGGCCCGAATTCCACGCGCGGTCGGTCCGATCCTTCAAGGCTTCGCCGACACTCGGCCGCACCGTAGCATATCCCGCGTACCGGCAAGCCAACTTCGCGTACGCCTTGCTCATGAATTGACTTTCTGCCAATGGGCTGCGCATTGCCCGACGGACGGCAGCGGACGGCAGGTAAAACGGGACCATGTTCGATCTTTTGCAGAAACGTCCAAAATTTCGCCTTTTATGGGCTGCTTCGGCGATTTCGCTGCTCGGCGACTGGCTGGGGTTTGTCGCGATCAGCCGTTTGACGCTGGACCAAGGTGGGGGCCCGTTGGCGCTGGCCGGAGTCTACGCGGCGCACGTTCTTCCGCACACGTGGGCGATGCCGATCGCCGGCGTGATGGCGGATCGCTTTGATCGGCGCCGATTGCTCATCGTGGTGCCGCTGCTGCAAACACTCATCACGATCGCGATGGCTCACGCGGCGTCACGCCATGCGCTCGGGCTGTTGCAAGCGCTCATCGTGGTGCGAGCGACGATTGGAACGTGTCTTCCGCCTGCGGAAACAGCGGCGTTGCGACATACGGTCGAACCGTCCGAGTTGGTCCGGGCCAATGCTCTGGTGGGAGGCACGTGGAGCGCTTGTTTCGTCATTGGAATGGCTTTGGGCGGGGCGATCGCCGTATTCGGGCCGGGAACCGCTTTGTTGCTCGATTCCGCATCGTTTTTCCTGGCCGCACTCTTGGCGATGGGCCTGCCGGCGATGATTCCACCGGAAAGCCGGGCAAAGTCCGCTCCGCTTGGTCTATCGTTTGTCCTTACCATTCCCGGGGACCTCAAACGAGCGCTGAAATATGCCCTCGCCAGGCCGAATTTGCTCCGAGCCATGCTGGGCAAAGCGCCTGTGGCCATCGGCGGAGGCGTGGGTTGGATTTTGATCAATTGGGTGGCCGACCAAGCCAAACCTTTGGGAACGGCGGCGATATCGCTCGGCCTGTTGCAAGCTGTCCGCGGCGCCGGAACGGGGATCGGTCCGGTTGCCTTCACGTGGTTTTCCCGCGGGGACGCTCCTTCGCGAAACGCCGAACGATTCGCGGTGTTGTTATCGTTCGCAAGCATTGTTGGTTTCTCGTCGTCGGCGTCATTTCCCAAGCTGCTGGTGGCCGTGACGTTGCTTTGGGGAATCGGTACGGGGACAAACTGGGTGCTGACCGCCGCCAATTTGCAACGTTTTGCTCCGGACGACATGATCGGACGTTTGTCGAGTCTCGATGAATTGGTGACCACCGGTTGTTTGGTGCTCGGAACCTTCATCGCCGGTCTTTTGTTGGAATCCGGCGTTTCAATGCCCGCGGTCGCGATCACAGGCGTGCTGCTGAGCCTCATTTTCTTTGTTTGGCTCGACCAACGCAAGGCCACACCCGAACACGAATCACCGGGCGTCGAAGTATCGCCGTCCCAACCGCCTGCTTGACCACATCCATTGACGTGACGGGACGTAGGGTTCGCCCTGTCGATACGGCATTCGCGAAAAACGATTTCCCCAACAGTGCAGAACTGCTATGCGACGGATGTTTGGCGGCTGGGGACCGCCTTGGGAGAAATTCGATGATTCAGAGAGTGTTGCTCGTCGCGCTGGTGAGCGGACTTCTTGCGGGTTGTGCCGGGCCAAACCAACGCCAGTATTACCGCGACGCGATCGCCAAGTTTCACGGCAGCGAACAACGGCTTCCCGACAGCAAAGAAACGTGTTGGCTCGCGCCGGATCTCGTGGGGCAAGGCGCCGGGTCGAACGTGATCGCGGAAGAAGAATTCACGCACTTTTTGCTGAAAAAGGACCTGTGCAAGGTCGTGGAAAAACATCCCGATGCCACGGTCGGGTACACCTGGCCCGCGACGGATGTTTGTCCCTGCCCGGCGAACGTTCATTCCTGCCAGGCGCAATGCGACGGTAAAGAAAAAGAGGCGAGCTCGACGCCCGCAGTTCCCAGCTTCGGATTGGGCGGCGGCTCGGCCGCAGGCGGCGCCAAACCGCCCCCGGAAGGCCACGACAACAATCGCTCCAGCGACAAACTCCTCGAGCGCTTCAAGAAGAGCACGTTACC
Source organism: uncultured Polyangium sp. (assembly GCA_964435055.1). GTDB lineage: Bacteria > Myxococcota_A > Polyangia > Polyangiales > Polyangiaceae > Polyangium. The sequence goes on along the minus strand of CAYSYX010000172.1, from coordinate 12,324 downwards.
GGACAAACTCATTACGTACCGGATCGATGAACTCACCAAAGAGCGTGCCGTCATTCACTTCCGCGTTTCCGCAGTGAAAAAAGACGGCGTGATCGAAGAGTCCGCCACGGTATTCGTTTACGCGCGTCCCGCGGGCGGTTCGGAAGAAGCGGGCGATTGACGCTCCTTCAATTCGGCGCCGCTCGTGCACCCAAGCACAACGCCGGATCGATGAGCAGCCGCATGTACACGACCATCTGCGATGGCTTGGACGGCAACATCACGACGACTCCAAGCTCGATGTCCTCGAAATACAACACCGATCCCACGTACTTTCCGATCGTGATCGAGCCGTGAATCAATGCGTGCTCGGGCACCGACACGAGCATCACGTCCGACTGACCATGAGGTTTGTCCAGGAGCTCCTCCGCCGCTCGCGCGATGGCGTCGGCGAGCCACTTGGGCCCTCGACGCTGCTCGAACGTGAACCCGGGTAAGGACGTCACGCGGTCGAGAAAGTCGCTCATGATTTCGTCGCACGGCGCCAACGCAATCAGTTTGCGCTTGACGCGGGCCAGAGCGCGAAAAACATCCGTTTGCGCGCGATTTCGAGGCGTTCGACGAGCAGGCCGATGGCGCACCGAGTCGACTTTTCGTCGTTTGCCCGTGGGAGCATCGGCGTCGGATCGATGTGCTGGCGAAGGCCCGGATGATGAAGACGTCAATGAGGAAGAACGAATCGAACGAACAGTACCCATGATGCACCTCAACCTTTTTCGAGGGTTGTAGAGACAATCCCCAAGCTGCCGGCCGCAGGCGGGCGAAATTGGGGCCTTTACCTATCCATCGAACGGGCGCGGTCGAAGTTGCGTGTTGGGCCAACTTTTTTTTCAGTTTTTCATTCGGCGCATGATCGTTCACCAACCGCGTCAAGTCTGGTACGTTCCGCCCCGATGAGCAGTCCCGCCTCCAGCTTGGCTTCGCAGGCCGCGCGCGACCGTGTCGGCCGTGTGTTGCGGGACAAATGGCACCTCGACGAAGTCATCGGAACGGGCGGTTTCAGTGCGGTTTACGCCGCGACGCACCGCACCGGCAAACGAGTCGCCATCAAAATTTTGAACCCCGAACTGAGCGCGATCGAGACGGCTCGCAGCCGCTTCTTGCGTGAAGCGTACGCGGTCAACGCGGTCGAACATCCGGGCATGGTGTCCATCGTCGACGACGATGTCGACGAAGACGGCTGCATCTACTTGGTGATGGATCTTCTCGAGGGTGAAACGCTCGAAGAACGTCGCCAACGTGCAGGCGGAAGTCTCGACTTCGACGATGTGCTCTCGATGGGCGACGATGTGCTCGACATCCTCGCCGCCGCCCACGAAAAAGGCGTGATTCATCGCGATTTGAAGCCGGAAAACGTCTTCATCTGCAAGTCGGGACAAATCAAATTGCTCGACTTCGGCGTCGCCAAACTTCGCGAAACGCCGCACGCAAAAGCTTTGACGGTGAACGGAATCGTGATCGGAACGCCCGCGTTCATGCCTCCGGAGCAAGCGCGAGGGCAATGGGATCACGTCGACGAACGTTCGGATCTCTGGGCGATGGGCGCGACGATGTTCACGCTGCTCACCGGGCAGCTCGTGCATGGTCACTTGAATCCGCACGAAGCGCTCATCGCGAGCGTATCGAAACCCGCTCCGTCGCTCGATGAAGTTTCACCGGGCGCACCACGAAGTTTGGTCGCGTTCATGGCCCGCGCGCTCGCGTTTGACAGGGCAAACCGCTTTCAAAGCGCGCGGGAAATGCAGCATGCCGTGCGTTCCTTGTTGAGTGAACTGTCGACTCGAGCCTCCGTCCGCAGCAAGCACCTGGCGCAGATGGACAACGAACCGACGTTGCAAGACGATCGCAAAAAGCCTTCGGAAGACGGCACTTCCGTTACGCGTCCTTTGACGGCGCTCGTGGGCAAAGGCGCGATCCCGAAAGCGATCGTTCGCGACTTGCAACCACCTTTGGCCCCGACGGTTCGCGAGCTCGAGTCATTGTTTGACGCGCAAGCATCTTCTACGGATCTGAAGAAAGTCGTACGAGACGCACCCCCTCCGCCGGCCGAGACTGCTGCGGATAACCCGGCGACGAAGGAAGACGATAAGACCCTGGTTCGGCCTTCCAAACCCGCGCCGTCTCCGGCGGAAGACATCACGCAGCCGTCCGGGGACGACAAACCGCGTAAGGAAAAGAGGAGTCGGTCCAAGGCGAACGCCCCGCCGATACCTCAGAACAAGATTCCGATGTGGGGTTGGGCCGTGTTGATCCTGCTGACGATCTTCATCATCCTGATGGCGCTTTTGCTCTTGAAAGAGATGAAACGTCCTCGCGCGGAGCTTCGTTCAGCGCCCGTCACGATGCCGCTGCTTCGAGGCTGAATCATGACGTGGCTCGCCATCGCGGGACTGCTCGCGTTTGTCTATGCCGTCATCGCCGCCGTCGATGCCTCACGACGGTTGCTCGATGTGCACGTGAACCAAGGCGTGGTGAAAAAGCTCGAAGGTCGCGCTCCGGGCGATCTGGTGCACGACGTCGAGGATGTGCTTTCCCGCGCGCGAGCGACGGGACGAATCGTGGTGCAGCTCGAAGCGCATCGAGCGGTTGTCCGAGTGTCGGGTGAGATTGACGAAGGGACGGCGCAGCAATTGCGCAATGTGGTGGGGCGATTTCCAACGGCTCGATTACGCGCCGCGCGACGAGTGAAGCGACTGCGGTAGTCGTTCGTTGTCGGATCAGCCGCCGAGGAACTTGCGGACTTGACCTTCGATCATGCCGCCCGAGACGAGCATGGGTTTGTCCGTGATGTCGATGGCAAACTTCTGCGCGGTAATCGTGTAAACACCCTTGACGGCTCCGGCGGGCGTCGGAACGGTGAAGTCGCCCGTCTTTTCGTCACCAATGAATTTGCCGCCGACCTTTTCGATGGCGCCTTTGGCTTTTGCGACGATGTCTTGCGCCGCGCCGGGAAAATCGACCGAAAAACTATGCTTTGCCATGGGTAACTACCTCTTGTCGCAAACGACATCGTGTCGAGTTGTTCCGAGGCGTAGCCTCGAATGTCGGGCCCGACGATAAACCGATACGACCCGAAACGCCAGCACGAATGCATTCGCGTGGTCGTCCGGGTTGCTTGCGAGCATGTATACGACGACGCGAAGGCGACGCAATGCCGTGTCGACAGAAATGTACGAATCGAGCGCGACAATTGACCGGAATTTTTCCCTCCAATGAATCGTTTCTGTCATTGACCCCCGATTCGAACTTTCGTACAGCGCATGAATGACGCGTCAGCAGCGCCAATCGCCGCAAGGGCCCGGGACGTCCACCACGCATTCGGAAGGCGACGAGCCGTGGGAATCGCAAGAAACCACGCTCAAGATCGACCGCAAAGCGGTCCTGCCGGACGAAATGACGAAGATGCTGGATACGTCGACGCTTCTGCCGCAGCCCGAACCAACGATGGCGATTGACGTGCGAGCGCTCGATTTGGGGTTATCGTCGCCGCTGCCATTTCGCGACGGACCGGGGGAGATTACGCCGATGTCCCCCGCCCCGCTGCATCCTCGGGATGTGCAATTCACCGGGACGCAATCGATTACGCGCCAAGATGTCGAACGCGCAATGGCGCAGGCGGCTCTTCCATTTACGCCGACCGCACCGGCTCCAGCGCCAATGCCGGCCCCCCCGACACCTTCGCTCCCGGTCGTGCCTTCGCTCGTTCAACAACCGGCGCCCGATGCTCATTACCATGCCCAGCCGACACCCGTTAGTCCGGGAAAAACCATTGGCGAAACCTTCGTCGCGGGAGCTTTCATTCCCCCGAATACGAATACGCCGGTCGTCGAGCAGCCGAAGTTATTTCAATCACCGCTCGTTTCCGCCGAAGTTCGCACCGATCCCGTCATCCTGCTGTATCTCCATCGCCCGGCGATGACCCGTATCGAACGAAAATCCACGTGGCAATCGATCATGGATGCCATCGAGGAGCGCCCCATCGACACCGATGCGGATGATCCGATGTTATCGAATGATCCCTCGGAGATCTTGCAACAAACCCGAGCGTCGGCGATTTTGCAGCAGGCCGCAACGTCGAGCCGCGAAAAAGCCTTGACGACGCTCGAAACGGCCGCCGCCAAACCCGGACGGTTTGCCCCGCCGCTGGAAGTATTCAAAGGAGAATTGGAAGTTCTCTTCGACGAAATCGAAGCCATGCGCGCCCGATTGGCGATGTTGCCCGCGTCGGTTCAACAAGACGAACCAACGCAATCGCTCGTCACCGAAGCAAAACGTTTGTTGGAATCGACCGACACGAATTATGTGCTGCCGCTGTTGCGACAAGTGGACGAAGCCTTGCGTCGCGCGCTCGTCGCCGGAAAACACATCGCGCGTCCGGACGAACTCGATGCCCTCACCGCGCGATCCTTGCTGGAAAAACGTCTTTACCAGAAGTCACTGGTTCTCGGGGGAGAACATCTGCGCGCTCAGTTTGTCAGTTCGGAATCCACCGAAAAGCTCGTGGTGTACCTTCCCGCCGAAGCGGCGCTCTTTCTGCCCATGAGCGTCCGTTTTCGCTGCCGCATGATCGCGGAGATTCAGTTCAACCCGGACGAACGCAATACGGGGCTGTTCGTCTTGCGATGCTTGGCGCTGGGCAAAGTCATGACAAACACGCAACGATTTTAGCGTCACGCATCGAAGCGAATCAATTCGTCGTCGGGCCCTTCGAGCTGGAACGATTCGATTTCGGTGCCCAGCATTTCGCTCCGTTGCCGCGGCGAACACGTGGGCCAGAACGTGCGCAAGACGCGCGGATCGTAATATCGAAAATAGAGCTTCTTGCCGCTGTCCTGATCGGTGACCATCAAAAAGCGACGCAATCGGCGACGGACTTCTTTGAACGGTCGAAGCCCGACGAGAAACACGCCCCAGCTTTCGCCCCAGCCGTCCTGAATCAGAACCTCGAGCAATTCCGATGGAGCGGTGAATTCCACGAGATGCGGGGCCACCGCGGCCAAATGTCGAGCTTTGGGCCCCTCGAAGAGCGATTCATGTTTTTCCACGGACGCATTCAGCAAAGGCAAAATGCGTCTGTCGCGTGCCGCATCGAGAATGGCGAATAAGCGCGGCGTTTGGCGCAAGGTCTCGAAAACCTCGCGACGCGAAGCCAAAAGCTCGGCCGTGACATCACGAACGTTCGGCGGCGCAGGCGGCACGAAGGCCCGCAAATCGGAAGAAACGACGCGCAAAAGAAACGTCATTTGTCCGGCAGTAACGACGGTGCCGTTTGTCGCCGGGACACTTTCTTCCATGGGTTGACCATTAACGAGGCACGGCATTCTCGTGAGCCGCGACAAGGTGCACGACTCGCCGTTCCACGAAACTTCGAAGTGCACCGGGGCCAATGAATCATCCGGAATGATCCACGTGGCGTTCGAACTATGCCCGACACGTAGCGGTGAGGTTGGGTCGAGCCAAACTCGTTTGCCCGTTTCGCGGCCGGCGATCGCCAGCAAACACGCCCGCAGGGATCGATTCTCGTTCATGGCCCTTCCGTGACGTCCGACAATTCGCCCGCCGAACATTCCTCGCAAAATGCCGCCCCGGACTTGGCCGCCGCGATCAACGTCATCATTTGTCCCGTCATACCAATGTTCACGGTCGGAAAGCCCGTCACGATCACGCCTTGATGCGCCGTCATATCGCCCATACGCGCCGCAGGCATACCCTCGATGAATACCGTCGGCGATCCCTTGACCACCGCATCCGGAGGCCCGACACAAACAGCTTTGTCGGTAACCCGCGCAGCCTTGAGGTACCCAATCGAAACGGTGACCGCTCCGGTAACAATCGGCCCTCCCACGTGGGGTTTCGGTCCCTCGAACTTGGGACAAACATGCATATCGGTGATGCGAGCGGCAGGCGGCATGAGGTTTTCCCTTCAGAGGTACAGCGTGACGAGGTCCTTATCCATCAGTTTCGCATCAATGAGCAGCGCGGCGAGCGCATACAACCATTGTTCGGCGTCGTAATCTTCAATCGGCGGGAAATCATCGAGCGTCCGATCGCCCACGGCGCGAAGAATTTCGTCTTTGTCGAGGCCTCCCCAAGCGGGATAACCTTTGCGCCCCAGGCCAAACAAAGGCCGATGCAAGAGATTGTCCAAACGAACTTCCGGATTGAGCAGCGGTTTGGCTGCGTCACTCCGTAACACAGCTCGGAATTTCTTACTCCCTCGCGATGTCGTCGACAATTCACCGAGACGAACTCCCCGCGCCCGCACGAGCGCCGCGAGGGCCAGGCTTTCGTCGTCGCCCACCCATTCGACGCGTTTTTGACGAACATCACGCGCTTTGACGATTTTGCCGCGCGTCTCGAGCAGCAATCGTCGCAATGCGCCTTTCCAATCGATTTCCGCAACCGGCGGCGTGACGAAGAGGTTTCCTTCCTGCGCCACGATGGATTCGTACACCTCGGTGTTTCCAGATCCGATCACCTCGGTCAGTTCATCCCAGTTCATCGTGTAAAACTCGAGTAAGTACCCCATGACGTCACCCGGTTTCCAGAAGTTCCAGAGGGAAATACACCGATTCAATACGAGTTTCGATTCCCGCGCGTCGCGCGAGCCGCGAGACACCCAAGGCGTGAAGATCGAACGCGCCGAAAGCATCATTTTGCAATTCGGGTTGCTTGAATTTGCGGCCGAAGGCGATATTCCGCAATTTCAGCGCATCCGCCCACGCCGATTCATCGGCGTCGAGGCACGCGCGCAAAAGAGCCGACATGGGTTTGACTTCGCGAACGGTTCCCGGCAACGTGCGTTTGTCTTGCAATGCGGCGTTCACCGATTCGCTCAATTTCCGTGCGGCTTCACGGTCTCCGCGCACGAGGGCCATTTCCGCTTCGAGCAACGAATACATGATTTCCGCAGCCATGACTTCGGGATGAGTATACCGATGGCGCGGAAGATTGCTCAGCCGTTTGGCACGAGCATCGTCTCCCAGAATGAGCGCTGTGGACAATGCATAAGAAATATCGACGATGGACATCGGCACCCCATGACGCTCCATCGATTCGTAAAAAAACAGCGCTTCCCGGAAAAACCCCTGGACAGTTTGCGTATTTTCTTCGAGCCCGTAAGCGAGCTGCGCAGAGGAAAGGGCCGTCGTCGCATTGACGCGCAAAAATGACCGATTCGTCGCCGCGGCAATGGCTTCATCCGTCACTTCGGCCCGCGGCAACAAGCAGGTACTCGCCGCCCCGTACTGCTGCGTCCAATTCGACTCCGATGGTTGATGCGGATAATTCCTCAATCGACGGCTCCTCGAAAGACAGAGGGTTCATTCACAAGATGAGCGTGTGTTCGACGACCGGATTGTAGATCTCCAGTTTTTTCTGGACGACCCGGGGTGCGCGCTTTTTCTTCGTCTTACTCTTCGGCGGCGTCTTGAAGCCCCATCGCTTGTATTGTGTCCGCACGACTGTATACGCGATTTTCGACGGGCTCTTGGTCCGAAGCATTTGCAACGCTTGGCCGACCATGTTTTTTTGGTTGTGGCCTTTCGCATTCATCATGAGCCGCACTTCCACATCGAAATAGGCTGCGGTCCCCTGGGTCACGATGGTATTGGTCACCTTGTCGGTACGCGAGCCGAGCTGGGACGTGCCTCCCTTGTTTTCCAACACGATCGCGGACGTGGGATTGGACAAAGGCCCTTCGATATAGACCTGATTGAACGTATTTGCGCCGGCAAATAAATGCAATTTCGAGTCGTCGTACACGCGCCCTTGCTCGGCGAGAATCTTTTGCAGCGTGTAAATTCCCCCGAGATCCCCCAGGGTTTCGCTGTCCGTCGTCGCCACCGTGGGACTCGAAAAAATGTCCTGCGCAATCTGCATTTCGTCACTGTCCGATCCGAAACAGGAAACGGTAACAGCCTGCGGCGCAGCAGCTTGCGGGAATTCAGCTTTCGCGAACGTTTCAAAAGCGGTCAACGCGGTGGCGCGGCGTGTTTTCGTCGCCGCTTGCGCATTCGGATCGGTATTCGTGAAATAGCTCGTCATGGTCGCCACCGCATACGATCAGGCCAACACGTGGCGTCGGACTTCGCTTGCGCGTCGTCCCATTCTTCATCCGTCACGTGTTCAAAAATCAAAACCATGCGGTCGTCTTCATTCGTTTCGCCGCTATTTCGCTGGATCTCGAGCGCCTTGGCAAATGCGGGGTGCCGCTCGAAATCCGGCCCCACCTGAAACATCATCGCCACGAATCCCACAATCGCCGATTGCCACGTAAAACCATACGCATGCGCACGACCCATCGCGAATCGGACCCGTTCTTCCAAGACCGCATCCGTCAACGCCGCGACTTCGCCCGGTTCATGCTCCCGCAGATACTCCATGACGCGGTGAACGAATTGCTTGTCGGCCGCGTCTTGCAACGCTTCCATTTGCGATTTGCGAATGTCCATACGCGCCTCGTTTTACCCGACAAGCGAATCTTTGGGTTGAGCTTCCGTCGCGTCCGTCGGTGCTTCCGGCTGCGAGCCTTTGCCCATTGCGGCAAAACCACCGCTGTTCACGTTGACCAATATGCCGACGATATCAATGCCGCCCGAATGGATATCAATGAACCCGCCGGGACCCTTGATCGTCAATTGCGTCCCCGCTTCGAGCACCAATTTCGTCCCGGCCTTGACGTGAATCTCCGCCCCCGCTTCGACCGCGTAATCCTGGCCGACTTTTTCCTGTTTCCCCAGGGTGACCGTCATCGACAATGAACCGTCGACTTGGTTTTTCTGGTTCAATTTGACATGCAAATGGTCGTCCGATTCGATCAGCTGCTTCCGCACGCCTTTGACCACGTGATCCAAAGTTCCAACGACGGTCGTCGATTTGTTTCCCGTCGTCCGTTCCACTTCGTCATTCTTGACGAGCTTGTGTAAATCGCGTTCGGCCTGTACATACACGATCTCACCGCCCGCGCGATCATCGAATTTGATTTCGTTGTATCCACCCGTCGACGGCGACGAATGACTCTTCCACGTGCTCACGGTCTTGTCGTCCGGCAATTTGTACGGAACGACTTCCGTCGCATTGAAGACGCGCCCGGTGACAATCGGCCGATCGGGATCGCCATCCAAAAACGTGACGAGCACTTCTTGGCCCACGCGGGGAATCATCATCATGCCATAACCCACGCCCGCCCAACCTTGGCTCACACGCATCCAGCACGAACTGTTTTCGTCGCTTCTCCCGTCCCGATCCCACGGGAATTGAACACGTACCCGGCCAAACTCGTCGGTGTAAATCTCCTGTCCCAGAGGTCCTGCCACAGTAGCGCTCTGCACCCCAAAGATGCGAGGTTTGGGCGTCTTGATCGGCGAACGATACGTGGCTCCCGATTCCAGGATAACGCCATGTCCGGCCAGCACCCATTCATCGTCGGGCGAGCCGTCGAGCGTAAACGCCGTGCACAAAATGCACGTCGGTGAACCCAACACGGGATTCGGATGATCTTCCACGGTGAACAAGACACCGGGCGATAAATCCACAGCATTTGTCGCAAAAACCACGCGGCGTTTGTCGGAACGGATCGATTCGAGCCTCCGCGTCGCCAAACCCGTTCCATACGGGGCATCATGCCGAGCAATACCCTTGTCATCGGCAACCGGCGTCCCGCCGCCTCGAGCACCTTCGACCAAAAAAGCTCCGGGGCTGTAATCGTAAAGTTCGTATTGCGCTTCCCGCGGAGCGATCGATGGAGCTTCTCCCACGAGGCGAAAGGAAGGATTGCGGAAATCATAATCGCGAATGGTGTGCGCTCCCGGGCGAATCTCGTGCCCCAAGCGCATTTGCGATACGTATTCTTTTTGCGCCGCTTCGTTGGGATTGTCCACGAACGGCAACGCCGGGCGCGGCTGAGCACTGTACAAGTGCTCGCTCAGGGTCAAAACGCCGCCGCTTCCCCCGGTATCGCGATAAATGAAGGAAATGCCGGCTTCCTCCAAAAGGCGACACACGAAGCGATAATCGCTTTCGCCGTATTGCACTTTGAATTCGAGCGGCGGAGATGCGGCCGGATTGATCTCCCACGACGCGGTAATTCCCCATTCGGAGAAGATTTTTTTGACGATGTCGGGAATCGACAGATGTTGAAAGATTCGATGATTCGTGCGTTGCGTGAGCTTGTAAAGGTCGGGCACGATTTGGATGTAATACGTCGACAAACCGGATAGTTTTCCTTGGGCATGGGTTTGCTCGACAAACCGCACGATGCCTTTCCACGTGCGTGTGCCCAAGTTTGGCAAGTACATGGTCCCCGCTACAATCCGAAATGTTGCAGGTTGTCCGACGAGGGCTTCGAGGTCCACGGTGGGGTCGTCGAGGTGCGCGACGAGCGCCACCTCGAACATGTCGCTCATGTTTTCTTGAATGGAGAAATGGTGAACGCGAAGCGCTGGACCGCCGGTGATCGTGAGTTCGAGAAGGGACATGGGTTTTACCTGGTGTTACGAATCGTTGAAATCGTGGAAAATTCAGATTTGGATATGGCCGTGGCCGGGCCAAATTCGCTGCGGTGGGTAACCGAGAAACGCCATGGGGTCTTGACCGATACGATATCGATAAATGCGTTGTCCGTAGAACGTCCAGGCGCCGTCCAGATTCGCCGCGCCAAACACCACCGCACGCATATCATTGATTCTCGCTCCGGCGTCGCGGAGTTCGTCGGTAAGGAGATCTGCACCGTGCTGCCACTTTTGGGCAAGTGCACCGTTCCCCCACATTCGAAAATCATAATCCAGTACGCTCACGCAACTCCCGTCCCGATTGTCCCAACGAATGCTTTGATATTCGTGGCGCAATACGGCGTCGGTTTCCTCCATTCGACGGCCGAAGTGTTTCCGCGTCCTCATGAGCGCGGTGGACTTTCTTCCAGCGGGATTCCCGAGCCGCGTCGCATTGCCGTGAAAAACATTCGGTTGTGCCGCATCACCGTCGATATGCACGCTACATCCCGTCAGCATTGCCGTAAAAAATAACCTGGGCGTACGCCGCTCGACGTTGTCAATTCCCCGCAACATATCTCGTTGCGCGGTTGCACGAGCGACGGCATCGGCGTCGACACCAGGACGGTCGGGATATGCGTCAAAACGCGCATCTTCCTCTATCTTTCTACTGGGTTTGAGTTTCATGCCGAGCGTGCGATTCTGAATCCACGGCAAATAATAACAAGGTTCCGCGTCCTCGAGTTCGCCGTATATTCGTGAAATGGTGGCGACGTGCCTATTTCCATCGAGATCCAATCGAACCCACGCGACGCGATCGAGGGCCCGCAAAGTCGCCCCGCGCTCGCCACGAGTGCGATAGGAATGATCGAGGGCTTGGTCGCCGTCACGACGCCCATCAGGCCCACAAACATCGATCCGCAAAGGTTGCTGAACGAATCGCGGAAAAAGTTCGTATGGGTAATCGCGAAGGTGGCGCGTCAGTTCGGTCACGACGCTGGAGCTTACGTGAAGTCACGGGAACAAGGAAAGACGAAATTGCTGGACGACCCTACAAAATGTCCTCGTCCGCTTTTCATGAAGCCTCGCCTCCCGACGCCTTGGCGGCCACTCGACGATCGCGCATCAGCGATTCTTCCAGCTTTCCACTGTCGGAATCGACCACTTTGCTTTCATACCAAGGTTTTCGATCGCGCTCGGAACCTCGAAAAACAGCCCAAACCACCCACGCAAGCGGCACAACCCCCAGCGCCGAGAAGTGCGCCGTCAAGTCCGGACCGATGGTCGACGAACTGGACGAACCTCCGGCGACACAGACGAAAGGCACCTGTTGCCCCTGCTTCAAAGCCATGAAATCCGAAAAATCGACGTGATCCCTGACCTCTTTTCCCGAAGGTAACTTCGCGATCACGCGATAATGGTCGGTCGAGTCGCCTTCATCGTCGGTCGTCGTGTAATGGTCGAGCTTGGTAATGGTGGCGATCATCGTTTCACCGGTCAACTGACGGAGATGATAATTCATCACCGCCAGATGAAACACGATGCAGGCCCCGACAAACCACGCCATGGTCGACGCGTAAAACTCCGCTCGCGCCCGATAACGCTTCCCCATGGGCTCGGAGGACAGCAACATGGATTCACCGGCCCTCGGACGCAAAACGAAAGCATCACGAGACGAACGATACCCACCCGAAGCTCCCGCCCCTTCCGGATCATGCGCTCGATCGAGCTCGCCCACGGCATAAATGTGTTCGTCCGGGGTGAGCTGGGCAAACCTGGTGCGGCTCTTCAAGTC
>CAYSYX010000171.1:0-17334 GCA_964435055.1 uncultured Polyangium sp. | reverse complement strand
CTCTTACGCTGGGAGGCGAGCGGAAGAAACCGATGAGCCAAACAAGAAAACAACTCCTTACGACTTCTGTCCTCGCGATGATGCTCTCATCGCCGGCGGCATCGTCGGAGGCCCTTGCGGCCGACGAAAATGCCTGTCTTCTCCACCGCCCTGCCCCGATCGAGCGGCAGTTGCGGCGATTGTCGTTGGTTCTTCGCGGACATGTTCCCGAATACGAGGAATATGCGGGCGTCGAAGGGCTTCAAGAGGTCCCCGATTCGATGATTGATGCGTATGTGGCGAGCGATGAATTCCGCATGCAAATGCGGCGCTTTCACGAATCGCTTTTGCATACGAATCCCTCGGGCGTCACGTTGCGCACGACCGGGATGACGATCAAGGAAGTGACCGCGGAGACGGCGGGTTCGGCGACCAAAGTTTGGCACGTCGATTCGACGAGCCGGCGCAAGGTCTATCGCGGCGGCAATGGCACGCACGTTTGTCAGGACTTACCTCAAAGCGATGCCTCGCTCGGTTATGCCAATGGCGTGCCGAAATGCACGAATATCGGAAAGGATGCGAGCGGTGTCGACGTTTGTCTCGAAGGGTGGGTCAACGTAAAACCGTATTGGGACCCGGCGAACGCGATCAAAGTTTGTGCATTCGACGCGCAAACGGTGGCGACGTACGAAAAAACGGCCGGGACGAACCCCGGCACGTACGCATGCAGCGATTTGTCCGCGCAAGGCGTGCAATCGTGCGGTTGTGGTCCCGCGCTTTCGTATTGCATGAAAACCACACTCGAGCCGCTGGTCTGGGCGGATTTGCGCGAGCAGCTCTTGCGAACGGTCGATGATCACGCCATGGGCATCGAACCGTATTCGAGCGTGCTCACGACGAAAAAGATGTATACGAATGGACGCCTTCAGTTTTGGAAGAAAAACCTGACGGCAGCCGTATCGTACGCGCGCCCGTACAACGAATGGCACACGGGTGACGCACCGACCGGGAAAACGCCGGATTGGAATGACGAAACGTGGGTCGCGGTCGATCGCGAAGCCCCGCATTCGGGTATTTTGACCCTGCCTGCGTTCACGTTGCGTTTCCAGACAAATCGTGGACGGGCGAATCGATTCCGCATCGCATTTCTGAATCAATACTTCGTCGCCCCTTCGACGCCGGATCGAGCGGGTTGCACGGACGACGCGGCCGATGTCACGCAACGATGTTATTGCCGTGATTGTCACCGCGTGCTCGAACCGTTGGCGGCTCATTTCGCGCCCGTCGCGGAAGCAGGAAGCGGTTTGCTGACCGATTTCGACAAAATCGTTTATTCGCAAGCCGATTGCAACGCCCAGGTGATGCCGGGTTCGTCCAGCGTCTGCAGCCGATTCTATGCCAAAGGCGAAGCGCCGGATCCGATGGATGCGACCAAAATGATCCCGGCGTGGCGTCTTTTGCCATTGGAATTCGCCGACGCGCATCCCGAAATCGAGAAAAACTTCGATGCGGGTCCGGCCGTCTTGGCCCAACAAGTCATCGACGACGGGTCGTTTGCCCGCTCGACGGTGGCTCATCTTTTCGCCTTCTTGGTGCGTCGAGAAATGAACCTCGATCCCGCCAGCGAGGACAATGAAATTCCGCTCCTCGATGAACTCGCCAAAGAATTCCAAGCGGATGACAACCTGCCGCGCTTGGCCAAGCGCATCGTGCAGCTTTCCGTGTTCAGGAGGATGCCATGAAAAACCTATTTCTCATCCCGGCCCTGAGCTTGCTCGTGGGTTGTGGTTCGAGCGACGCGCTGGACACGAGCGTCGAATCGAAAGGCACCGTGCCCGCGGTGGATGGTTCACCGATTCCCGGCGGTGGAATTCGGCGAATGACGGTCGACGAGGTCGGTGCATCCGTGCCGGTGGTCGCCGGAAAAGACGAAAACGGCAATCAGATTACGTGGACGGTCAAAAAAGGCGCGACGACATTTGACGGATATGCAAGCGAAGGATATGGCGCTTCGCTTGGGCGTCCCGATTATGTGACCGTTACGTCGGAAAACCCGGATCCCAGTCCTCTGTATGCCAAGTTTGCCCGCGATATGGCGCTCGACGTGTGCGGCAAAATCATGAAAGCGGACTTGGCGCGGGCGGCGGGCGAACCTTCGACGTTATGGCGAAAAACCAAAGTGGACGGGACTGCAACAGCCACGACAAACCAGGAAAATATGCAATACCTCGTGTTGCGTTTCTTGGGATTGCGAGTTGCGGCGGGAGATCCCATGCTCGGGGCGCTGGAAACCGTCCGAGCGGAGGCTGCGAAAAACCCGAAGGATCCGGCGGGAAACGCCGACGCTCAAGGGTGGCACGCGGTATGTGTCGCATTGTTCCAGGACCCTGCATTTCACATCGATTGAGAGGGAGGACGACGTGTCGAAACCAACTTTGCTGACGCGGCGCCGAATGCTCTCCACGCTGGGCTTATCGGCCGGAGCGTGGCTCATGCGTGATCTGGTATTGCCGACGAACGCTCATGCGGACGCGGCGACGCTGGCCAAACGGCCATTGCTGATTTTCGCCTACTTCAGCGGCGGATGGGATACCCTGCTGACGCTCGATCCGCGCGACAATACCAAATACAATACGAACGCGAAGAAGATCCAAACGGGTTACGATCGCGTCTGCGACGCGGTGCCGGCCGTGGAAAGCGCAATGATGACTTGCGCCGGAACCGGTCTGATCAAGCCGGCAGGGTCGAATATCACGTTCGGCCCGGCCATTGGGAAAATCGCCAAGACGCACTTCAAAGATTTGTGTGTGCTTCGCGGCATTGAAATGTCGACGCTCACGCACGAAGTCGGGCGGCGATATTTCTTGACCGGCAAATTCCCACGCGGTTTGGCGGCATCGGGTAGTGCATTGCCCACGTGGGTCGTGCACGACGAACCGGCGGCGTCGGTCATTCCAAACCTGGTCATCGGCGGCGTCGAAACCTACAATGAAGGACTCGATCCGCGTTCGTCCGGGCTGATGATTCGTTCATCGTCGGATTTGTCCGCGATCCTGAAGCCTTTGGTCGCCGGCAACGAACCCAATGACGCCACCAAAGCGGCATTGACGGCGTATGCCACGCAAAACCATTGCATTCATGATCAAATCGGGACGACGGGCCTTGTCGAATCGTACCGAGCGGCCATGGCCAATGCCGAAATCCTCTCGGAAGGGACGCTCTGGCAAAACTTCGATTTCAAGACAAACCCGAGCGACCCGGCCATTCAGGAGCTCTACGCGGCATTCGGAATCAATGCGGCGTCACCTTCGACGGATTTGGCCGGCCCCAAAGGCCAAGCCGCCATTGCCGCGCAAGCGCTGACGCAAAACATCAGCCAAGCCGTGTCGATTCAAGTCGCCAGTGGTCTCGATACGCACGACGACGATTGGGAATCGGTGCACGCGCCGAAACTCATTGCCGGCTTCGATGCGCTTTCGGATTTGATTTCGTTCCTCAAAGCGAAAATGGATCCGAACGGCCAGCCGTATTGGGATCGCACGGTGCTCGTGTGTTTCTCGGAATTCGCGCGGTCCCCCGATATCAACGTGCGTGGCGGCCGAGATCACCACCTCGCCAATGCGTGTCTCGTCGCCGGTATGGGCATCAAAGGCAATCAAGTCATTGGTGCAACCGGGGCGGACGATTATACTTCGCGCACGATCAACCTGGCGACGGGCGCGGCGGAAGATGGCGGAGCGCCCATGCGTCCTGCGGATATTCACGCGACGGTGCTTCAAGCGATGGGGTTGTCCCACGACCACATCAGCAATCAGAGTCCGCAGGTCATTCAGGCCATGCTGAAAGCCTGATTTGCCCAGACAAATTCTCCTTGACAGTTCCAGCCATATTTGGTCGCCTGAGGTCATGCCCGACGATCTCGTCCACGTGCGCCTCGAATCCGACGACTTCTCTTGCGATGACGTGCAAATCTACGAAATTGCCGGTAACGAGCGATTGGGCCGGCTATTCGAGATAGCCATCGGCGTCGTCACCACAGCGCCCGAAGGCCTCGACTTGTCAGCCGTGGAAGGAGCAACGGCGACGCTCGTCTTTCAAGTGGACCAACAGGACGTGCGCCGTTTGCATGGCATGATCGCCGCGATCGACGATTATCTCGATACGCAACCCGACACGCGTTCTTATCGTTTGCGGCTCGTCCCGCGTGCGCATCGCCTCACGCTCGTGCGCACGCAAGAAATTTTCATGGATCTGTCCACGCCGGACATCATCAAGAAGAAGCTCGAATTGGTTGGTCTTGGAACGGACGACGTCGAATTTCGTTTGTCGAACACGTACCTACCGCGCGAATTCGTCGTGCAATATCAAGAATCGGATTTGGCATTTATTTCGCGCCTCGCCGAGCACGAAGGCATAACGTTTTTCTTCGAACACGACGCCGGCGTCGACAAGATGGTGTTCACCGATCGCAATGATGGTTTCCGGCCGCTCGTGGGGCACGAGAACATCCCGTTCCGAGGTCGGGGGGACAAACGCGATATTTACCGTGTCGAGAGCACGACCCGGGTCATTCCGAAAACGCACGTGGTTCACGATTACAACTATCGGCTTCCGCTGGTCGATCCGACGGGCAGCGTGGACGCGCCGTCGGGGTTCGGCGGAGGGTTCGTGGAATATGGTGCGCATTGTAAAACCCCCGAGGAAGCGACGCAGTTGGCGCGGATTCGCGCCGAAGAGACGGAATCCGGGCACCGTGTTTTCACGCTGGAGAGTGATTTGGCGTGGATTGCATCGTCGGGTTGTTTTACGCTCGAAGGACACCCCAGGTTGGGCGATACGGAATTTTTAATCACCGATGTCCAGCACTCCGGGCGTTTTCCGGTGACGATTTTCGGCGGCAAACAAGAAATACCTTATACGAATACATTTCATGCGCTGGAAAAAGCGATCACGTATCGACCGCCACGGATCACGCCAAAACCGCGCATTCACGGAGTGGTCAATGGAATCGTGGCGCATGAAATCGAAGGCACGGAGAGTCTTTTTGCGCGCCTCGACGATCAAGGTCGTTACCTCGTGAGGTTTCTCTTCGATACGTCGCAAACGGGCGATCGGCAGCTCGTATCGCGACGAATTCGCATGGCGCAGCCGCACGCGGGAGCGAATTACGGGCATCATTTTCCGCTCAAGCCGGGAACGGAAGTGCTGATCGGGTTCATCGACGGCGATCCGGATCGGCCCATCATCTTGCATACCGCGCCAAACCCGCTCACCCCATCGCCGGTCGCGCAAAATTGCGCGCCCGCGCATCGTATCAAGACCGCCACGGGAATTCTCATTGAAATGAAGGACGCGTGATGGTGCCTTTGCGTTGCCTCGACGGTGAAATGGCACCGGAAGCGATCGTCTCGGATTTGCGCCTCGTGGCGAGTTTGCCCGAATCCGCACGCGGGCGATTTTGGGATGCATTGGGCCCGGCGTTGCCGGAACCGGTGCCCGATTCGATTGAATCGACGCTGGACATGTTCACGCGCGCTCATGACGTACACCCGAACGTGCTCGCGCGAGCGCTCAAGGCAAGTCGATTTTTGGTGCGGGAAGCGGTCGCGCGCGGGCTCGATACCGCGCGTTTTGGAGAAGATATCGTCGAATTGTGCGGCGGACCGTCGTCCCCGGAAGCGGCGATCGTCGCTCCGCTTTTGTTATCGCGTTATGATTCGGCGCGTAAATCCCTCGGTGCCGTCGCACTTCGTGAAACCATTGCCGATCATGGATATTCATTACGTTCCGTGGAATGGCGACTCGATTCGGTCCTGGCCTCGAGCCGGGGACAAACGGGGGGTGGACGTATTGCCTGGGTCACGTTTGCTTACGGGCAAGGTACGGAGGAAAAAACATTGACATTGCAGATGACCCCGGACAAACTCGAAGAATTGCGGCGGGCATGTGAGCGTATGTTACGCGCGTGAAGTGAGACGATTCGACGATTCATTGGTACTCCAACGAAGAAATCAGACGAGGAGCAGTCATCATGGCGGACGAGATTACGGCGGCGGGTAAATATTTATTGATTTCCGTGCCGGATTTTGCCAATGATCCCGTGGGACGGGAAAAAGGCCCGGACGTGCCGGCTGAAGAATTGGATCGTCGCGATGAACCCATGACCTCGTTCTTGCGGATGGGAGCATTTCATCAAAACGCAGCGAGCGCGGGTGGCGCCGTGCAACGTTCGTATGAATTGGCCGAGCTTGCGAAGGTCGTCTCGACATCGCAAGGCGGGCCTCCGACGCTGCCATTTGGAGCGGAAGTCGATAACATCACGGATGTCGGTATCAAGGGCGTCGACGGCAACAAGGAGCGTGGGGTTTTTCTCGCCGACCAACGCACGAAATATGATGAAGACGGGACGAAACACACGGTAGCCGAGCGACTCGAACAAAGCGCGGCATTGCTTTCGCGTGGCGGCTGGTGGGACCATTCGGACGGCAATCGCGTTTCGACGACTTACGGCGACAAGGTGGAAGTCATCCGGGGGAATTACAAAATGGTCGTCATGCATCGGCAGGATGACCCGGAGGGCGGCGGAGGTTGGGACCTATCCGGCGGCCATATTCAAGATTTGGGTCCCGCTTCCATGCCCGGCGCAAGCGTGCGCCTCGAATTCCGTCCCGGTACGTTCGGTCAAAAAGGCGGCCTGGGCACCTGGCACCTGGAAAACACGACCAACAATTTCAATCAAACGAGCGACTTTGCCGGCGATTTTTACGAACACTGGTACGGCGATCATAAAGAATCCACGACGGGATCCGAAAATCCAAAGGAATGGGACGACGCGAAGAGCAAACCTTTGGGCAATCCCGCGATCATTGAAAAAACGTGGGCGAAATCAATCGAAAGCTATACCGGCAGCTCCGCGTGGCGCATTCCCACGATCACGGAAGAAACATACGCTCACGCCACCAATCCGGTCACCGACGTGACGGGCATCATTCATGATTCGACCAAAGCGGGCGTCATCAACGAAACGACGACCGCGGGAGTCATTGCCAGCACGACGACCGCGGGAAACATTACCGAGACAACCACGGCCGCCACCATGATGTCGACGACGCTCGCGCCCCTGAACATCGAGACAAACCTCATCGGCGCAGCGTTGGAAATCTCCATCGGCCATAGCAAAGCCACGTTGGATCTTTATAAGCAAATCGCCGAATTGGCGCTCACCGTGCAAAAACTATCCGTCGAGATCGGCACGATCATGGAGGTATTCGTCGGTTTCAAGCGCAGCATCGTCGTCGGTGATACCGACGAGATCAACATTCCGGAAAAGAAAGAGGTCACGCCCGAGGTGACGCACATCCACATCAATCAGACGAACGTCACCATGAATTATCGCGTAACGGCCATTCAGCAAAACCTGACGGCGGTTCAAGTGAACATCGGGGTTTGACGGCGGATTCGAGGCCAAACGGATCATGCTCAAGAAAAACCTGACCCCGTTCATCGTCGGCACCAAACTCACTTCTCGGCGCCCTCCCCAGCCCGAGATGACGCTGGTCGTTCGCGCGACCTACGCCATCGATCCATCCGGCGCGCTCACGGTCGTCGAGCAACCGGTCGATCAACGATTTTTGTCCGGCGAAACGTTCGCCGAAGGGGACGACGATCAAAAGGGAGCCTGCGTTTTCCCCAGCGACTTTGCCGACTTCAAGCTCAACGCCGAAGTGTTTTTCAAAGGCCACTGCCACGTCGCCGGCGGGGTTCCCCTGACCGAATGCCTCGTCCGATTCGCCGTCGGAGCGTGGTCGAAGACCTTGCGAGTGGTGGGCCGTCGAGTTTGGCAAGACAAGCTCATGGGAGCCGCTCCGTCCGCACCGGCAGGTTTTACCAAATTGCCCATTACCTGGACAAACGCGTTTGGCGGGCCCGAATTTGCCGCCAACCCGGCGGGCAAGGGTCTCGGCGACGAATTGCCGAACATCGAATACCCGCATGAGCCCATCAAGAGCCGTTTGGATCGGCCGGCTCCCGCCGGATTCGGTCCCGTCGCGTCCTCATGGCCCGCTCGAGCCGCCAAGACCGGCAAAGCGTACGGAAAGTCCTGGAAAGAAAGACGCGCCCCGTTTTACGCGGAAGACTTCGATTGGTCTTTTTTCAGCGCCGCCCCGCCCGACCAGCAAATCGTCGGTTATCTGCGCGGTGACGAAGAGCTTGTCTTTCAAAACCTTCACGCCTCCGTGCCCACGCTCGAATCGCGCCTGCCGGGCGTCCGTGTCCGCGCGTTCGTCCACGATGACCAGCGCCGGTTTCGCGAAGTCCCCATGTCGCTCGATACGCTCGTGGCGGACCTCGATCGCAATGTGATCGAATTGTCATTTCGTGGAGTGACGGACGTGCGCGAGCACGACCTGGAAGACGTGCGCACATTGCTCGTCGTGTCCGAGATGCTCGCGGACAAACCCAAGCCGGAGTCGTATTACCGTGACATTCTGCTGGCCTTCGAGAAGGACCCGGTGGGTCTCGCGAACGCCATGCCCGCCGACTTCGAAGACGTGATTGCCCGGGCTGAAGCAGCACGACGCGGTGAGCCTGCGCCTCTTCGAGCGGACCTCGATCCCATTGCCGCGCGTATCGATCAGAAGCTGGGCAAGTTTGGCGAGGCCATCGTCGCCGACGTCGGCAAACAAATCGCCGAAGCGCGAGAAAAAGCCAAAGCGAATAACAACGATATCGAGCCGGACATTCAAAAGACGGCGCAAACCATCGACGACAAACCTCCGCAAATGGTCGTCCGCAAGCCGAGGGCCTATCCACCGCTCGGCCTGCGCAAGACAATGCGGGGCGTACTCGAACAAATCGAGCGCATCAAAAAAGACCTCGCGAACAAAGACGTTCCTGCCGACGAGCGGGAAAAACTCGAAAAACGACTCGTGGAGCTGGAGGCGATTCCGCACGATCCGCGCTGGCAGCAGCTCGATCCGGCGTACCGCCCGCCCACGGAGCCCGTGTCGAACGATGTGCCGGGACCGGGGCGTGATTTGTCCGAACAGGACCTCACGGGGCGCGATCTCCGGGGCTTGGACTTGCGAAACGCGAACTTCGAAGGCGCGATCCTGACGCGAGCCGATCTCTCGGGCGCCGATCTTTCTGGTGCGAACCTTCGGGATGCGGTGCTCTTCAGGACAAACCTGGATGGAGCGAAACTCGTGTCCGCGGATCTTCGTCGCGCAAACGTCGCTCGCGCCCGCGCCCGACGCGCCGATTTCTCGAACGCCGCGCTGGAGATGACGTTTCTCGAAGATGCGGACCTCGAAGGCGCAACGCTCCAGCAGGCTGCTGGTCCTTATGCGGTGTTCACGAGGACAAACCTCGAACATGTACGCGCCGAACGCTCATCGTTCGACCATGCCGACTTTACGGAAGCGAAGATGGAGCACGCCCGCTTCGATTTCGCTTCACTCGCTTTTGCGCAACTGTCGCAATGTCGCGGGTACAAGGCGCGGTTTGTCGGGGCGTATATCGCCGGCGCGAGCTTCAGCAAAGCCCACGCGTCGAAAGCATCGTTTGCCGATACCCGAGGTGACCGGCCCATCTTCGAAGGGGCCGATTTGGACGACGCCGACTTGTCGCACGCGGACCTACCGGATGCACACTTCACAAAGATCTCCGGCATTTCCGCGTCGTTTCATTGCGCCAATCTGCCTCGGGCTCGGTTTTACAAAGCCAAACTCGAAAACGCCGACGCGACCAAAGCGAATCTCTTTCAAGCTGATTTTTCTCAGGCAACGGCCACGCGCATGAAGTTCATCGGAGCGAACCTGTACGAGACAAACTTCACGGCGACCCGCGGTCAGGACGCCAATTTCCTCGACGCCAACCTGAAACGCTCGACATTGGAGCCTGCAACATGACCCCTGCGGAGCTTGCTGCGCGCCTACGTGCAGGTGAGGCGTTTGAAAACGCGAACCTCGAAGGCATTGACCTCTCGGGGGAAAACCTGATCGGGGCAAACCTCGGAAAAGCCAATCTTCGCGGCGCGAAACTGGCCGGCGCGAAGCTTCTGCGGGCCCGTCTCGAGGGAGCGGATCTTTCGGCCACTGATCTGAACGGCGCCTCGTTCGTCCGGGCAAACTTGCGCGGGGCCAAGTTGAACGGCGCGGATATGACCGAATGCGTGCTCGAAGGCGCCGAACTCGAAGGCGCGGACTTCGAGGCGGCCACTCTCGTGCGCACGATGCTCGCGGGGGCAAACCTGACGGATACGCGGTTTGCTCACGCGCGAATCGAACAGGCGATAGTGACGAAAGCCATTGCGATTCGTGCGGACTTCGCAAACGCGACATTCGACACGGTGCTGTTTCTCGACGCGGACCTGCGTGGAGCGACCTTGCCGAAGAGTTTGGCGAAGTGTCGTTTCGACGGCGCCATTTTGAGCAAACTCGACCGCGATCGAGGCAGCGGCATCGTGCTCGATGCGGTCCGAGGCGAAGCCGAGCTGGTCGATTTCTCGTACAAGGATTTGTTTTTCGGTTCGTTGCGGAGCGTGTGTTTGCGCGGAGCGAACTTTATCGGGACAAACCTCGAGATGGCGGACTTGTCGGGCTGTGATTTGTCCGGAGCGCAGTTTGCAAAAGCGAACTTGAAGCGAACGCTCTTCATGGGCGCCAAGCTCGTTTTGGTTGATTTGTCGGGTCAGGACCTGGAAATGACGACACTGAAAGGTGCCGACCTTTCGGGTGCGCGCCTCGATGGGGCGCGTTTAGTCATGACAAACCTGGAGGAAGCGACCCTCGATAACGCCGTTCTTTCCCATGCTTTCTTGTGGGGCGCGAGCGTGAAGGGGTCGAGCATCGAAGGGGCGCGCGTCGAACGCACGACGTTCAAAACGGTGGATTTCACCGGCGTAGACTTGACGAAACTGCGATTGGCCGGTTTGTCATTGCAACGTTGTTCATTTCAGAAGATGAATTTGCGGCGGATGGACTTCACCGGTTGCGACTTGACGCACGCCGACTTTGCCGATGCTGACTTAGCCGGCGCGAAACTCACGAATGCCACGGCGACGCAAGCGTCGTTTGCCCGAACGAATCTCGATGCCGCGGATTTGACGGGATTGCAGGCCAAGGGGGCATTTTTCGGAGCGGCCGTCGTCAACGGCGCCAAGTTTTTACGCGCTCAGCTTCGTTATTCGACCTGGACCGGCGCGGAGGCGAGTTTGGCGAATTTCGGGGGGGCGAATTTGCGTGAATCGTTGTGGATGACCGCAAAAGCAAAAAACGCCGGGTTTGGCGGAGCACGCCTCGAATGGGCCGACTTTTCGCACGCCGATGTACGCGAAGCGGATTTCTCGAACGCGGATCTGTCGCGCGCCAACTTTCACAATACTCGTGATGCGGGCGCACTGTTCGTCGGTGCCAATCTCTTCGGCTTGCGCAAGACCGACGTCGACCGCCTCGAAGCGGAAAGTTATCGTCCACCACCGCGAGAAAAAAGGGTTTGACCAGGAGCGCTGACGATGTCGAACGTGGCCCGATTACGAATCGAAGACAAACCGGATACCCCGATGTATTTGGGCCCGGCGAAAGTCATGCAGGCGGCGGCATTGACGGCGGAAGTCGAATTGCCGACGGGGACTCGACAAACCGCGCGGCTCGCGCTGGCCTATACGTATGAACCGCGCACCGGAGACGAAGTGTTGGTCATCGGCAATGCGGACGGGCATTGGATCATCGGCGTGATTCATGGAACGGGTCCCGCGGTCATGCGATTTCCCGCGGACGCGGAGATCT
Organism: uncultured Polyangium sp.; assembly: GCA_964435055.1. GTDB lineage: Bacteria > Myxococcota_A > Polyangia > Polyangiales > Polyangiaceae > Polyangium. The sequence goes on along the minus strand of CAYSYX010000171.1, from coordinate 5,566 downwards.
CGGCGGGCGGGACGTTACGTTTGACCGCGGATCAAGGCGTCGAAGTACGGGCGCTGGATTTTGCGGTGACGACCCAAAAGATTCGCATGATCGCCTCCGAGGTCGCCCATTCATTCAAGAATCTGCGCCAACGAGTGCAGGAGCTGATGAGTGTTCAAGCGGGCCAAACCCATACCGTCGTCGAAGGGTCGATGCATTCGCAATCCAAGAGCGCGTCGATTTTGACGGAGGAAAAAGTTTCGATCAATGGCAAGGAAGTCCATCTGGGATAGGAGCGGCGCATGCTTCCGGCAACGAATCGCGGCGTAGGGATGAATATCGGTTTTCCGGACGTTTGTTTGACGCCCGCGGGACCGGCGGTCGTTCCCGTACCATATCCGAATTTCGCCATGGCCGCGCAAGCGGCTGCTTTCTCGCCGGTCGTCAAGGTATCCGGCGTGAATGCGCTGAACCTCGGCTCGATGATTCCCATGACCTCGGGAGACGAAGCGGGCGTGGCGCATCCGACGATCAAAGGCCCCGGCAAATACGTCATGGGTAATCCCATCGTTTACGTCGATCGCTTGCCGGCCATCAATTTGACGTGTCCGACGATGGGCAATACGGGAAATAACGCCTTGGGGGCCGTTTTGGTGCCCAGTGCCGTGAATGTGTTTTACACGTACGCACATCACGTTCCCGCAGCCGTGGATGCCGGTACGGCCGCGAAACTGGGCGATGAAATGCTCGGGCGAACGGCAAGGGCGACGATTTCATGGGCCATGCTGGACGAACGTATTGGCGCGGTAAAAATCGGCGTCATTACGACGGATATGGCGCGGCAATTCCATGTTGCTTGCAAAGCGCTGCAAGACCTGGGCGCCGAAACGCTGGTTCTCGATTTGCGCGATTGTCCGGGCGGCGATCTCGACGGCGCCGTCGAATGGGCGGCGCGGTTTTTGCCGGAAGGCGCGGAAATTGTTCGAATGGAAGATGCCGACGGGGACGGAAGCATTCGTTCTGCTTCACTTCCGGCGACGTACACCATGCCGATCGTTGTTTGGGTGAATGAAAACACGGCTTCCGCGGCGGAGTTATTCGTTGCGGCATTGCAGGCCAACGGTCGAGCGAAGGTCATTGGGCGACAAACCTACGGGAAGTCGACGGTGCAGCATTTCATTGCGGGACAAACCGACTCGTTTGCGTACCCGACGGTCGCGCGGTGGAGGGTGCGCAACGCAAAGGCCAATGATTGCGGTATTTCACCGGACACGTTTGTCGCTGCGAATGAGTCCGAGGAAGATTGGCTCACGACAACGCGAACGACATTGCTCTTATGCGAGAATCCAAATCCCGCTTGACATCGTCGCCCAAATAGAACAATCCTCACCGCATGTCGGTTTCCACTGCTTTGCGCTCGCTCGGGTTCGTCCTGCTATACCTCGGCGTTGTCGCTTGTGATCCCATCACTCCGATTCCTCCAACGAATTCCGGTGGTTCTGCGGGCGCGGGTGGAGACGTTCAGGCGTCTTCTTCCTCCAGCTCGAGTTCCGCCACCGGCTCGACCAGTTCGAGTGGGAATGGCGCAGGAGGTTCCGGCGGGGGCAATTCGGGCGGTGGTGGTATGGGTGGTTCGCCCAAGCCCGAATGCAGCATGGATTCCGAATGTGCCGGAAACCCAAATGGCTCCGTCTGTGAAATGGGCCTTGGGGTTTGCGTCGAATGCCTCGACGACGCCCAATGTACCAATGGCTTGAAGTGCAAAAGTAACCATTGCGTTCCCGAGTGTTCCGACGTGGATCCTTGCGCTGCGGGACTTTCGTGTTGCAATGGCTTTTGTCGCGACGCACTCACCGACAATGCGCATTGCGGTGTCTGCAATCAGGTCTGTGCGTCGACGGTCGACAGCGAACGAACATGCATGGCGGGAATCTGCACCATGACCGCGTGTAAACCTTATTTTTACGACTGCAATTCGAATCCTGCCGACGGTTGCGAGCAGGTGGACACGAAAGACCCATGCGTATGCTCTCCGGGAACGACGCAATCGTGTTATCAGGGCGAACCCGGAACGCTGGGCGTAGGGCGTTGTGTTGCGGGTACACAAACCTGCAAAGCGAATGGTCTGGAATGGACGCCGTGCCAGGGTCAAGTCCTGCCGCAATGGGAAATCTGCAACAATCAAGTCGATGATGATTGCAACGGGCTCGTTGATGATGACACGGATCTCGACGGTGACGGTTGGACCATCTGCACGGGAGATTGCGCGGAGTACGGTATGCCGGGATTGTACGTGAATCCCAAATTCGTGAATCCGGGCGCGATGGAAATCCTTTACAATGGTATCGACGACGATTGCGATCCCACAACCTCGGATACGCAGGAACCTCCGACATGCTCGAGCGGTGAAAAGCTCGCGAATGTCGCGCCCGAAGACTTGGTCAAAGCATTGGATTTATGCCGATTCACCACGGAAAATGCACCGTTGCCCGTACGAAAATGGGGCGTCATCGACGCGCAATTCCTGCACGCGGACGGGAGCGTCCCGAACGCCGCGGAATTGGACGAAATGCAGAATGCGCAAACGGCCGTCTTGGAGCATTACGGCGACTTGAATCATCCCTTCAAGGGCGCAACGTGGGCAGGTTTGTCGACGGGCAGGATGCGGGACACCGTTCATCACGGTTATGGGGGTTCAACGAGTTTTTCCTCGACGTCCAATTTGCCGGAAGCACTTCTTTCGGAATACGGAGGAACCTTGCCCCATCCGGCCAATTGCCCGGTCGTTTCGCAAGCTCATGATTCCGTCAATCTCCGTATCCGCATCCGAGTTCCGACAAACACCTACGGGCTGGCGTTTGCGGCGCTCTTCGGCACGGAAGAAAACGCGCAAATCGCCTGTGCCACCGGGGATGATTTTGCCCTGGGTTATGTTGCGCCTCGGCCGACGGGATTGTTGCCCGGTATGCCGGCAAATACGCTGGACGATGGCTTCGCAAACCCATTATCCGCCAACCTGACAAACTTTCTCGCATGCAACCCCGGCCCCGTACGCGCGTGTCCGGAGGGACCAAGCCGTTTGTCCGGCACACCCATGCAACGAGTAACCAGACTCCCCAATCAGTATGTTCCTGTCGATCCGGGCACCACGATGACGTTCGATTTCATGGTTTTCGACGCCGAGAATTCCGATGTCGATTCCGTGTTGCTGCTCGATGGGTTTTCCTTCGTCCTGAATGGTGTCTGCTGGCCACCCGACTCGCCGGCGAGACGCGCGGGCCAATCGCTGCATTGTCACTAATCAACATCATTCTTTTCGCCGCTCGCGCGGCCACGATGTGACGGCATGAAGTCCGATCGTTGCACGTCTCGCCCGGCGATACGCTTCATGTCTTCTTTTTTGCCGGGCCAAACCCTCCGTAAATGGCTTTGTTCACGGCCGGTTTGGCCGGCATGCGCGGCGGCGGGGCCTTTTCGGTAACGATGGGCAATTCATTGCCCGTCTTCGCCCACAACTCTTTCGGCGGCTCGACGGGCGCTTTGGGAACCGCCGGCACTTCAGCCGTGGATGGAGTCGTATGCACGACGGGCGGAGCCTTGGGAATGGGCGGCGGTGCGGGAATCGGGGCCGGAGGAATAACCGGCATTGGTGGCGTTTCGACAAACGCCGCCGCATCGGGTTTTACGAATTTACGCGTCGGTTCGTCCACAGGAGCGGTCGTGGCTTCCGAAAACGTCCCTTCCCACGAACGAGGCGATTTGACGGGACGTGCACGTTCGACGGACCACGGAGCCCCCGGGAGCGGAGCGCGCCGAGAAGCGGAAGCTCGTTTCGGACCGGGCGCTGGAAATGGCGTCGCCGGCTTGCTCCCTTCTTCATGATGAGACGCGATATCCATATCGATCGTCGGATTGTCCTCAATCTCGTATACTTTTCCGGCGAACGGGAGCGCTTGTTTGGCCGCAGGCTGATCGGCGAGAACCATCGTATCGTGTTCCGCGGCGCGTTTCTTCCCTTGCGCGAGCGGCACGGTATTTCGCAACGATTGAGCGTTCTTCTCCGGTGGAGCCAGCAAATGTTCATACCGAATTTCTTCGGTCTCGACAGCCGCCACGACCCGCATGGAAGGCAATGCCTGCTCGTTTTCAATGGGCACGACCGCGCGTGCGACCACCGAACAGGTCAGGTTATCGGCATCGATGCGAACGATATCCAAGCGACACTGAACCGTTTGAACCGAATCCGGTTTGGCTGGGTCGACTCCAAACAATGTCGCAATGGGCCGAAGCGAGGGTAATCGCGACGCGATTCGCGGCAGCGTCGGATGCATCCCCTCGAGAACGATCCATTCGTTTCCGACGAGCGAGGGCAATTGTTGATCGGGCGGAGCCGCTTGAAAATAGTTCCAATCGAAATCCGGCGGCAATTCGATGTAGGCTTCATCGAGCGCCGCGGCGGGCAGTGGCCCCCGAAGGACCTTTCGTTGCCGCAATGCCCGAGAAATGGGACCAAACCCGGCGGCGACCTGCGGATCTTTGGGATGCAAAATGTTTGGCAGGGCCGATCCCGGAGCCAATCCTGTCCCCCATGGATTATACGGATCCCCAAGACCCCCCGCGGTTTTTTCATAAATGAGCGGAAGCTTGTCGAACGGCAAAACTTCGTGCCCACGTCGATCGCCAACGATATCGAGCTTTTTTTCGAGCAACGCGATGCTGTGATACACGGCGAGCCCGACGGTTTGTCGTGTAACACGCTGCCCTCGAGGCGCATGCGCGTGACCCGTCAAAACGACGTCGACGCGCGGCAAATAAGGAACGATATCACTCGTCGCTCGAATGCTTCGCGTGGGATTGTCCCGATAATGCAATTCGGAAACGAAAAGTTCGTCCGGGTCGATGAGCTGCATCGGTTCGTCCGGGACGATGCGCAATGTGCACTTCAGAACGCACGTGAGGCTGAGTTTCCCATCTTTGCGAAATAATAGGGTTCCGCCACGCGATGCACCGACCGTCAAAATTGCGACCGGCCATTGTTCTGCGTTGGTCATCGTTCCCCCAAAAATCGGATGAGCCTCGGGCAAATCCACACAACGGAAAACACGGCCGTCATGGCGATCGATGAATTCATTCGACGCATCTCACCCATGGACCAGCCGCACACTACCGTTTCGACAGGTGCGTGACAAGAGCAAATTGAACGCAATTGCCAAATCGAACGCGCGCGAAGACAGCCTGAGCTCCGCGCGACGAACTTGTTGCTACCACCGTCGCTGCACCGATACTCGTCTGGCACTGGCTCTTCTTGCGTCGATGGCATTTGGAAGCCGCCGCTCGTTATTCGTCGTCCTCGCCCTCGTCGTCCTCGTTCTCGTCTGCGGCGGAAATCGTGGTTCGCCAGCGAGGTTCGTCATCGATGTCGCACACCTCGACTTCGTGTTGAATGGCGTGGACGAGAATGCGAAACGCCAAATAGGCGAGCCCCTCGGGATCCTTATCGAGAAATGTCTGAAGAAAAAGCGTTCCGTCGTCGCGATGAGCTTCGTGAAGTTCGGGATCGTATTCACCGAGGCATTCGCTGTCGAAC
>CAYSYX010000170.1:0-17364 GCA_964435055.1 uncultured Polyangium sp. | reverse complement strand
CGCACACACATGCTCCCTGGGTCGGCTCGCGCGATGGTGAATATGCGCTCCGAATGAGCGGTGCAGGTTATGAGGAAATCGCCGCCCAGGGTGGGGGCATTGTGGCGAGTATGCGGGCGATTCGTTCCGCGAGCGTCGCGCAGATCGAAAAGACGTTATCGGCTAGGACGCGGCGGATGATGGCCATGGGGGTGACCACGGTCGAATGCAAAAGTGGTTATGGTTTGGATCTCCAATCCGAGCAAAAGCAGCTCGAAGCCATTTTGGCGGTGTCGATGGCGACGAATGTTCCGCGGCTTGTCCCGACGTACCTCGCGCTGCACGCCTTGCCTCCGGAAGCGCGTGCCGATCGCGCCGCCTATATTCAGAATGTCGAATCCGTTGGTATTCCAATGATTGCGGCGGCGGGTTTGGCGCGTTTCGTCGACGTTTATGTGGATCGTTCGGCATTTTCCGTCGAAGAGGCGGAGCCGGTGCTGCGTCGAGCTCGCGAAGCCGGGCTTGGTTTGCGCTTGCATGTGGGGCAATTTGCGGATGTCGGGGGCGCCGAGCTTGCGGCGGAGCTCGGGGCGTCATCCGTGGATCACTTGGAAAACGTGGGTTCTTCGGGAATCGATGCATTGGCTCGGGCCGGCGTTCATGCGACCCTGTTGCCCATCGCGAGTCTTACGCTTGGACAAACACCTCCGCCCGTTGCTTCTTTGCGATCCGCCGGAGTTCCGCTGGTCGTGGCGAGTGACGCGAATCCGGGAACGGCGCCCAGCGAGAGTTTGCCTTTGGCAATGGCATTGGCCGTGCGTGGTTATGGTTTGTCCGTTGAAGAATGTCTGCTCGGTGTGACCTGTCGAGCGGCGGCGAGTTTGTCTCTTGCGCACGAATGCGGAATGCTGCGCAAAGGAATGCGTGCCGATATCGTGCTTTGGGATTTGCCGCATGAAAATGCGCTCGTCCAACCATGGGGTACGTCCAGGACGATGGGGGTTCTTCGCGACGGCGTGCGGATGAGTTTCTCTTGAAATCATAAAGGTGCTTGTGTATCGTCATAATTATGACGACCGATAACCTCGCTCCTCCCGAACCTCCGCCCGGTGCACCGTGGCTCGAACCGATGCTCCAGAAGCAGGTCGAATGGCGAAATGGTGACATCATCATTTCCGTTCCTCCGAAAAGCGGTACGACATGGATGATGAATATCGTCCATCAATTGAGGACCGGAGGGGATCCGGACTTCAAGGATATTTATATCGAAGTTCCGTGGCTCGAATTCGTCGAGAATCGTGAAGACACTCCGGAGCGCCGATTGGATCGTTTTCGAACTCTACCGACATCACGCCGACGGGCTTTCAAGACGCACGCGGCGCCGCCCCATATCCCGTACATCGAACCCGGCCCGAATGCACTCGATGTCAAGTATGTCGTGGTCGTTCGAAACCCCGAAGAAGCGCTCGTCTCGCTCAAGCCCTTCATTGCGGGGCATTCGCAGGCATTTTTCGATTATTGGAAAGTGCCGAAGGGAATTTTCGAGCGGGAGACGTTTGCCGAATATTATCGCGATGTGCTCGCGAACATGCCTCACGCCGAGATGTTTTTCGGATTCCTCGCGAACTGGTGGCCGCTCAGGAACAAGCCCAATGTTCGGCTCCTTCATTTTTCCGAATTGAAAAACAATCCGAACTCCGTGATCCCCGCGTTGGCCGATTTTCTGGGATTCTCACCCACGAAAGAACAATGGCCGAGGATCCTCGAATATTGCTCGTTTGACTGGATGAAAAAGCACCAGGAAAAATTCGAGATGCAGCACGTGCTCGGATTTCCCATGCTCGATTCCGGGGTGATGGTTCGCAAAGGAGCCGTCGGGGCGGCGAAAGAAGACGGAATGACCGCGGAAATTGCGGCGGAATTTCGGGCCAAGGGCGCGGCCCTCATCAAAAATCCGAAGGTGCTCGACTGGTTCTACAACGGCGGCAAACGTCCCGAAGATTGACCGCATTACGTCGTTGCGTCACCGATCCATTGGGTCGCGACGGCCAAGAGCAGCGCGTTGTCCGGTACATTCGACAAAAACGCCTGCTGCCAACGTTTTTCTCCGAGTCGTTTGGCCATTTCATGAAGCCGATTGCGCGCTTCTCCGATGCGTTTGCGCCCTTCGGCGTCTTGCCCGGACGCCCGTAACGCCAGCGCATACACGAGCCTGATGAGCGGTTCGCCCTCTTCGATACCTCCGAGCCGCTCGAGCGTCGTGAAGGCCTCCGTCGCCGATTTCAGCGCCAAATCCTGTTGCCCGCGTCCAATGAGCAAACTTGCATAAAACGCCGAAGCGTGTGCTCGACGCGCCGGCAAGTCGATACTCGCGTCGACCGCCTTTTTGGCCCATTGATGACTCGCCTCCGGATCCGGCTGCAATTTGCGAACGCGGGCCAGGTTCAGCCAGCACGCACTTTCGATGTCCGGGTTGGGGGGGATATGCATTTTTTCGGCCGCCGTCGCCATTTCGACGCCTTCCTTGAGCCGACCCATTTGCGCAAATGCCAGACCCAAAGACGCCTTGACTGCGGGCACGAAATCGAGCGCCATGGGCTCGGCTACACCGAGCACGGTTTCCAATATCGACGCGGCATTTTCTTTGGCTCCCAGCGCGAGATACGCAAGACCCAAGTCGAATTGCGTTTGGCACACCATACGCACGTCTTGCGCCGCAGTAAAACCGTCGATCGCCGTCTCGAGGCGCCGAATGTGCGCAATGGGATCTCCTTCGCTGCGCGATATTTCTCCGCGCACGACTTCGAGCCACGCACCGGCTTCGGGAGCCAAGCTCTTTTGCCGCTCGGCATAACGTCGTGCGCCGCGGGCCAATTGCACCGCGAGACGCGGAACACCCGAACGAAGCACGTACCGCGCCAAACGACTTGCGCTGGCGACGAAAGCTCCGGGCAATGAAATGTCGCCCTCTTCTTCGAGGGACTTGAGTTCGTCCGCGCGGGCCAACAAACGCTCTTTGCGACCGAATTGGCCTTGAGCGACGACCGCGCAATCAAATGCCAAATGCCATTCTTTGCTTCCGCGGGCCAATCGCGCCAGCGCTTCCTGCGCCGCCTTCATCGAATTGTTCAAATCGCCCTGCCAACGCGACGCCAGAGCGCAAACCAACCATAAACGTCCCTGAATCTCCGGCGGAACGTTGGATTGCGACAACGCTTGATCGGCATAACGAAGCGCGTCGGCCAACGCATTCACATCGAGCGATTGCTCGGCTTTGGACAGCAATTGCGCGGGAGTCGTGGCGATCGCATTGGCGGCTTTCGAGATATTGATGACTTTTTGCCGGGAACCAATCGATACTTCCCCGTCCTCATCGTCGTCATGCGACACGGAATCGGCTTCATCGCCGTCGTCGTTGAATTCGTCGTTGATGACGGGCAATTGCGTCAATGGATTGAGCGGCAGGGCAATCTTTTCGCTTTCCCCGAACAGCTCGGTGGCGAGCAGCGGTTGAGGATGTCCTCCCGCCACCTGCAAAAGCGCATCCCGTAATTCGACAATGGTTGGATATCGTTCGTCGATGTTTTTGGCCAAAGCTTTTTTGAAGATCGGCGCGTATTGCTTGACCGATTTCGGGGCCACGGCGTCGAAGGGAATCGGCGATTTCGTCGCGATCGCCGTCATGATCATGATGGGCAAATCGTCGGCGAATGGCCGCGAACCCGACAGCATTTCATACAAAACCACCGCCATCGCCCACACGTCCACGCGAATATCCGACGCGTGCCCCCGCACTTGCTCGGGAGACATGTAATGCGGTGTGCCGATGACCGCTCCATATTGCGTAATCGTGCCGCCGTCTTTGACCGCTTTGGCAATGCCGAAATCTATCAGTTTCGGGACGATTTCCCCGGAGGTCGGCGTCGTGAGGATGATGTTGTCCGGTTTTACGTCCCGATGCACGATGCCCAAAGAATGCGCTACCGACAAACCATTCATGATCGGAATCGCAATCGCGAGCGCTCGTTCCGGCGAAAGTGGCTTACGCATCGTGAGCAGCTCATTCAGGGTTTTCCCCGTGAGCAGCTCTTGCACCATGTAAAACGTTCCGTCTCGACGTACGCCCATTTCGAGCACGTCGACGATGTTGGGATGACGAACTCGCGACGTTGCTTGTGCTTCTCGACGAAATCGCGCGAGCGCCGTTTGGTCCGCCACGAGATGCGGATGGAGCAGTTTCAACGCGACAGACCGCTCGATCAACATGTCCCAAGCTTCGTACACGGTCGCCGTGCCGCCCGTCGCGATGACTCGTTTGAGCGTGAACTTTCCGGCGACCGTCGTGCCGGGCTGAAATTGACCGGGTACGGCCGTAGGCGGCGGCAAAGAATCGTTCACGCGCGGAAGACCGCTTGCCGAGACAAACGGGTGCATGGTCCCCGGGCCGCTTCGCTCTCTGTCGGTCATGCGTTTGACTCCTCGATGCCGTGTCGAGCCCGAGGATGAGCCGCTTCTCCGACGGGCCGCTGCATCGTATCAGGCTCTCGATTCGACGTCGTCATTTCACACGGCCACGAGCGCGCCGTTTGTGAAATTACGCCACGAGCCACTCGGCCCACGTCGAGGCCAGTCCCATGATCGTGTGTTGCGGATTCACACCCAAATTCGTCGGAATGGCTGATGCATCGACGACATACAAACCCTCCATCCCATGCACCTTGCCGCGACCATCCACAACGCCTTGCCGCGGATCGGAGCTCATCGGACATCCGCCGAAGAGGTGCGAAAGAATGCCGACGTAAGCGCGCGGATCGAGCGGGCCTTCTTCGATGAGACGCAGTTCGTCCGGGCCAATCTTGTACGGCAAACCGTGCACGCCGCAGATGACCGCGCGCGCACCCATCTCGAAGTGCATACGCGCAACGAAGGACAAACCTTTGCGCAGCTTGCGCATGTCGGGTTCGTCGAGAACGTACTTCACGACCGGTTTTCCAAACAGATTCGGCTTGACGGTGCCGACCGTTTCCGCTCGAACCGCAGCCACCCACATCGCCAGATGTCGAAATTCGCGGAACCGCCGCACGAGCTCCGTTCCACCTCCGGGCATGCGTCCGGCGACCATCTCCGGTGGAAGAGAAAGGGTTTCGAGTTTCAAACCCGGGTCGACTCGAAACGCCGTCGAAGCCCAGCCTTGCGTCGCGCCGAGGTTTTGATCGACAACCTGGTCGTACACGCCGAACGCGCCCGTTCCCGGATGCGAACGAAACAAGGTCCCAAGCGCGCGACTGCGCACGCCGCTGTTGGCCAGGAGCACCGGCGACTGCGTCGCCGAAGCACCCACGACGACCGCTCGCCGGGCACGCACGGTAAAACGTGCGCCGAACTTTCGCGTCTCCGGATCTCGAAAACGCCCCGTCACTCCCACCGCGCGCGAACCATCGAGAAGAATGCTCTTCACCGGCGCGCACGAGAGAATGTACCCACCTCGCTCAAGCACTTCCGGAACGTAGTTCAAGTTGGTGCTCTGCTTGCGACCGCGTTTACAGCCTTGCAAACATTGCCCCGAACCTTCGCAATCCTTCACGTAACGCACCATGTAATGCGACGACCAGCCGAGTTTGTCCGCTGCATCCATCGCCATCACATTGGAAAAACCCCGTGCGTCCGGAGGAACCTCCGTCGCGTACAACTCGTGCTCGATCCGATCCTGATGACGCCAGACGTTCTTCTCGAGCTCGCGGGCTTCGATGCCGTAGTCGCGCTGCCAGCGATCGAAACAATCGCCCGGTGTGCGCACCACGATCGCGCTGTTCGCCACCGTGCTGCCTCCGACGCCGGATGTCTGCACGATCGGCCATAACGCGCGGCTTTGCGTCACGAGCGTGCCCCAGTCGGGGAAGATGTCGCGCATCGTGCCGTACGTCGAATACGGGTAGTCTTCAGGCGCTCGCCACGGTCCCGCTTCGACGATCGCCACGCGATATCCGGCACGCGCCAGCACGACCGCCGCAGCGGCCCCGCCGGCTCCACTGCCGACCACGACGAAGTCCACTTCGAACTCCACGCCGTACTGAGCAAACGACGTGAATGTGATGTGTTTTCCGCGTGTCGCAGGCTGGTTCGTCTCGTGAAACTGCTTTGAGGTCGTACGTTCGCCCGTGTTCATGCGCGTAGACCTTTCCGCACGGTGCCGTCACGACCTTTGTCGCGTTCTCGGCGGCCAAGCTCGATGAGTTTGTCCGATGCGACGGCCCGCGGCGGCGCGACGAAGCGCGGGACAAACTCTTCCATACGCCGTGTTCCCGGGTCCGGCGGGTAGGGAGGAAGGTTTACGAATGAACGAATTTCCGGCGACTGCGCCCAGAAAATCCCGCCGATCAACTTCAGCATCATCGGCATTTGGCGCACGAGGTACCAAGCGTGGGACGTGAGCTTGTGCGCGTGAAGATCGAGTTCTTCCGGCGTCAGCCACGAAGCGAGCCACGGTCGTTTCAACGTCAGCACGGGACTGAGCTGAAAAAACACGGCGGCCGCGACAATCCCGAGCCAAAAAAGTCCCGTCGATTCCCGACGAAATGCAGCGATTTTGTCGTCGACGTTCAGGTCGGCAAGGCCCGGCAGATCATCGGTACGAGGGTAGTACGCGGTGAGGGCAAAGCGCACGAGCTCGTTCACGCGGAGCACGGTAGGGGGACACGCGCCTCTTAGGCAAGACAAAGAATGGTTGTTCCTTCGCACTTACGCTACGTCTGCGAGGCCATGTCCACCCTGTTGCAACCATTCAGCCGTCCTCGTACCTCCGACGAACCCGTCGCGCTCGCCGTCGGAACGATGAATTTCGGAAAACGCACGAGCGAATCGGAAAGCCTGAAGATCGTCCACCGGGCACTCGAACGCGGGGTGGTTCTTTTCGATACGGCGAATGCGTACGTCGAAGGGGAAGCGGAACGTGTGCTCGGGCGAGCGCTTCGCGGGCGACGGGATCGCGCGCTGATCGCGACGAAGGTGGGTTTCGGTCGGGTCGACGGCAAACCGGAAGGTTTGTCTCGGACGAGGATCCTGGCGGCGATCGACGACAGTTTGTCTCGGCTGGGCACCGACTACGTGGACGTGTATTACCTGCACGTCCCCGATCACGCGACGCCGATCGAAGAATCACTTGGGGCGATCGAAACGCTCCTGTCGTCCGGCAAGATTCGCTCCTGGGCCGTGTCCAACTACGCCTCGTGGCAAGTGCTGGAGATGTTTTTCCTGGCGGAACGGACCGGCATGCCGCGACCGGTCATGTCGCAGATGCTCTACAACCTGCTCATCCGGCAGCTCGACTTGGAGTATTTCCGCTTCGCCAAACGCTTCGCGCTGCATACGACGGTCTACAATCCGCTCGCCGGCGGTTTGCTTGCGGGCAAATTCGATTCGCCAGAGGTTTCGCAAAAAGGAACGCGCTTCGAGAAAAACGCGCTGTATCAAAAGCGTTATTGGACGGCGCCGTTTTTCGCGCGCGTCGAAGCGTACGCCGACGTGGCCAAGAGCGAAGGTTTGTCTCTCGTGGATCTGGCCTACGCGTTTCTCGCCGGACACCCGAACGTCGACTCGATCCTCGTCGGACCGGGGACGGTCGAGCATCTGGATGCGGCGATCGATGCGTGCGCGAAGGTGATTTCACCCGAAGGACGACGACGCATCGACGAGCTGCACGTGGAGTTTCAAGGGACGAACTCGAGTTACGCCCGATGATGCCGCTCGTGCTCGAAGACGCGAGCCTCGATGTTCCTGCGCTGCTTGCCGAGCTGCGGGAACAGGGATACGCGCGTCTCGGCCGTGTGCTCTCCGACGACGGCCTCGCGATGTTGCGCGCACGCGCCGACGACATCATGTTGGGAAAAGTTTGTCATGACGGACTGTTTTTCCAGCACGACTCGGATTCGGGGCGTTACGAAGATTTGGTGCGCAAGCAAGGGTACGTCGGCGCGTCGTTGCATTATCGAAAAATTGAAAAGCTCGAAAAAGATCCATTGTTTCGCGCATTGATCGCCAATCCGATTTACGAACGAATCGTCCAGGCGATGGCCCCGGGTCCGATCACGCTTTATCGGGCGGTATTGTTCAACAAAGCGGCGCATGGAGGAACCGATCTGCCGTGGCATCAGGACGGGGGCATTTTTTGGGGGCTGGATCGTGCGCCTTTGATTCAGATCTGGACGACGCTCGACGATGCGACCGAAGCGTCGGGATGTCTGGAGTTTTTGCCGGGAACACACAAAGAAGGGCTCGTGACGCCGCTCGGCGGGGTTGTCCAACCGGAACACGTCGAACAGCTGCGGGCCAATGAGCGACGTATTTTCGTCCCGGCGATGGCGGGTGAAGCGATGCTCATCGACAACAACGTGTGGCATCGTTCGGGGACAAACCATACGGACACGCCGCGTCGAGCCGTGACGTTTTGTTATTTGCGTGGCGAGACGCGTTGTGTGCGAACGAAGCGCAGACCGCGCGTATTCGAGCGGATTTTCTAGTATCCGCCGGAAAATTACGGGATCATCACCGCATGAAAAAGCTTGTTCGGGGGCTTGTGGGGTGCGTCGCCGTGATCTTGGGCTGCGCGAACGAAGTGACAATCGAAGAGCAGAGCTCGACATCGACCGGGGGAACTTCGTCCGGTTCATCGGGTTCGTCGGGGACGGGTTCGTCCAGTACGACGGGCGGGATGACCACCGCGTGCGTTCCTGTGGAGGATCCGCCCATTTCTCCGAATCCGACGTGCAAGGAGCTCGAGCGACTCATTTTGGACAATCCCATCCTTGAAGGAGATTCGGATGGTGATGGATTGGTCGAACCTGGGGAGACGGCGACTTTGACGGTGACGATGAAGGACGTATCGGGGTTAGGATTCAATTGGTATCCCGGTGTGGTGTTCGAGTCGGGGGATCCCGCCGTCGGTGTGCAGGCGGATACGTGGTTTTTCGCAGTTTTACCGTGCGGCGAGCAACCCGCGACGGCCACGATCAAGGTGTCGCCCGATGTTAAAAAGGGACAAACGATTTCCTTGCGGGCTCGTGTGGACATGATGAACGGAAATTGCGCGGGCACGTCCGCGCTCGATATTCCGTTAAAAATACAATGATCGCGGCTTCGTTTGGCTAATGAAACCATTCACCCGCGCCGCGATAGGTCTTGGCTCGAGATTCGATACGATCTTGACGCACGAATACATATTCGGAAAAGTGAGCGGCTAATTCGCCCGCTTTGGCGTGCCGAAAAATCACCGGATGCCCAAGCGCCAGGTCCACGCTCTCGGGAACCGCCAAAGGCGTTTGAACCTCACCGGCGCCTTCCAAGCCGAGCAAAGACATTCCTTCGGGTAAATATGGTTGTGGCAGGCGATCATTGCCGCCCGGTCCGGAAGCAATGAATCCGCCGCTATGGCAGGTGACAAACCCGGGGGATGGTTTGCGAGTGACCTGGAGAGCAAAAAATGCCGCCGGTGAAAACGACAAATCCTCGTAATGGTCGAACAAGTGGCTATCGAGAAAACCCGAGCCGGCGGTGACTTCGGTGAGTGCCGGATCGGTGACGGAAAAAAGGACGCTGCCCGTGCCGCCGCCATTAAAAAGCAAGACGGGGATATTGCGGCGTTCCAATTCATGTAAAATGGAACCACGCAATTGAATCACGTTATCGCCGGCCATGCGTTTCATGGCTCGTTTCGCGGTCGCGCCCAGGGGTCCGAGCGGCGCCTGATCCGCGACGCCCGCGATATGCGCTTCATACGCGAGCAGGCCGGCAAAGGACAGATGTCGAAATTGTCCTGCGGATTGAATGAAATCAGCAATCGCCGGAGCTTGATGAAGCGGGCTTCGTCGCACGCCGACGTGCAATCGGCCTCCCCACGGCCGCATGGATACGTCGATATCCACGACGAACGGCAGCGTTGCTTCGAATTCATGGGCGGCCGCATCGAGGATCTCGAGGTGCTCGGGCGAATCCACGGCAATGGATACGCGGGCGCCTTCGCGATTGAGTCGGGCCAATGTCCGCGCATCTTGCGGGCTCGCCGTAGGGTATGCGACGAGGATATCGGTAAAACCATTTTCAACAAGAAATCGCGCTTCGTTCGGGCAATACGCCATGACCCCGCGGGCAGCGATGCCGCTGCGTTTTACGATATAACGAAGCAATTCGATACACCGAATGGACTTGGTGGCAATGCGGGGTGTTTTTCCGGAACGACGAATCGGAGCAAGCAACGTATCGATGTTGTGGTCCACCGCGTCGAGGTCGACGAACGCGACCGGTAACGACTCATAACGCAAAGCCGCACGATATCGGTGATAGCGGTGGGATGAATTTTCCATGCGTCACGCAAGCTGGGCAGTCGTTGAATGTCGCCTCGTT
This sequence comes from uncultured Polyangium sp., assembly GCA_964435055.1. Taxonomy (GTDB): domain Bacteria; phylum Myxococcota_A; class Polyangia; order Polyangiales; family Polyangiaceae; genus Polyangium. The sequence continues at coordinate 6,990 of CAYSYX010000170.1, read as the reverse complement.
ACGAGCGTTTGTAAAGAATAAATTCCCGAACGAAAATCGGCTTCCGAGACGACGAACGACGGTCGAGCGTTTACTCTCGAAGGATTGTTCGTGTACCCGGCGCAGCCCACCGTGGTAACGTGACGCCATGACTTCCCCGTCGCGAGAAAACGATCTCGATGCCGTTCAAGTGCTCGACCACATGGTTCGTCGCGCCGCCGCAATGACTGCCAGCGATATTCATATCGAACCAAAACGTAATGGTCTCAAGGTTCGCTTTCGCATTGACGGGGTCATGGTCAATCAAGCGGTATTGCCGATGGAGATTGGTTCGCCCTTGACGAACCGGATCAAGGTTCTGGCGAGAATGGACCTCACCGAACGGCGCTTGCCGCAGGACGGCCAACTGACCCTCGAACTGCCCGGAGGTCAGGCCATTCATTTACGCGCGTCGACCTTTCCCGCGATGCACGGCGAAAACGTCGTTCTACGCCTGATGCTCCCCCATCAGCTCATTTCAATCGAACGCCTCGGCATGGAGCCCGCCGATGTCGTGCGCATCAAGCGTTTGTCGAGACGTCCGGCCGGGTTGATCCTCGTCGCCGGCCCCACAGGGTCGGGAAAAACCTCGACCCTGTACGCCATGCTCCGCAATATCGACACGACGGAGCTCAGCGTCGTCACGCTCGAAGATCCCATCGAGGTCGAGCTCCCCGAAGTTACGCAGGGACAAACGAACAACAAACAGAACTTCACCTTCGCGACCGGACTTCGTGCCATCCTTCGCCAGGACCCGGACGTCATCCTCGTCGGCGAAATGCGCGATCCGGAGACGGCTCACATCGCCCTGCAAGCGAGTTTGACCGGGCACCTCGTGCTCTCCACGCTGCACACCGCCGATGCGGCCGACACCATGACGCGTCTCGTGGATCTCGGCGTCGAGTCGTGGATCATGGCCAACGTTCTTCTCGCCGTCGTCGCTCAACGTCTCGTGCGACGCATCTGCGAACACTGCGTCGAATCGTATGTGCTCAAAGATTCAGTCGTGGATGAGGCGGGACAAACTCTCATCGCGGCCGGAGTCACGCTCAAACGCGGCGCCGGCTGCGCCCGTTGTCATCAAACCGGGTACCTCGGACGAACAGGCATTTTCGAGGTGCTCGAAGTGGACGATGATCTGCGCGACATGTTGAAAACGCGGGCGTCCAAGCGTGAACTGAGCGAGCTGGCCATCGCGCGCGGGCTCGTGCCGCTGCGCGTGGCCGGTTTGAAGCGAGTGCTCGCGGGCGTGACGACCTTGGAGGAGGTCATGCGCGTGACGTGAGGTTTTTGCGGGAGAAGGGGAGGGTTTTACAAGGCCAAACGGTAGCCGATTCCGAGCGTGACGGCCCCGAGGTTGGACTTGCCGGTGAGGCGGTGTTCGAGACCGGCGTATTGGAAGCCGGCTTCGAAGAACGCGCCGCCCGGACCAACGTCGTATTGGGCGCCCAGTAATCCCGCAACACCAAACTTCGTGTCACCTTGGCTGTTCTCCAAGCCAAACGACGTGGTCGTCGCTCGTTGAAGGAACACTTCGGGCATCACCCCGACGTAGGGATGCAGGCGTTTGTCCGGCATTAACCGGTACGAGATGGGCAAACCGATCGTCACGGTTTCTTCGACGAGATCCCACGTGTATGTGCCGTCGCCCGCGATGCACGCGGTCGTGCTCGTGGGCGTACACGCGATCGTGCCTTGACCCGTCGCCGTGTAGCGTTGGTAGCCGCCACGAACCGCCACGGCGAGGAAACCCGGGCCGAGGTGGAAACGTGCGCCGACATCGAGGAAGGGGTTTGGCCCGACAGACAAGGCACCCGTCGAGATGTCAAGACCAACGCCAAGGCCAATCTCCACGGCCACCTTCTTGATGGCCGGAGCTTCGGGCTCCGGCGGCGGAGGTGGTGGCGGAGGCGGCGCAGGCGGCGGAGGTGGTGGCGGTGGCGGTGGCGGAGGTTCCTCGACCGGCGGCGGAGGCGGCGGAGGGTCTGTCGCGGGAGGCGCGGACGAACCTGCCGGCGAGGCGCTCGATGCTCCCGCAGCCGCTCCACCGGCAGCCGCGTCTTTTGCCGTCGCCTTCGCGTCCTTGGTGCCGGGTTTTGCTGTGGCCTCTTTGGCGCCCGGTTTGGCCGTGGTTGTCGTCCCCGTGGACGCAGGTGGCGTAGCGGGCGCAGGCGCGGCCGTTGCCGTCGTTCCTGCCGCGGCAGTTGTCGTGGTTGCGCCGGCCGCAGACGTGGGAGCCGCCGGCTTGGTCGTTGCAGCCGTCTTGGCCGGAGCCGCCGTCGTTGGCGCGGCAAACGCCATCGCGGACGCCGAGAGCGCCGCGACAAACGATCCGAACGTGACAATTCCTAGATGACGAGTTCGCATGGTTCCCCGATCAGAAGATGGTTTGTTCGATCGTGTCGGTGGCGTTTGTCAGGGTTGCATCCGACGAACCACCAATCAGGTAGAAGAAGCCGCTCGTGAGCACCGTCGCGTGTCGCCATCGCGGCGTGATCATCGCGGACGCCGAGTTCGAGAAGCTGCTGCGCGTCGGCACGGGATTGCCGAAGTCGACGGAGAACTGCGTGCTCGCGAGAGGCGGGCCCGACGCCGCCGTGCCGCTTACGCCGTCGATCAAGTACATCGCGTTGTTCACGAGCTGGAAGCCGTGACCGTTGCGGGCACCCGGCTTCGATCCGTTCGGTGGCGCAAGGACTTGCGAAGCTTCGAGTTGTCCGTCCGCGAGCACCTTTGCGGCTTCGAGTTCGCTCGTCGAATTGAGACCGCCCGCGGCAAACAGATACGCCGTTCCCGCAGGGATCTGAGACGCGTTGGCGTTTTCCCCCGCGGCCAAACCAAAAATGGCTCGTGGGCTCTTCCAATTCTGCGTTCCGGCGGTCCACGTGCCGAGGGTTTTTCCGTCCGCCGAAATAGATGCGAACTCGTAACAATTCATCGGCGCGACGTTCATTCCACCCATGCAATCGCCTTGGCCGCCGACTGCATAGACAAACGCTGCGCCGTTCGGATCGTGAGCGATCGCCGTTCCAAGATCGCGTCGCGCGTGCACGAGCGCATTGCCCAACGTGACCCACACACCCGTGGAACCACGCAGCAACGGCTTGCGCGCCGTATCGACCATCAGCGAGCCATCGTCGACGAACGTCGTCGTGGTGACTTCCGTCAAGAACACTTCGGTTGTCGATGTGCCGTTCGCCGCTTCCGTACGGTAGACGCGATACGCTTTCGCGCCCATGACGGCTGCCCAAGACAAACTCACGTTGCCATCGATCGCCAGTGAGACGACGACTTCATCGCTCGGCAACGTCTCACCGTCGGGATTGTCCGGGTCAGCCGCGTCTTTGACGGCCGACACGCGGTAGTACCACGTGCCTTTCGGCAACGCTCCGGCTCCCACCGTCGGATCGTTCACCTGCGGAACATCGTCGTCCGTCAGGATCTTTGCTCGTTCGATCGAACCAAGAGGCGCCATGCCGTTGGTCGTGCCGCCGACGACGTAGATGTACCCGTTGCTCTCCACGGCCGAGACGCCCGTGCGTGCGGCCTTGAGCTTGTTCTGTCCGACAAACGGCGTACCGAGCGTGCCGAAAATGTCGACGGGAATGGCTTCGACCGAATCGAGCACCATGCCGCCGTTGCCCGTATCGCCGCCGATGGCGTAGAGGAAACGGCTCGCGTTGTCGACACGACCGGCCACGCCGGCGTGCCCTCGACGACCCGTGTTGAGTTTGACCGCGGCGGGCTTCCAATCGTTGAGTTTTGCGGACGGTTGCGTCACGACAAACAGCGAATATTCGCCGTACGTCATCTCGTCGGTGTTCGTCACGCGCACGACGTAAGGCGCGACGGCCAACGTCGGCGAAGGAATCGTCGCCGTCATCGTGCAGTGATTCGTATTGTCCGGACAACCGGGAGCGCCGTTGCAGACCGGCGCTGCGGTGACCATGGCCGCCGTCGTCGTTCCATTTTGTGCAACGAGATCGACCGTTGCCGGATCGCGGAAGTTGCATCCCGTGATCGTCACCGTCGTCGGGCTTTGCGTGGTTCCCGCGGCGGGCGTGACGTTGTCGATCGTTGGAGGCGGAAGCATCGTGACGCGGAACGCGGCTTTCTTCAGACCACCGCCACCATCGGGATTGATCACCGCAACGTCGTATGGGCCACCCACGGGCAAACCCGCAGGCACCACGGACGTGAGCGACGAGTCGTTCACGAACGCCGTGCTCTTGAGCGGCACCATCTGCGGATTTAGCGTCGGGATCACCAAGTACGCTTTGGGCGTCGATTGGAACATCGCGCCGCGGATGCTCACCGGCGTCTTCGTTCCAGTCCATCCATACGGAGGGATCACATCGCTGACGGTCAAACTCTCTTTGCCGAGGATCGTGAAGGCCATCGGCAACGTCGCAAAACAGCCGTTTGCCGTTTGCAACACGAGATCATAAGGCCCGCCTTCCATGCCGCCTTGCGGCACGAACCCGTCGATACGCGTTCCCGTCGCGTCGACGATCTCGTTTGTCAAGGCCAAGTCTCCGCCACCTGTGGCGGCACCGGCGAGCAGGAGTTGATCGCCCGTGACAAACCCGGATCCAAACACGATCACCGGGTTGTCGATACCGTTCCAACCTTGCGTCGGAATGATCGACGTGAGCATCGACGTCGACGACGAGACGGTGAGCGCATCAGGCAGAGACGCCGTGCAACCTTCCGGAATCGTCACGCTCACCGGGTAGGTACCGAGCGGCAACATCGGCACCGTTCCGGTCATCGTCGTGTCGCTCGATGCGTTTGGCATGCCAAGCGGTTGGTCGCCGACCGTGCCCGTCATCGGATTGTGGAATCCCGTTCCCGTGATCGTGATCTCCGCGTCCGCCGCGCATACCGACGGAGGGGCGACGCTCGTGATCGTCGGGTTTGGCACGACGAATACGGCTTCGGCCATCGTGCCCGTACACGGGGGAACTTCAGGGTTTGTCACGCGAACCGCGTAGGCTCCCGGCGCAAGTCCCGACATGCCGCCGACGAGCGTTCCCGTGAGGCTCGTATCGCTCACGACCGTGACATTTCCGAGTTTGCCCGCGACCGTCGTGCACGTGGTCGTGTCCTTGGGATCCGTACACGAAAGGATCTCGACGGCAGGCGCGGCATCCATCGTGCGGAAGCCCGTGCCCGTGATCGTGAGCGTGTTGTCGATCGACGTGCAGATTTGGGCGCCCGAGCCATTCGGGATGTTGCTCTGCGCCGATACGCCGGTCACCGTGGGCGGGTCGACGATCCGCAATTTGCCGGCGACATTGCTCGCGTAACCGTTCGCGTTGACGACCTTGAATTGATATTCGCCCGCCGGAATCAGAGGATCGGCGTCGATGATCACGTCGATGTTCTTCGTGTCGACGAAATGGATGTCGGGAACTTCGGTCTCCGTCGTGCCTTGGATCAGGTAAACCTTCGGCAATTCGACCGTTTGTTTGTCGTTCAATGTCTCGACGGGCAGAGGCGAGAAGGTTCCATCGGGCGACGTAATCCGAATTGTCGTTCGCACCGCTTGGTTTTCCGCATTGCTCGCATTGCAAGCCACCTCCGGTGTGGTCTTCGCGTCGAGCTTCGGTGTCGGACCCTCGATTTTCGTCGAGCATCCGGCCATTCCTCCGAGTGCGAGGACAAACAGAGCGACCGCCCCGGCTTGCCCCTTGCTCCGCGCAGTTCGTCGTTCGAGCATGTCGAATTCCTTTACAAAGAAAAGGTTTGTCGTGCCTTCACGCGCTGCCCTCGATGGGTATTTCGCGAAAGACGATGTGACGTCCGTATGAACCAGTGCGTTCGTGAATTGAACACGAATTGCGAAGCTACGCGCGCACCGCGCCATTGCGCAAGAAATACTGGGTGATAACTCGATATGATAATCATGTATTCAGTGGTCGTTCTAATGACCATGAATGCATATCAGGGCGAGTTACCGGGAATTGATTACATCCGCGCTCAGGCGGCGACGCGTGGAGAATTTGACGCATTCGCGGATCGCGGACCAATGAAGATGACGCGTACGCCCGTGGCCGGACCGAGCACCAAATTGCGGCGGGTCGGTAAAACCTCGTCTCGTTCAGCCAAGACCAACCGATAACGAGGGAGCAGCGTTCCAAGGACGATTTTCATTTCGTACATGGCAAACGCGGCGCCGAGGCACCGGCGAGCACCTCCGCCGAACGGCGTGTATTCGAATGGCGTGAACTTACGTTCGAGGAAACGCTCGGGCTTGAAACGTTGCGGTTCGGGATAAATATCGGGCCGTTGGTGAAGCAATGTCGTCGCCACGGCGACACCGACGCCTGCGGGGAGGTGATACCCTTCGAGATCCAGTGGGCGCGCCAAAAAACGCGGCACGTCCGGAACGATGGGGTGCAAGCGCAACGTCTCGTGCACGACGGCTTCGAGATATGGCAAACGCGCCAATTGCTCGGGATCCGGATTGGCTCCCAATGCATCGATTTCCGCGAGCAAACGTCGCATGCAATCGGGGTGACGCAAAAGCCAATAAATCGCCCATGCCAAGGCGATTCCCGTCGTTTCGTGTCCGGCAAAAACCAGCGTCAAGAGTTCGTCGTGTAATTCCGCGTCGCTCATTGCCGTGCCGTCTTCGTGACGTGCCGCGAGCATGAGGCTCAAGATGTCATTTCCCGGTTCGGTCGCTTGCCGCCGGGCGGTGATTTCCGCGTGCAAGAGGGCGCTCATGGCTCCTTTGATTTTCAAAAATTGGGCCCAGGGTCCGATGCCGCCGAACGAATGCTGAAGAAATGGAAAGAAAAACAGCGCGGGCGACGTTTTTTCTGCGAAATCGACGATTGCGCGACGAACGGCATGCACTCGAGATCTGTCTTGAACGCCGAAGACCGCGCGAATGATCACTTCGAGCGAAATGGTCTGCGAAGTTTGCTGAAATGGCATGGATTGTCCCGGAACCCAGGTCTCGGC
>CAYSYX010000169.1:0-17406 GCA_964435055.1 uncultured Polyangium sp. | reverse complement strand
AAGGATTACAACGTCGTCGTTCAAAACGACAAAATCGAAGAAACGGGTGTCGACGAAGACCAAAAGATCGCCGTCAATGGCATTCGTACGATCGGCGTGAACGATGATACGAGCGTCGGGGGCAATCAAGAGGTCAACATCGGCGCGAATCGCTCGCAAAACATCGGCGGCAGTCAGAGCATTACCGTCAGCGGTAACGAGACCAGCAATGCAACGGCGAATTTCGTCGAAAAGATCGACGTCAATCGGACGTATTCGGTCGGTGGAAATTGGATCACGATCTGCAATGGTCTTACGCAATCCGTCACGGGCGATTTCACGCGCAACACCGGTTCGGTCGAATTGCAAGGCACGATTGGAAACATCAATGACACGATCGTGTCTTCGTATGATGAAACAATCGGGGCGGTCAAGATTCAGCTCGTCAATGGCAGTCACGGTGAAAAAGTGGCGGCGGATAAGAGCGAAACGTACATGGTCGGCGAATTGCATTATACGAAAGCCGGCATGGATTCCGAAGCGGGCGGTTCCGTCACGAATATGGTCGGTGGGCTCCATTATCGAAAACTCGGCGGCGACTTCACGGTCAAGTCCCCCATGATCACGCTGCTGGGCGGCATCGGTACCTTCAATGGCGGCGGCAGCCAATTGAAATTGGGCGGCGCACCCGTGCATATCACGACGCCAAAACTTCAAGTCAAATCAGCGCTCGTCGTCAAGATGAGCGGCTCGATGAAACTCGGCTGAAAGCAGGAAAGAGGAAAACATGAGCGAGCCCCATATTCGTGTCCTTCCTGCGTTGTCCGTGGAAGGTTATACCTACCGCGTATTGCAGTACGAACTCGTCGAGACATTATCCGAGCCGCCTTATTTGGCTTGTGAAGTATTCGATGATGCTGCGGCTTTGCCATTGCCGCAAAACATCGTGGGGCAAAAAGCCCGTTTGACGCTCAAGCGCAGCAATGGCAGCCAAGAGCGAGCGTTTGCCGGGACGATCATTTCGGCGGAAATGATTCCGGACGATGACGACGTACCGGCATTGCATTTGCGCATCGAAACCGATTTGTATCGTTTGGCTCGCCGTACCAATTGCCGAATTTTTCAAGAAAAAAGCGGCGTGGACATCGTCAAGGAAGTTTTCGCGGACGCGGGGGTTCCGACATCGCGACAAGAATGGCTCGTCTCGGAATCGCACCCCGTGCGTAATTACACGGCACAATATCGTGAAACGGATTTGGATTTCATCCAGCGTCTTCTGTACGAAGAGGGCATTTATTATGCCGTTCGGGCCGGAGAAGAAGGCGAAGTATTCGTATTCAGCGATCATCCCGATGGCGTCGGCGTCATCGAAGGCTCCGGCTTTTTGAATTTCATCGATGATTTCGGATTCGACGGCGGCATGAACAAGGTCATGCGCGTATCGCAAACGAATTCGGTTCGGACCGACAAAGTTCATTTGCGTGATTACGATCCCGAGCGACCTTCGTTTACGCTGGAAGCCAAAGAAGAGAGCGAAGACGAAGGCGAACATGCATTGGAGATTTACGAGTACCCTGCGCGAACCGCCGACGATGCCGAAGTCAAACGCCGGGCGAAGATTCTCTTGCAATCGGTGCAAGTCGGTCGCGACGTTATCGAGGGACAAACGGGTTCCCTCGGTTTGTTGCCGGGCTTGAAATTCTCGATCATGGGTCATCCTTATGATCCGATTAATCAGGAATTGCTCGTCACGGGCGTGAAAATCGTCGGTTCGGATCCGCGTCAATTCAGCGACGGTAAAGATCGCCCGTCGAAATACGTTTGTGAATTTGCCGGCGTGCCGACGGAAAAAACCAAATATCGTCCGCCGCGCCGAGAACGCGGAGCCAAAATCCTTGGTACGCAAACGGCCGTCACGACCGGATCGAGCGGCAGCGAAATTCACGTCGACAAATCCGGCAATGTCAAGGTTTCTTATTACTGGGATCGGTCGGGAAAAACCGACGATACCTCGAGTCGCTGGATGCGCACGAGCCAATTGACGCTCGGTGGATCGATGCTCTTGCCGCGTGTCGGTTGGGAGGTCAGCGTTTGTCACGAAGCGGGCGATGTCGATCGTCCGTACGTCATGGGGCGTATGTACAACGCGCTCACGCCTCCTCCTTATGGTTTGCCCGGGGCGGCGATGCGGAGCGCATTGCAAACGGCGACGTCTCCCGGTGGTGGAAGCACCAATGAAATGCGGATGCACGACACCAAAGGGGCCGAAGAAATATTCTTCAATGCCTCGCGTGATGCGTCCACGCACGTAAAAAACAATGCCAGCGAATCCGTCGGGAACAATTACACCAAGAAAATCGGCGGCAATCTATTGCAAGACGTCACCAACAGTATGACGGTGAACGTCGGTTCGAATCAGAGCGTCGACGTCGGTGGAAATCAAGCGCTCAAGGTGGAGACGTTCCACGTCGAAGAAATCGCGGGCGATCACGAATTGAACATCGGTGGAAATCGCGATTTGCGGGTCGGTGGGGATCATAAAACCGACGTCGGGGCCAATAGCGAAACCAATACGGGCAGCAATCATATCGACTTGGTCGTCGGTGCCGTCGCCCATAATACCTTGGCGAATCTCGATCACAAAGTGGGCAGCGCGCTCGTCGAACTTGCCGTGGGCAGCCGTGTGATCAACGTCGGGGCGGATCGTACGGAGACGGCGGGCCTCATCAAATTGGCGGCGGTCAAAGGCGGGCGTGGGGTCGAAATCGGCGGATCGCTCGATGTCAAAGCCATCGGCGCCGTCGCCAACTTGGTCACCGAAGACAAATCGGAGAAATCCGGCGGGCCATTCACCGAATTGGCCATTGGGGCCCAAATCGTCAAAGCCGGCGGAAATGTCACTTTCGAGGCGGAGAATCTGCTCACCGTGGTCATGGGCGCATCGATCTTGTCGCTCACCCCGGCGAGCGTCGCAATTCTAGGTTTGTCTGTGAAAATCGATGCAGACGTCACGGATCTCTCGGTCCTGGTCATCGACAACTGAGCGAGGCGCGTATGGCAAGGGAATTTCAAGCCGAGATCAACATTACGGACATCGACACGTTGCGCGTTTCGCGGTTTGTCCAGAAACACGAATCCGGACGTCCCTTCGAAGCCAACGTCGAAGCGTTGTACCTCGGGTACATCGAATTGGAACGGCTCATCGGACAAACCGCGACGGTGTATTTCGGTGCCACGGACGAACCGATGGGTTCCTTTGCGGGGGTCATTGAAACGGCGACCGTCGTCGGGGGCAGCGACAAAGGGTTCGATACGAAGCAGACGAAATACCAAATTCGTCTCGTGTCGGTATTGGCGTTGCTCGAACGTATTGTCACGTCGCGCATTTTCCAAGATTTGTCGGTGCCGGATATCGTGACGAAGATCTTCGACGAGCTCGGCATCAAGTACAAATTGCAGCTCGTCGGTTCGTATCAGCCGCGCGAATACTGCGTGCAATACCAGGAATCGACGCTCGCCTTCATTTCGCGTCTTTGCGAGCATGAAGGGATACAGCTCTTGAGCGAGCCGAATGATGAGGGAGCCGAACAAATCGTTTTGGCGGACGATAGCAAGTCGGCGCCGTTCATCGCCGGAATTCCCGTTATCGTCTCCGTGCCGCGCGCTTCGCTGCTCGACGTGAAAGATGCCGCGTATGCATTTCGTCCGAAAAGCTGCGTGCAATCGGGCAAAGTCGTTCTTCGCGATTACAACTTCGAACGCCCGAAGCTGGATTTGACGTCCACCGCTACGGCCAAAAAAGATTCGGACCTCGAATTGTACGATTATCCGGGTGGGTATTTCGATCCGGGCGAAGGCAAGCGTTTGGCGCAGGTGCGTCTCGAAGCGGAACAAATTGAAACGAATACGCTCGAGATTGACGCTGTTTGCACGCGAATCGTCCCGGGGCATCGTTTGACCTTGATCGACGCCAACGAGCTCGACGGGACATATTATGTTTTTTCGGTGATTCACACGTACGACAATCGAGCGGAGGCGCCGGCGAATCAGCCGCGTTATCAAGCTCGGGCCAGGCTCGTCCCGGAAGCATTGCCGTATCGTCCGGCGAGAAAAACCCCGATTCCCATCATTGCGGGACCGCAAACGGCGGAAGTCGTCGCTCCCGACGGTTCGCCCGGCGAAACCATTCACACGGACAAACACGGCCGTTGCAAAGTGAGTTTTTTCTGGGATCGCTCGGGCATTACGGATGATCGCGCGTCGTGCTGGATGCGCGTTGCGCAACTCCAAACCTCGGGTTCGCTCATTCTTCCGCGCGTGGGCTGGGAGGTCATCGTCGAATTTTTGGAAGGCAATCCGGATCGACCGATCATCACGGGACGTCTTTACAATGGCGTTTTCATGCCGCCGTATGCCTTGCCGGAAGGTAAAACGCGGACGACGCTCAAGTCGAATAACACGCCGGGTGGTGGCGGGGCCAACGAAATTCGTTTCGAGGACAAGGCCGGGGCCGAAGAAATCATGATTGCCGCGCAAAAGGACATGAAGATTGTCGCGGCAAACAACACTCATCGGCATGTCGCGAACAACGATGCGACCATGATCGGCAACAATGCCGCGCTCGAGGTCGGTGGGAACCAGACGGTCAAAATCACCAAGGGTTTGCAGCAAACGGTCGGCGCCGATCAATCCGTGAGCGTCGGTGGAAATCGCAACGTCGAAATCAACGCGGTCAATTCGTTGAACGTGCACGGAAGTTCCACGACGAACGTCGGCGGGAACCAATTCGAAATGGACGGCAATCCATTGCAAGCATTGCTGGCCATTGCCGCTCAAGCCGCCGAAGATTTCCTCAATTCGCTGGCCGACAAAGCCGTCGAGAAAGTCCAGTCGCAGGTCGAGGATGCCATCAATCAGGTGATGGGCCCGATCAATTCGCTCAATTCGCAGGTGCAAGAAATTGCCGGCAATATGCAAGCCGTCGCGAATGGCGATTTGGGAGCCATGGGAGCCATGGCCGCCAATGCTGCGGGTTTGCCCGGAGCGGCCGAATTTGCGCAATCGTTGGCCGGTCCGCCGCCACCACCTACGGAAGCCGGGCAAGCCATCGGCGATGCGGCCGGACAAGTCAATCAAGCGGCGGAAGCGGCCAACAACGCGGCCGGCCAAGCGAATGCGCTCACGCAAATGGCTGCGGAAGCGTCGCGCAATGCATTGCATAACGTCATCGGTCAGGGCGTCGGAGCTGCCGAAACTGCGCTCGCTCATGCCATGGGTTTTGAACCGGCGGGTGGCGGTGGTTCGTCCGGTGCGAACATGACCGGGCCGAATGTGCAAGTCGACGGTGTGGATGCGACAAACCGCGAAAAAGGTCCGGGACATTCGACGGACCTCATCGGCGGAACACACGACGAAACGATCGGCGCGCTCAAGGTGCTCGCGTCCATCAAGGATATCGATACCAACGTGGGCGCGGCGAAAACGCAGGACGTTGGTCTCGGAACGCTGCAATTGGCGATTGGTGATTATTCCGAAACCGTTGGAGCCGGAAAAACCGAAAAAGCGCTGGGCCTCGTCGTACTCACCAAAGGTGGGGAAAGCGAGACTGTCGGTGGATCGAAAACGACCATGGTGGGCGGCGCAATCATCGATAAAGTCGACGGCACGCAAGGCATCGAAGCGGGCGGTCCGGCGACGTTCGTCGGCATTTTCCACAAAGTCGAAGCGGGTGGAGCCATTACGTTCAAGTGCGGCGGCAGCGAAGTGGTGATCAACAAAGACGGGATTGAAATCAAGTCGCCGATTGTGGCCTTCCTGGCGCCGAAAATTCATTTGCCGCAAAAGGTCACGGAGCTTTGATGCTGGCGCAAAAGCCCGAGGGGGCCTCTTCCGAAGACGTTCACACTTCGGAAAACGAGGTCTCCCCGAAAATCTCACTCGAAACATTGCTCGACGAAACCACCGCCCGGCAGGCCCAGACCGGCACGGAAGCCGCGCATTTGGCGCCGACCGTGACGCGTTCGGCCAAAATCATTCGTTTGGCGGGGCGTAACGCGACCGTCCTGTTTCGCGGTGATCCGAATCCCGTCGACGTCACGATTCCCTCGGACGTCGATCCTGAATTCATTGCCGAGGCGCACGCTCGAGGCGACCATGTCATGGTGGAATCCACGAAAGGTGCCGAAGCATTGATCGTGGGCGTGCTGCAAACCAAGAATCCACGTGAATTGCATTTGAAGGCGCAATCGATTCATATCGAGGGCGAACAAGAGGTGCTTTTCAAGTCGGGACGAGGCGCATTACGGATTCGGGAAGACGGCGATATCGAGCTCATCGGAAATCGCATCAGCGCGGCTTCACGGGGCCTGTTCCGCATCGTCGGCCGTCTTTTGCGCTTGAATTGAGGCCCCATTACCATGATCACCCCGCTCGGAAAAACCCCGATCGCGCATACGGACGTGTCCGCGCGCCTCGAACACCCGCTTACGGACGGGACAAACGTCTTGTTTTGCTCCACGTTTCAGCTGGCGTGGAACGAACTGCGGAACTCGTTTGGCGGGAACGTCCGATTGGAGGGCGATCCGCCTCTGGCTTTGGCGTTGGAAAAGCCGGGGCCCAGTGTAAAGGAGGTCGATGCTGCGTCGTGTGTGGTGGGCGGAGGTGTCGGTTCGGCATTTCTTGCGAATATCGATCGAGAATTGCGGCAAAAATTCGGTGCCCGTGATGATTTCATGCTCCCCGAGCGACTCGAGCCCGATGCGGTATTGGCGTACGCGTATTTGTCGAAAGACCTCGAGTTCGAGACGCCGTTTGCGGTAAATCGCGCCGCGGGTATCATGTTTCGCAATGGAGCCCGCGTGGCGCATTTCGGAGTTTGGGCGGAAGGAGACGACAAAGCTCGCGCCCAACGCGCCAAACAGGTCGTTGTGCATCATTACGGCGATACCGGCGAGTTTGTCCTGGAGCTATTGACCAAAGCGGCCGACGATCGCTTGATCATCGCGCGTATTTCCCGAGGCGCGACGTTGCTCGATACCGTGGACGCCGCATTGACGCACGCCAATCAAAAGCCGGGATTTTTCGCTCGACTCCGGGCCAAGACGGAGCTCGATGCGAGCGAAGTCGTACGTATTCCCATTCTTCAGGTGGACTTGATTCGTTCCTACGTTGAATTGACGGGGCGCAAGGTCGTCGGTCAAAATGCATTCATTCAGGAAGCCAAACAGCGTATTCGCATGAGCCTCGATGAAAAGGGCGCCGTATTGCGCTCCGCTGGCGTCGTTCTCGCGCCGCGTGGTGGCCTTCCCAAGCGCCGGTTCATTTGCGATCAGCCGTTTTTGGTCATGATGATTCGCAAAGAACAGCGGCATCCATATTTTGCTTTATGGCTCGAGGATCCGGAATTTTTCGTGCCGACACCATAAAATGAATTCGGCGGTGTGTTCTTCGCGCGAACAGCCGACCGTGACAAGCAAACACATCTCCTCGGCGGTGTAACAAAACAAGCCCATCTTAAACTCATCGGCCAACAAAATTTCACCTCCGGCGCAATCGCAACGCGCTGTCAATGATAAAGTAGCCGACACCACTACCAGCGCGCCGAACTGCACTCTTTTCGATGCGCATGATTCTTGAAATACTAATGGCTCTTACTGTGTATGGGCATTGCACTGGAACATGGAAGAGCTCGTTACGTAACTCATGGGTTTGCGAAAAAGCAAAAATATACAAGATGTTCTTTCCTCCCGCCTGCATTTGTCGTATGCGCGCACTAGGTGGTTGGGGCAGTGAAAAATTCGAACGCATCTTCGATTGGTGAGACATCGGGCACGGAACGATTGCAACGGCTGATGGAAATCGTCCGGATTTTTGCCGCAACGACCGCCGATTACGATCGCTTGCTGCATACGGTCGTGGAGCAAACGGGGCAAGTGATGCAGGCGTATTGCGCGCTTGGGCTCCGCGGATCGGTTATGGTGGGAAGCGGTCGCCGAGTATGCGCCTGAGCCCAATACGCTGCATATTCTTGCCGAGCTCATTGGGGACCGGCGACTCGCCATGGACCAACCGGGATTTGCGACCGTTGCTGCGCGGACAGGGCAGGCACTCGTTATGCACAGTCCACTGCCCGAGCGAATGACGGCGGGGATGCGACCGGACATTCTGCGCCTCATCGAGCGCCTGCAATTCAATAGCATCGTGGTGGCGCCGATGAAGGTTCGCGGGGTGGTAATGGGGACGCTTTCGCTCCTTCGTTACGGATCGAGCAAGGTTCCGTTTGTGCAGGCGGACGTCGACTTGCTGCAGGTGATTGCGGATCACGCGGCGCTGGCGATTTCCAACGCGCGCTTATTGGTCGCCGTGCAAGCGGAGCTTGCCGAGCACACGCGCACCCAAGACAAACTGGAGCGCACCGAGGAGAAGCTGCGCCAAGCGCAAAAAATGGAAGCCGTCGGACGGCTCGCGGGAGGCGTTGCGCATGACTTCAACAACATTCTCTCCGTCGTGCTCAGTTATTGCGATCTCCTTCTGGGCAATCTTCGCCCGGGCGAACCCATGCGTGAAGATGTGGAGGAAATTCGACGAGCAGGCGAACGCGCCGCCGATTTGACACGGCAATTGCTTGCTTTCAGCCGCCAGCAAATTCTTTCGCCCCGCATATTGCATCTCAACGACATCGTCTCCGGTATCCAGCGCATGTTGCGCCGGCTGCTCAGCGAGGACGTCGAGCTATCTATCTTGCTCGTGCCGGATCTGGGCTTGTGCAAAGTGGATCCGGGGCAGTTGGAGCAAATCATTCTGAACCTTGTCATCAATGCCCGCGATGCGATGCCGAAGGGCGGGCAATTGACCATCGAAACGGCCAATGTGGTGCTCGACCAGGCCTACGTCGATGAACATCCCGAGGCGACTTTGGGACCGCACGTCATGCTTTCGGTTTCGGACACGGGGCACGGAATGGATCGGGCGACGCAGGCACGGATGTTCGATCCATTCTTTACGACCAAACCCAAAGGGGTGGGTACGGGGCTCGGATTGTCCACCGTGTATGGAATCGTCAAACAGAGCGGCGGCTGCATTTGGGTGTATAGCGAAATCAACCGCGGAACGACCATTAAAGTATATTTCCCCAAAGCTGACGCCGAGGAAATGGTCGGCGAGATCGTGCCGCAAGCGTCTGCAGCCGTGCGACCCCAAAAATCGGGAACGATTCTAGTCGTCGAGGACGATGCGCAGGTTCGGACGCTCGTGCGGAGCATTCTGTCGCGGGCGGGTTATCACGTCATCGAAGCAAGCAATGGCGGCGAAGCGTTACTGGTTTGCGAGCAGCACGGCGCGACGATTCATTTGCTGCTCACGGATGTGGTCATGCCGAAAATGAGCGGCCGACAATTGGCCGAACGTCTACGCAAGATTCGACCGACAATGAAGGTCGTCTTCATGTCCGGCTATACGGAAAATGCCATTGTCCACCACGGCGTGCTCGATTCCGATGTAGAATTCATTCAAAAGCCGATTACGCCGGATGCGCTGCTCCGCAAAGTGCGCACGGTGCTGGCTGAATGAGATTTGCAGTCTCGATCCTTGATTCTGTAGCGTGGCTCGACAAGGCCCTCGTGGGATAGGGGCAAAGCCCGATTTGGGCTGCGGTAATGCCGGATCAAGGATTGCCTGGTTGCGGCTGGATATCCGAACGCCAGCGTCCAAGGCCATTGACGCGCAGGCCCGTGGGCGGCGTTCCTGAAGGCATTCCGCTGACGAGCCCGGAATAACCTCGGTTGCCCAGCCACGAGCTATTAAAGAGGGCTTGGCCGCCCGACGACGTGGCGCCCGTGCGATTCGCGACGGCTTGCGCGACGCTCGGGCCACCTCGCGGCGATGTGGCGCTGTTGCATGCAACGACGTCGACGCGTGCGCCCGGAGCGCGACCGTTGAATCCCGCTGCATTCAAGCGATCGCCGAGTTCGGTGCCATTGATGTAGTTGCCGCCCCATTCAATGGAGCCCGGAGCACCGTGCGTGTCGATCATGACTTGTGTTTCACCGGCCAAACTCCCGGGCGTGACTTGATCCGGACGAAGAATGCGCGCTCCGGGGTATTGCGTCGGGTAATTGACGTAATAATCGTTGTTGAGGCCCGGATCGTTCGATGCCGTAATGATCGTCAACAAACCGAGCGGGTCGATGTAATACGTCGTATTCGGAACGAATCCGACATCTTGCACCGAGCCTTCCATTCCGAGCGGGTCCGGCGTCAGGTAAACGTGCAAATCCGGCGCATAATATCGATTGCGGTTGTAATGCAGTCCCGTTGCGGCGTCGGCTCGTTGGCCGGCAAAACGCAAGGCTCCGACGTCTCCGTTTGCCCGGACAACCTCACCCCACGCCGAGAGCTCGACCTCCGCCGTCTCGCCTTCTTTGCCCAAATACAGAAATGGCGTAGCTGCGCCATCGGTGGCGATCAGCTTGAAGCCTTCGCCATCGCGACCTTCGAGCAGCGGTGTATAGCCGTCTTCTGCGAATACGCGCAAAACTCGTTGCCCGGTCGTCGTTTGCTCTTCGACGGGTGAATTGCCGTCCCAGCCGAACCAGGTCGTCGCGCCTTGGATCGTTTCGGCCATTCGACGCCCGAACGCATCATAAAGGTATTGAATGCGCAAACCGTCGCCACGAACGGCTTCCGTCAATTGGTCTTCGTCATCGTAAACAT
Organism: uncultured Polyangium sp.; assembly: GCA_964435055.1. Taxonomy (GTDB): domain Bacteria; phylum Myxococcota_A; class Polyangia; order Polyangiales; family Polyangiaceae; genus Polyangium. The sequence continues at coordinate 6,717 of CAYSYX010000169.1, read as the reverse complement.
AGCGCCAGGTGCGCATCGGATCGGGCGCATGGCGCTCGGACAAACGCCCGCGTCGGTCCCAATAAAGGGCCACATCGCCCACGCGTGTCGGTCGTCCGCCTGCACCGAGCCACCAATTTTGTCCTTCGGGCATGGCGGTTCCATGCGCCGAATATTGGAATCGTTCGTCCGCGCCCAGGCCCTGTACGGCGGTCGGGCGACCAAAAACATCCAAATCATAATGGCGATTTCCGGCGGCGGAATCGCGAATGTCCGTCACGGGACCGACTGCGGACCAAGCGTACGCGCGTTCCCGCATGACATCGCCCTGCGCGTTTTTGATGGCGATTTTTTCCGGAAATCCGAACGTATTGCGAGTGGTATCAACGGACAAACCGTCGCGACGGCGACGCGAAATTTCGCGCCCGGCCACATCTCTCTGCACTTGCAGCGTTTCGGAACCGATCGGCGAATCGACGGAGAGCAGGTTGCCGGTTTTCTCCGTTTTGGTTTGTACGGCCCAACCGCTCGAGTATTTTCGTTCGATGATTCGCCCTTCGGCGTCATGGCGGTATTTGACTTCGAATCGGAAACCTCCGGCGCTCTGCACTTCACGCACCAGACGCCCGCCTTCGTCGTATCCGTATTCGACTTGCGTCGCGCCCGATCGCGCGTTCACGAGGCGCCCGTCGTTGTCATACGCATACCGAGGACCACCGCCACCGGGGAATTCTCGCGCAATGACTCGACCCAAAGAGTCCCGACGCTCCATCACCCGATTTTCGTCGGGTTGGAGAATCATCGACAATCGGTCGACGCCATCGTATTCGTACCCGTAAGCCAAACCGGCGAAGGTTTGTTGGCGAATCGGATTGCCTGCGGCGTCGTAGCGAATGCTATAACGTTCTCCCGCCGGGTTTTCAATCCATTGCAGTCGCAGCAATGCGTCGTAACCCATCCGGAAACGCCCGCCGTCGGCTTGAACCTGCTCGACCAGCGCCCCGGCTACCCAACGATTGCGTCGTTCTCCGCCGCCGGCAAACCGCACACCGGTGACTTTATGCATTGCATCGGGAAGATATTCGACGCGCTGCTCGTTCGGCCCTTCGAAACTCACCAAATCGCCGCGAGAATCGTATTCCAAGCGATATTCCGCGCCCGTGGGAGTTCGCAAGGAGATGGGTTGTCCGAGTAAATCGAATGTGTAGCGGAATTCGCCGCCTTTGCCCATCTTGTAACACGTCAAATTCCCGTGGGCATCGTATTCGAGTTCGTCTTGGCTACCGTCGGGCCACAATACGGCGGTGTTTTTCCCGCGCGAATCATACTTGGCGGTCGTTTTCGCCCCGCTCTCGTCAATATGCTCGGCGACCTTGCCTTTGTGCATACGCACGCGTGCGCGACCACCACCCGGAAGCACCATTGTGCGCGTACCCGTGGCGTCATCGAATTGAAAGCGTAATGTCGCTCCGTCGGGCATCGTCAAAACGGATACCCGGCCCGAGGCGTCGTATTGACGACGCGTCACGCCCAATGCTCCGTCCGTGATCGAAATCACCCGGGCCAATGAATCATAGCGGAAAATCGTCGCATGACCACGAGGGTCGATGTATTTCTCGACCAACCCGAAATCATTTCCACCATATCGACGTACATTTCCGAGCGCGTCGGTCACCGTCGAATCGTGGCGCCCGGGACCGTACGCAACGCGCGCATGGAAAATACCTTTTGGACGATAACCACCTTCGCTCAGAGAACCCAATTCGGCCAAAATGTCCGCGTTCGAGCGTTCGCCCCAGGTTTCAATGCAGCGTTTTTCGCCGAAGAACTCACCATACACGAATCGGTACGTAATTCCGTCCGGCTGATGTTCGGCCGTCATGTAATGGTTTTCGTCGTATTCGTAACGCGTGATGACGCCGCCCGCATCGGTGACTTGCGCCAAATCGCCATTGGCATTGACCAAATACGAAACGAGTGTCTTTTGGTGTTCGACGCCGTCTCCGTCGACAAACTTGAGAATCCAAGTCGATTCCCAACCGTTTCGTTGCAGCTCTGCCCGTCGACCCACGGAATCGACAATGCTCGTGATTTCGTCGTCTTTCCAAGTGATCCGAGCGGCATTACCATATTCATCACGCAGCTCGGACAAGAAATACCGATTCGATCCTTCGGCGGCGCTCATGACGCGCAAAAGTCCGTCGTTCAAATCAACGATGATTGCATCGCCGTCCGCTCGGACTTTTCGCCCATAAGGCAACAACCCGAGTTCATTCGAGGCGGGTAATTCGAACGTCGTTTCCGTATGGCCGTCGTCGACCAAGGTAAAACGCCGACCATTACGCTCCCCGCGCCACGCCAAACTATGCGACCAACCCCAACCCAATCCAATTCGTTGATGAACCGCCGAAGTGCGATAACTGCGTTTGAATCGCACCCACATATACCCAGGCAATGTAAAATCGACGTGCTCCGGCGTATACATCGTTCCGGTCACCACATCGATCGGGTGACCTGCCGCGGCTTGTCCTTCCGCTCCAGGCGGCGCAGGCGCATTCGGCGAAGATGCTCCCGAATTGCTTCCACCACCGTCACCACCACCATTGCCTGGTCCCGACGGACCGCCCGAATTCGGTCCCCCTTGACCTGGTCCTCCCGGACTTCCACCAGGTCCACCAGCTCCGCCGGCACCGGAAGCATTCGCTCCGCCGCCGAACGTCGGGCTCTTGTTCATTTGTCCAAGCGAACCCGTGATCCCAGCCATCCCCAACTCAATGAGAATCAGCGGCGCCCCAAGCCAGGGAAAACACGGCCCCGTAATGTTTAGACTGACAATCTCGCGCAATGTGCCCGGCTCGTTGCCGTGGCACTTCGACATGCATCCGCCGACCGTGAGGATCTTCGATCCTTCGATCTTCGTGCGCATGCACGGATCCGTAATGCCTTCCACCGTATTTCCAAACGTTGGATACGGAATGGGGAGAGGCGCAGGGGCCGCAGGTGTCAGACAAACGCTGACCGCCAAGCCAATCTGCGAGTGGGCCGATTTTTCGGTGATGGTGTCGAGGAAATAAGCAGTGACCTTCCCCATGCGGCAATGATCGCACGGGGCGCGTCTCTTCGGCAACCTACATCATGCGTCGCGCCGGCAAATTGCATGCGAGCAACAGCGGAAAATTGCCTTTCGGCTTTCGTTCACGATGCGCGGCATGCATCAACAACGCTTCTCCGTCCATTTGCCAAGGCCACGACAAATACGCCCCGCCTCGCACGACCTCGGGAATCACGGCTGGATCCCACGCGCGACCATCGTCCGGCGCACCTTCATACGTCGCATGCCAACCATCCTCCACCCACGTGCCCCAACCCATCCCGCGAATTCCAAACCCACCTCGCGGTTCGCTGTCGATACCCTTGGTGAGTGCGTTCCGGACAAACTGCTCGGGATCATGCTTACGCGCATCATCGCCCATGGAAAGCCATGAACGTGTTCCACCTTCGCGCGCGATGTATTCCCATTCCGCTTCGGTGAGCAGTCGTGCACCTTCGCGCGCCGCATAAGCGATCGCAGCGGTGGGTTCGAAGAGAGAAACCTCTGCCAAAGTCCCCACGGTCATCGTGTCTTTTGCGTCAACACCTCGAACCGGGGTTTCCGCGCAAAGTAGCGGCGGGACAAACACCTTGTGCGCGGGTCGCGCAATCGATGCCAAATCGCGAACATGCATTTTGGCTTCGTCACTCCACCCTTTCGTCATTCGCGTGAGAGCGTGTTTGTCCGAGGTGCCCAGACCCATTTCAAACGAATCGCCGACGATCGCCACCCACCCACGTCCCGTCGCCGTATCTTTGAAACGCGGAAAGACGTTGATGCGCGTCGGTTCGAGCACTTCGATCTTCGGCCCCAACGATTTTGCCAACGCGATGGACACTCGATGTCGCCGGGCATCGTCGAGACAAACCCATCGTTCGATGCCGTGAAGTTCGGGCCATGCTTCGGCGCTGGACGCATCACGCAGGCTGCCTTTGGGCGTCGGCGCATCCGCGCGTGCCGGTGCGTCTTCGGCGAAGAGTTTGCCAAACACCGCATCTTCGAAGCCTTGGGCGGGGTTTTTCCAATCGGAACGTCGGCCCAAGTGAAGGCGTTCTGCCATCGCGTCATAGTCGGCGGCCGAAAGATGCGGGCGGAGAAGTTCGGGCGCAGCGAGTTTGTCTCGTAACGCGCCTGCGACAGCTCCCGGCGCATTCACGACACCACGCAATGAAACGTTCGTCGCTTTAGCGAGAGCGGTGAGTCGAGGTCCTCCAAGGCCCAACAGGCCATGCACCGCATTCGGAAAACGCCGAAAGTTTCCAGCCATCACGCCCTCGTGAAATTCAGTCGTCGCCTTCGATCACGATTTCACATTGCGGCAACCAAGCCTGAATCTCTTCGCGTTGCGGAAAGACCTCGGGGTTGTAGCCAAGATCGAGGGAAACGAGATTCTTTAGCTTCGAAATATCCGCCGGAACATGCTCGATGGGGTTGAGCCCCAAGTACAATTGGCGCAGGTTTGTCAAACCAAATACCCACGCGGGGATGTCCATGAGCCGGCAGCTCACGAGACTCAGTCGCTTCAGATTCCCAAGTTTGCCCAGGGACGTCGGGAGCGGCAGATCTTTGCTCAACCCGAGGTACAAATCTTCGAGCGCCGACAAATCACCGAGCGCTTCGGTGACGGATTCCAAGTCTTCGTTGTCTTCGATGTACAACGTCTCGAGTTTGTCGAGTTGACCCATCCACGAGGGCAACGTCTTCATCGATGTTCCCGAGATTTGTAGCGATCGCAGGTTCGTCAAGGAACCAGGTTTGTCTGGGAACTGGGCGAGCGGCACGCTGTTGATGATCAATGTGCGCAAAGCGGGCAGCCGCTGAAGAACATCGACGGCGTTCGCCAGCTTCGGCAGACGCACCAGATGCAGTTCTTCGAGCGTGGTACACGACGACAGGTCCGGAAGGGCGACGAGGTGCGTGGCATCGGTCAGATCCAGCTTTCGCAGGTTGGGCAACGAGGTGATCGCCGACGGCAATTGCGCGACGGGATCGAAGCCCCCGACGTGAAGCTCCTCGAGTGCCGAGAGCGCACCGATCTCTTCAGGGAGCGCGTTGATCCCCGTGCAACTGACGTTCAGCGTGCGAAGTCGTTTGAGCTCAAACAACCATTCCGGAAGCGTACGCAGCGGATTGACGGAGACGTCCAACACCTCGAGCTGAGCGAGCTGAGCGAGCTTCTTGGGCAATGCGCGCAGCTTCTGTTCACGAAGCGAGAGCTCGCGAGCAGAGGCGGCATGTTTGAGGGCTTCGTCGACGTCGGAGAACTTTGCCGCGGTGGTCATCAAGGTTCCTCTTGACGCACCCCTTACTGCTTCGGCAAACCGCTGACAAGGAGTGTTTTACCTATTGTAACTTGCGTTCGTGTTCTGACTGTACTGCACGCGGTTGCTGTTTTGCCTGCCGGGGCGGAAGTCCATATCGAGGCGTTCTGCACCGGGCGTATCGTAGACGACGCGCATTTGGTTTGCCGCGGCAAACCTTTCCAAAGCGGCCGCGCAGTTCGGACATGATCGCGAGCCGCCGGAAATGCGGGCGGTCGTGCCGCGCAAAGCCGGATTGACTTTGGATGCATCTCCTCCCGCGAGCTCCCGCATGATTTTGAATTCGCTGTGCGACTCGCGATAACACGTGCCAAACGTCGCGCCTTCGCCACGGATGTCGTGAATGTATTGGTCGTAGTTATCGTGGACTCGTCCGGACCAACCCGATTGGAATTGAAATCGACCTTCCTCGGTTTGCGCTTGAGGATTCTGAATCGGTGTAACGCGTCCGCGGCGATCTTCGAGCGTTCCTGTGGCCACGTGTGGTGCCAGGCCAAACGGATCGACATCGGTGATGGGATTGTCGCCATACCGATATTGATTCAAATCCGGTCTGATTCCCAATGGATCCGGGCTGATGTAACGGCCCGTTTGCGGGTCGTAATAACGATGCCGGTTGTAGAAGAGCCCGATCTCCGGATCCGCGTATTGCCCCTGCGCTCGAATGGGGCTGTCGATTCGCGCATCCGCGCGCGGCACCAATTCGCCCCACGCTTTTCGCTCGTATTCGCAAAGAACTTCGCCCGAACCATCGACCAAAGCCATGGGCATTCCCGCTTGGTCGAGGACATAATACGCCCAGGGCTCGTCTTGTTCGTTCCGACGAACCTTCATTCCCCACGGAACGAGCGCGTCTTCCGACCAGCCATACGTGCGTTCTTCGACGATGGGGTCGCCATTTGCATCGGCCCGGCGGCGAATTTCATGCACGAGACGATCGCCATTCCAAACGAATCGCGTCGAGGAACGTTCGAGCTTTTTGCCCACTTTGCGATCGACGTATTTGGATACACGACGACCGAGCGGATCGTATTGGAAGGACACGATGTCGCCGTTCGGCAATTCCACTTTTTCGAGCATCCCGCTCGCATTCCAAACGTATCGTGTCCGTTCGACGCCCGCGCCCGGAACAGCGTGGCGTTTTTCAATGATCCGACCAAGCTCGTCGTAATCGTACGCGTCCGCGTCGTGTTGTTCGAGCCGATTACCGGCGCCGTAACGTCGAGATTCGCCGCGCAAGAATACGTTGTTCGTCCCGTCGTAATCCCATTGTTTACGGGATTGGCTGTCCGTTGTTTGGCTCGTCAAACGGTGTTTGCCATCGTA
>CAYSYX010000168.1:0-17431 GCA_964435055.1 uncultured Polyangium sp. | reverse complement strand
CCCGGCATCATGCCGGTTTGTCCAAGCGCAAAAGGCGTTGCCGTGAGGCCTGCAAGTGCAAGCCCCAAGCGCAGAACATGGAGACGAAGGGGTTTGCCCGTCACGCTTTGTCCTGTTGCTGTTCGATGGAGGCCGCCGCTCGCACCTGCTCCGCCAAACTCATCGCGGCCGTATCGAGCGCCACTTCGCTCTGCTTGTGACCCGAGAGATCCTTGACCGTAGCGACACCTCGTTCGAGTTCCCCGTCGCCGATGATCACGCAAAGCTTCGTCCCGAGAGCGTCGGCGCGACGCAACATCGCTTTGATCTTTCCACCGCGTCCATCGACTTCCGTGCGTACACCCAGACGACGCAAGTCTCGTCCAAGCACGGACGCTCTGCTCGCACACGCCGCCGAAAGCGGGGCGATGTACACGGCGGGTTTTTCTCGCGAAACATCTGCGGGAATGAGCGTGAGCAATCGTTCGATGCCCATGGCAAACCCTATCGCAGGAACGTTCGGACCGCCGAGTTCCGAGATCATGTTGTCGTAACGACCGCCGCCCACCAACGTACTTTGAGCCCCAAGATCGCCGGTTGTCGTGACAAGCTCGAAGAGCGTGCGCGTGTAGTAGTCGAGGCCGCGGACGAGTTTCGGATCGACGATGTACGGCACGCCCATGTCGTCGAGGAACTGTTTGACGCTGCTGAAGTGAGCGAGATCCGTTTCATCGAGGATGCTCATGAGCGAGGGCACGCCTTCGAGTTGCTCGCGGTCGCGCGGGTCTTTGGAATCCAGGATGCGCAACGCGTTTTTCTCGAGGCGCCGTTGCGAATCTTCGCTGAGTTTGTCTTTCCGAGGTTCGAAGAAAGCGCGCAGGGCGGCGGCGTATTTTTCGCGCGTGCCTGATGCACCGAGCGAGTTGAGTCGCACTTCGATGTTCGGGATGCCGAGAACGTTTGTCAGGTACGAATACACCATCTCGATCATCTCGGCGTCGGCCATGGGACCGGGGTCGCCGTAGAGTTCGCAGCCGGCTTGGTAAAACTGGCGATAACGGCCTTTTGCCGGGCGTTCGCCGCGGAACATGGGCCCCAGGTAATACCAACGCGAGACGGGTTCGCGAGCGTGGACGTGGTGTTCGACATACGCGCGAGCGGCGCCTGCGGTTCCTTCCGGACGAACCGTGAGGGCATTTTCGTGACGCTCGAAGGAGTACATTTCCTTCTCGACGACATCGGTGGTTTCGCCCATTTGTCGCGAGAAAAGCGCGGTGTGCTCGATGATCGGCGTGCGTACTTCGTCGTAGCCGTAACGGCTGACGTGCGTTCGGAAAGCCGATTCGAGTTTCTGCCAACGCGCTGCCTCGTCGGGCAGGATGTCGTTCATTCCTTTGACTGCGCGAAGATCCATGTCCGCCGCGGCTTATGGTCGGAGACAACGCGAGGGTCAAGGCGAGAGCGAAGGACTTGACGTTTGGCAGGGTTGGCCGTTCCTTTGTCCGGGCATGACGAAGCGTCCCGGCCAACCCCGTGCTTGTGCTCTCGACCTTGGAAAGGCCAGGGTTGGCGTGGCCATTGCGGACGAATTGGGGTTGCTTGCTCACGTTCGTCCCGCCCTGGATGGCCGCGACAAAAAAGGGTTGCTCGCGGCACTTATTGAAATGGTTCGTGAAGACGGCGTGGGGCTGTTCGTGGTCGGCCTGCCGCTGGATATGTCCGGAACTGCGGGGTTGATGGCGGCGAAGGTCGAGAGTTTGGCGCGCGAAATCGAGGCGGCGACGGGGGTGCCGGTCGAGTTTTTCGACGAACGATGGACCACCGTCGAGGCGTCGCGACAACTTCGGCAAAGCGGCGTGGAAGGCCGAAAGCAAAAGGGATTGGTCGACGGTGTGGCCGCGGCGGTGATGTTGCAAAGCTGGCTGGATCGTCGAGCGGGTGGGGCAGGGGAGGCGCCGCTGAACATGCCGCCAGCGCCGCATCTGGATCGGGGCCAACGTCGGCGTCGTTGAAAGTGGTCGACGGTGAGCAATCCTTCGTTTCGACCGTGGCGGGCCGGTTCTTCGAACTTCGGACGAACGAGCTGCCGAGACAAACCTCGTCTTCTTTACGAGGAAGTCTTGACCGAGAGTTTCGGGTCCGTATACTGCGCGTCCGTTTTGTTCGGCCCGTTTTTCGGCGCGCATCGCTTCGGATGAGCGCTGAGTTTCGGGTGTCTCTCGACGAACCGCAGGCTCGGCAGCCGGTGAGTTTCGTCAGAAACTACGAAGGCCCATGCTCCATCCGATTCACAAAGCATCCGTCATCCAGAAGTACGGCACCAAAGAGGGCGACACCGGTTCTCCCGAAGTGCAGATCGCGTTGCTCAGCGAGCGCATCACGCAGCTCACGGAGCACTTCAAGACGCACAAGAAGGACCACCATTCGCGCCGTGGTTTGCTCAAGCTCGTCAGCCAACGCCGCCGACAGCTCGATTACTTGAAGCGTATCGACATCGAGCGTTACCGCGCCCTCATCAACAAGCTCAACATCCGCAAGTAACAAGTCGCGTCCGGTTGTTCGCCGCGTCGTCGGCGAGTGGCCGCGACAAACTTGCTCCACCAAAGAGCTCGTGTTCCCTCGGTTCGATGCATTCGACCGAGACGGGACACGAGCTTTTTTTCGTCTCGCGTTTGACCTACCCGATCCAGGGTTTGTCCACTCATGGCACGTTTCGTCACGAAAAAAGTGGCGGCGATCGCCGGGAGGTTCTAGAGACAAGGTCGAAACAAAATTGGGTTTGGACAATTGAAAGGGTGCGGGGGTGTTCCCCACGACCAACATCGCGACGGAGCGTCTTCGACTTCGCTTCGTGCCCAGCAGAGATCCGCTTCTACTGAGCAGGAATCGAGGAAGAAGATCCGCCTGGCGTCTGTTTGTCGTGGCAGATCGGGAGCGCACTCACCCCGAGAAAGAGCGCAACAATGTACGTTCGTGAATCCGTCATGGTCGGCGACCGAGCTCTCACGCTCGAGACTGGTCGTCTGGCCAAACAGGCGCACGGCTCCATCCTCGTCACGTATGGCGAAACCATGGTGCTCGTGACCGCCGTTTCTCAAGAGGAACGGCAAGGAATCGACTTCTTCCCCCTCACCTGCGAGTTTGTCGAAAAATCCTACGCGGCGGGCAAAATCCCCGGCGGGTTTTTCAAACGCGAAGCTCGCCAACGCGACGAAGAAATCCTCGCGTGTCGCATCATGGACCGCCCGTTGCGTCCGCTGTTTCCCGATGGATTCAAGCGCGATACGCAGCTCATCGCCACGGTGCTCTCCAGCGACAAACAGAACAAAGCCGACGTTCTGGCGTTGACCGGAGCGAGCGCGGCGCTGCACATCTCCGACATTCCGTGGAACGGCCCGATCGCCGGCATTCGCGTCGGTCGTAAAAACGGCGAGTTCATCGCGTACCCGACCGCATCCGAAATTGAAGAATGCGACATCGATCTCGTCGTCGCGTGTTCACGCGATGCCATCGTGATGGTCGAAGGCGGCGCGTCGGAAGCGACGGAAAACGACATCATCGATGCGCTCATGTTTGCTCATCAATCCTGCCAGCCCGTCATCGACCTCATCGAGAAGATGCGCGCGGCCGTGGGCAAGACCAAGAAGCCGTTTGCCGCTGCGCAACTCGATGCCGACATCAAGAAGCGCGTCTCCGAGCTCGTCGACTCCGACTTGTCGAGCGCCACGCGCGTCACCGACAAAAAGGCGCGTTACGAAGGCTACAGCACGCTCAAGAAGAAGCTGTCCGAGACCCTCACCGCGGAGCTCGGCGCCGAGAAGTACCTGCTCAACGAAAAACTCATCAAGGCCGAGTTCGAAGAGCGCAAAGCCTACGTGGTTCGTAGTTACGTACTCAACGAGGGCAAGCGCATCGACGGACGCGACACACGAAGCATTCGTCCCATCTCCTGCGAAGTCGGCCTCTTGCCGCGCGTGCATGGCAGCGCGCTCTTCCAACGCGGTGAAACCCAAGCGGTTGTCACCGCGACGTTGGGCACGTCCACGGACGAACAGAAGATCGACAGCTTGATGGGTGAGAGCTGGAAGCGGTTTTACCTGCACTACAACTTCCCGCCCTTTTCCACCGGTGAAATCAAGCCGTTGCGTGGACCCGGTCGTCGTGAAATCGGTCACGGCGCGCTCGCCGAACGAGCTTTGGCGCGCATGGTTCCTCCGCAAGAAGCCTTTCCCTACACGATCCGCATCGTCAGCGAGACGCTCGAATCGAACGGTTCGTCCTCGATGGCTGCAGTGTGCGGCGGGTGTTTGTCCCTCATGGACGCCGGTGTTCCGGTGAAGTCACCCGTGGCGGGCATCGCGATGGGCCTCATCGCCGAAGGCAGCAAATACGCGATTTTGAGCGACATTCTCGGCGACGAAGATCACCTCGGCGACATGGACTTCAAAGTCTGCGGAACCGCTCGTGGCGTCACCGCGATTCAGATGGACATCAAGATCGAAGGTTTGTCCCGGGCGATCTTGCAACAAGCCCTCGACCAAGCGCGCGAAGGACGTCTGCACATCCTGGGCAAGATGCTCGAAGCGTTGCCCGCGCCGCGTCCCGAGCTCAGCAAGTACGCGCCGCGCATCACGACCATCAAGGTCAAACCCGACCAGATTCGCCTCATCATCGGTCCGGGAGGAAAAACCATCAAAGGCATCGTCGATCAAACGGGAGTGGCGATCGACGTCAACGACGATGGAACCGTCAACGTGGCTTCGGCCGATTCGGATGCCGTCAAGAAGGCTCTCGACATCATCAAGGGACTCACGGCCGAACCTGAAGTCGGTGCGACGTACAAGGGCACCGTCAAACGCATCACGGACTTCGGCGCGTTCGTTGAAATTCTCCCCGGCATCGATGGCCTCGTGCACATCTCCGAGCTTGCGCATACGCGTGTCGAACGCGTGGAAGACGTGCTCAAAGAAGGCGATGTCACCGAGGTCAAAGTCGTGGCGGTCGATCGCGAAGGCAAGATTCGTCTGAGCCGACGTGAAGTTCTTCCGTTGCCCGAAGGCGATGCCGGCGTGCAAGCGAAGGCGCGTATGGACATGGCGCGTGAACGTGATTCGGGTGGTCCTCCGCCGCGTCGGCCCGACGGTCCGCGTGGTGATGGCCCTCCGCGTGATCGTCCCTCGCGTGATCCGCGGGACCGCGGCGGTCCGCCGATGCGTGACCGCGGTGGGGATCGTCCCCCGCGCGATCGACGTTGAGCTGGACAAACCAGCCGCGCGTCAGCTGAACGAGAGGCTCGCTTCCACCAACGAAGCGGGCCTCTTTCGTTTGGGATACTTGGTGCTCAAAAGATCCGCGACGCAGCCCAGGCTTCGCGCGAGCGGCTCTCGTGCACGTGCGCGATGGTTCCGCCGGACAAGAAGATCTCCACGGGCAAACCTCGCCCGTTGTATTCGCTCGCCATGACAAATCCGTACGCGCCGGCGTCGCGAATCACCACGACCTTCGGCAACGGTTCGTTGAACGGGTGTTCGCCAAAGTCATCCGAGCTTTCGCACACCGGACCTACGACCCGCATCATCAAGCCTTCGGACGCACCGACGGGACTTGTGTTCAGCGGCTCGATGCGATGCTTCGCGCCGTACATCGCCGGGCGAACGAGATCGTTCATGCCGGCATCGATCATCAACCAACGTCGCGTCACGCCTTTGCTCGTCGACGTTTTCGCCGTGATCACCGATGCGCAGAGCACGCCGAACTCCGCCACCAGGCTTCGGCCCGGTTCCACCACGATCCGCAACGAGCCCAGGCCTCGTTTCGTCACCAGCTTCGTCGCTTCGCGCGCAAAATCACTCGGTTTGGCTTGACAACCCGTCCCGTAGTCGATGCCGAATCCGCCGCCGAAGTCGACGAACTCGAGGGTGTGGTTTTGCAGGCGTCGACCGACCACGTCCAAGAGCACATTCGCCGATGCGATGTAGTCGTCGGTTTTCGTCAGTTGCGATCCGATGTGGCAGCCGAGACCGACGAGCTCGATGTGGTCGGCCGAGGCATCGATGGTCGCGTACGCAGCGTTCAGATCGTCGATGAGCACGCCGAATTTCGCTTCGTCGTGTCCGGTTGCGACGTGCGCATGCGTGTCGGCGATGATGTCCGGGTTTACGCGAATGGAGACGCGAGCTTTTCGGCCCAAGGCTTTGGCGCGAGCGACGACGCGCGGCACTTCTTCCACGCTCTCGATTTGCAGCGCCATGATGCCGCGATCGCCGGCTCCGATGGCCTGATCGATCTCGTGGTTTGTCTTGGCGACGCCACTGAAGAGGATCGCTTCGGGTCTGATGTCGCAGCCCAAGGCGACCATGAGTTCGGAGCCTGAAACGACTTCGGCGCCGCAACCTGCCTGACCCAGCGTGCGAATGATGGGTCCGGCAGTGTTCGCTTTGACGGCGTACGCGACGAGATGCGTTGCGTTGTCGAAACCTTTGTCCAGCTGTTCCGCGGCGGCCTTCATTCCATCGAGGTCGTACACGTAGGCGGGGGTGCGAAGTTCGCCTTCGGATTGTACGGAATCGAAAGATTTGGCGCGTGCGTTGCGCAGAACTTCTTCGAGGCGTTGTCCATTCATTCGAGCAGCGCCATCGGCATCGCGGGTCAACATGGGCCCTCGGGTAGCGTGCCTTCGCGAGAAGGTAAAGGTGCGTTGATAGGTGTCCGCCTTTCGTCCGCGGCAATCGATTCGAATGCGCGGTTTGTGGCTAAGCGCGTCAAACGCGACCTCGAGTCCCAAGTGTTCAACCTGGGACTGTCGCCTGCGAAAGCGTCGTGCCATGCTCCGGCCGTGCCTGTACGACGCGCCAAAATTGTTTGCACCATCGGCCCCTCTTCTGAGGACAAACCGGCTCTCGAGCAACTGATTCGAGCGGGCATGGATGTCGCTCGCCTCAATTTTTCCCATGGCTCGCATGAAGAGCACGCGCGGCGTTTTCAAGCCGTTCGCGCGGCCGCCGAAGCTTGCGACAAACCCGTGGCCATCCTGCAAGACCTTTGTGGTCCAAAGATTCGTGCCGGGCGTTTCGAAGGTGGAACCCTCGATGTTCCGACGGATGCGTCCCTCGCGCTCGTAGAAGTTTCAAAGGACCAACCGTTTGCCGGACCGGGCGAAATGCCCGTCATGTACGAAGGTCTTTGCGAAGATTTGCAGCCGGGAGACATCGTCCTCATCGACGACGGCCGCATGATCCTCACGGTCACGAAGGTCGACGGCCGCCGTGTGCACGCCATCGCCACGCAAGGAGGGCAGCTTCGCGATCGCGTGGGCGTGAGTTTGCCCGCGCGCCGTGTGCGCCTGGCTTCGCTGACGGAGAAAGACAAATCGGATCTGTCCTTCGGTTTGTCTCTTGGAATCGATTACGTCGCGTTGTCGTTTGTCAAGACAGCCGACGACATTCGCCTCGTGCGCGACATCTGCGACGCGTGGGGAAGGCCGACGCCGATCGTGGCGAAGATCGAAACACCGAGCGCCGTCGACAACCTCGATTCGATCATTCAGGTCACGGATGCGGTCATGGTGGCGCGTGGTGATCTCGGCGTGGAGTTCAACCCGGAGCGAGTTCCCGTGATTCAGCGGGAGATTTTGGGTTTGGCGCGTGTGCATCAAAAGCCCGTCATCGTCGCGACGGAAATGCTTCAGTCGATGGTGACGCAGGCCCGTCCGACGCGGGCTGAAGCCAGTGACGTCGCGACGGCCGTGTTCGAAGGAACCGATGCCGTCATGTTGTCGGCGGAAACGGCGACGGGAGCGCATCCGCCGCTCGTGGCGCGCGTGATGAGTCGCATCATCACGGAGGCGGAGCAGAGTCAGTTTTTCCGGCCGCTTTCGAGCGAAATGCCGGGTAAACGGGCCAACGTCAACGAATCGGTGGCGCGTAATGGTTGCGATATCGCGCGGGACATCGGGGCGCGCGTGATCGTGGCCTTCACCGAATCCGGCAGTACGGCGCTCTACGCATCGAAGCATCGTCCCGTCGTGCCCATCATCGCGTTCTCGCCGAATGCGGCGACGCGTCGTCGTCTCGCGTTGCTCTGGGGTGTCGTCCCTTGGCCGATCGACAAAGTCACGAGCGCCGACGAGATGGTGGATCGGGCAAGCATGTTACTCTTGGCCAACGGATTCGTTTCCCCCGGTGATAAGTTTGTCGCGATCTTCGGAGCGCCCATCGGGGTGAAGGGCTCGACGAACTCCATTCGCGTCAAGGTGGTTGAATGACGGAACTTTCCGCGCTGCCTTCTCTTCCACGGCTCACCAAGTACGAGTTGCTCGAAGAGATTGGGCATGGCGGTATGGCGACGGTGTATCGCGCCCGGGACAAACGCCTGGGGCGCGAAGTCGCGATCAAGATCATCCACAAGCACCTTCGCGAAAACGCCGAAGTCGGAAAACGTTTCATCGCTGAAGCTCAGGCCGCCGCGAAGTTGCGGCACTCGAACATCGTCGAAGTGCACGACGTGTCCGGCGACGAGGACGCCGAACGGTTTCTCGTGGTCGAACTGTGTCGAGGTACGACGCTGCGCAAGATCCTCGAACAGCATCCGGAAATGCCCGCGGAAGTCGGGGCATCCATCACGCTGGTTCTTTGTGACGCACTCGAGCACGCGCACGCTTCAGGCATCATCCATCGCGACGTCAAACCGGAAAACGTCTTGGTCGAGCTTCCGTCCGATCGGAAATCTCTGCCGCAATCTCGTCCTTCCGTCCCGGACGACGGATCGGATTGCGAACCCGAATCGTCTCGTCGTCCCATTTCCAAACGTCGTCCCGAGACAAACGACGAACGACCTGCGTCGCGTCGCGTGTCCACGCCATCCGACTCGAGCGTGATGATCAAGCTGACGGACTTCGGCATTGCCAAGATCCTCGATGCTCAAGGCGTCACGTCGACCGGGCAGGTGTTGGGATCGCCCGCGCACATGGCTCCCGAGCAAATCGAAGCGGGGGAGGTCGACGGACGAACCGACGTCTTTGCGCTCGGCGTTCTCATGTACGAGTGTCTCGTGGGGCATCTGCCGTTCGAGGGGAAAAACCCGGCGCAAGTGTTGCGACGCGTGCTCGAAGGCTCGTATCCCCCGGCCGATCGCGAACGAAACACCGTGGGCGGACGGTGGTCGCGCATCATCGACGGCGCCTTGGCGCATAGTTTGGAGAACCGAACAGCAGGTCCGGACAAACTTGCGGAACGTATCCGCGACGAACTCACGGCGTTGGGCATTCAGGATCCGCGAGCCGAGATCGATACCTACTTTGCGGATCCGGTGGACTACGCGCGCGGTTTGCCCGATCGGCTCGTGCCGAAACTTCTCGCTCGTGGAGAAGCTGCACGGAAAACGGGCGACGTGGTCGGCGCGGCGGATGACTTCAATCGCGCGCTGGCGTTGGCCCCGCACGATCAGACCATCTTCAAACGAGTTCGCGGGCTGCGTTCCAGCGCCGCACGACGACAGCTCATCGTTCGCGGTGCGTTGGTTCTTGGAGCATTGGTCGTCTTGGGAAGCGCCGCTTTCGGCATTGCTCGGCTGCGAAAACCCAGCGCTCTCGTGTCGCCCGAGCGTCCTGACGAACGCCCTGCAACATCGGCGGAGACGGCGACGAACGTTGGTGCACCAAAGGATCCGGCGACGAGTGAACGAGGCTCGTCTTCGGCCGAGCCTGTTGGGTCCGTGGCTCCGGCGACGAGTGTGCGTTTGAGGTTTCCTCCGGCGATGATGTCGGCTTCGGCGCCTCAAGTGTCTCGAGCGACGACGCGCAAGGTATCGATCATCATCACGCCGCCGGGGGCGAAATTGACGCTCGACGGGCGTGAAGAAACGTGGTTTTCCCGCGTTTTTACGCTGAAAACGGGCCCGCATCCCGCATCGGCCACGGTTGAAGGATCCAAGTGTTGCGAGCCGTTCGACGGAACGATCACGGTCGAAGCGCCACCGGAGAACGATCCCGAGCAAGTGCAACGCATTGGTATTCGGCTCAAACCGCTTCCCGCGACGGTGTCGTTGAACGGCGCTCCGGCAAATGCGCAGCTCGTGTGTACCGACGTGATGCTCACGGTGTTTGCGGGAGCGAGCAAAACGGTGCAGCTGCGAGATGCGACGTGGTCGGGCAAGTGTCAGTTCGTTCCTCCGCCTCCGGCTGCACCGACGCGTGGTTCGGTGATCTTGCGGGCTGGGGAGCACAACGCCGTCCCTTGGCCGTAGATCGCCGAAAATCGCGCTTATTTGCCGTGAAATGGCTCGTCATTCATCGATGCGCCCCACCGCGCCCGATTTCCGGTAGAAAGGGTTCCTCGGTTACCGAGGATGACGGCGCGAACTCGTCCAGAGCAGGCTCGGCCCGATGTAACTCGGGGGTTCGGGGCGACAGAAGCCGCACGCGCCGTGGTCCGCGATGATCAGGCGGCGTTCGAGCGTTCTTCGACCATGCGCAGGTCGTGGCCAAGGTTTGTCCTGAGCGTATGCGTCGGCATGACGTTCTCCGCCGTTTCGGCGTCGGCGTCGGCGGATGACTTGCAACAATTCGAGCTTGGGAAGAACCGATTCGACGGTGGCGAATACGCGAAAGCTGCCGAGCGATTTGCCGCGATGCTCGACGCGGCGTTGCCGCCTTGTACGCAGAGCTCGGGCAGCGCAACGACGTCGTGCCGTTTGACCGATGTGGATCTCGTGGAGCGAGCGCGAGCGTATTACGCGGCGTCGCTCGTCGCGCTCGATCGCAACGACGAAGCCGATTTGCAGATCGCGGAGATCCTCCGAAAGAACTTCCAATTCTCGCCGGACCCCGCGGCGTTTCCGCAGAAGGTCGTCGATCGATTCACGGTGGTTCGAGGTCGCTTGCGGCAGGAGCTGGAGGCTGAACAGGAAAAACGGGCGCAGCAGGAACGCGAGCAGCGGCTTGCCGCGGAACGTTTGAAGCAAGCCGAAGAAAAGTGGCTCAAGACGGTCTTGGCGGCGGCATCCGAAGAGCGCGTCGTCATTCCGAATTCGCGCTTCGTGGCGTCACTTCCGTTTGGCGTCGGGCAGTTTCAGAACGGCAATGCGCGACTTGGAATGGCCTTTGCCGTTTCCGAAGCGCTGCTCGGTTCGATCACGCTCGTTACGTCGCAGACCCTTGCGTATTACGCGAGCTTCAATCCTTATGCGCAGCCGAAGGCGACCAAAGATGCTTTGGCTACAAACAGATTGATCTCGCTGCGCCTCAATCAAATCTCCTTCGGTGCGTTCGCCGCCGTGGCCCTCACGGGCATCATTCAAGCGCACGTCGCGTACGTTCCCGAGATTGTCTCGGTACGTAAACGCAACCTTCCACCACGACCAACGGCGTCGACGTTTCAGTTTGTCCCGACGGTCGGTTTGTCGAAGGACATGATCGGCGTGGGAATCGTCGGTACGTTCTGACGTTTTTCAGCGCTGTTCGTCCGTGTAGTCCGAGGGCTCGTTGTGTTCGCGGCAGGCCGTTCGAGGCATCGTGCGCGCTCGAAAGGACAAACGGCCGCAGGCGCTGCACACGCACAGGTTTTGCTCGTACAGCGCTCGATTGGCCAGGAAGTCGGCCACGAACAAGCTGAGCACGGTGTCGCTCAGCGGGTCGCCTTGTTGCGGTTTGGCGATCCATAAATCCGTGTTTGGATCGACCAACTCGACGCGTCCCGTGTCTTTGGCAATCTCGACGAAGGTTTCATCGGGCGGCGTTTGCAGTAGCCCCTGAAGCGCACGGACGACGCGCGCACGCGCTCGTCCCAGGATGCGATCCAATTGCGCGCGGGACTTGGCCGCATCGGGTCCGGTCAGGGCATCGAGGAGCAACGTGCCCGCCATCGGCTCAGTCAAGTGAGTGGGTCTGTCGATCCGACCGGGTTTGACCAAGTACGCGTCGATCCACTTGCGGATCTCCCGCGCACCCATCGCCCCGACACCGATGTTCTCGACAAACGCGAGGGCTCCGACCAAACCTCCGCGATCGTTCGCGGTTCCATTTGGCAATGTCGTATTGACGGGCGGCACCGGGTTGGCCATCGCGCTCCTCACACCCAAGAAAGCAGCCTCGAACGTAGCAGGCTGTGCGTCGCGTCGGCACGACGATCTATGCGCTCAACCGGTCTTCTCAAACGCGCCGATCCAGAAACCGCCGAGGTACCGCAGCGGCGAATCGCACAGCACGCGCTCGGCTCGATTCAGAACTCGACCAAGCACCGGCACGCGCATGACAACCGCTGCCGGCGTCACGATCCGGACACCTCGCGACGCACGCAGACGCAAGGTGGAAGGAACGAGCTCACTGACTCGAAAGGGATTGTCGAAACGCGTGTACACCGCGCTCTCTTTCGTTTGAGCACTAATGGATCCCGCCGGCAGAAAGTTCTTCACAAAACCGCGCAAACTGAAGGGATTGTAGAGCTCGATCATCACGGTTCCGCCCGGACGAACCACACGCGTCATCTCGTTCAGCGCTCGGTGGATGTCTTGTACGTGCGCCAAAACCTTGAACGAGCACGCCACATCGAAGCTCGCGTCGGCGAACGGAAGATCCGTGGCGCTGCCGAGCGTGACCTCGAGGCCGCGAGCTCGCGCTTTCTCCAGCATGCCTTCGGACAGATCGATGCCTTTGGCCGATCGTGCAAAACGGACCATGCGTTCGAGCAGAAGTCCCGTTCCGCATCCCACTTCGAGCACATCGCGATTCGTTGCGAAACGCCGTAGAAATTCGATCTCCAGATCATCGACGAGGTCGTGATACCCACCCGGATCTCGTCCCCCGCGTTTGTCCTCGTAACGCGCCGCAAATTCGTCGTAATACGCGCGCGTTGCTTCCAAGTGCGTGTCCGTTTGCGCTGCCGGCTGATCGCTCATGACGCTCGCGTTCTAACTCAGGCAGGCTCGAGCGTCGAAGTTCGAGGCCGTGACTTGCGAGCGGTGCGACCCTATGAACCTAACGTCCGTCGTCATTTTCATGGACGTGGTGTGAGGAGGCGATTGTTGAAACCAGGCGATCATCCCGACTTCTTTCGTTTTGCCCCTCCGCCCGGCACTTCGCGCGAGAGCACGATCGTTCTCGATCGCGAGGGCTTCTTTTGGCACGACGGTGTCCGGATCGAACCCGGAGCACTTGCCGAAGCGTTACATCGTTGGATCTCAAAGCATCCGGACAACGGTCGGCTGATCCTCACGAACGGCTACGATTGGTGCTACTTCCGCGCCGAGTCCACGCCTTACGTCGTCAAAACGATTCGCGTCGAAGACGATGCTTCGCGAGCTTCGATGGTGCTCTCCGATCAAACGGAAGAGCCCCTCGATCCGACGAGTTTGTCCATCGATGATGAAGGTGTCGTCCACGCGCGGGTCAAAGGCGGACAATTCGAGGCGCGTTTTTCTAGGCACGCGCAAACCGCGCTCGCGCCGTTGATCATTTCCGCCGAACCGCCGGTGGTGAAGGTGGGCGACGTCGAAGCGGAACTTCGTGAACGTCCGCGTCAGTAACGATATTGCCAGAGCACGTCGAGGCCCGAGCTCGGCTGTTGATTGACCCCGCCAAACCCAAACGATCCGCGCAGAGACCAGTTTTTGTAGAAGCGCCAGTCGATGTTGATCTCGGTACGGTTGGCGCTGCTGTAGGGATCGCTCGTGTCCGTTTGCAGGTTCTCGAGGCGTGAGCTGCTGGGGAGCCCTTCGTAACTCGCTTCGGCTTTCACGGTATCGCCAAGCTCGTACATGACGGTCGTGCGCAGTCGTCCCGAGTCGGAGGTTCCAAGGCGCGTCGACAAACCACGCAGAGGGGCGATTTGCGAGAGCACAGCGTTGATCTGCGTCGAGGCGATCTCGCCACCGACGACGTTGGCCGCGAGATCCGTCGCGCTCGCGGAACCTTGTTCCGAAGCTTCGCCCGTACTTCCAGACGAACCTCCGCTCAAGACCATCGCCAAAATCGCTTGTTGCGACAGCGGCGGATCGGAGCGGAACCGGAGCTTCTGTTCGGTGATCGGTTTGAGCACGCCCGCGTAGTCGACGTACACGCGCGTGCCTTCGGGAGCGTCCCAGCGGGCCGTGATGTTGACGTACGGATTGCCTGCTTCTTCTTCGCGCAAACGAACGAGACCTCTTTCGATCTCGAATTTCTTGCCGATCACTTCGAACGTACCGCCGACGACTTGCACTTCGCCCGACATGCGTGCGTCTTGACGTAACTCGATACGCGGCGGCGATTCTTTCGGACTCGTGAGTTTGACGTCGAGCCCCATGCCTTCGATGTGCGCCGTTCCGAGTTCGACCGTCGTGATCCAACCCAACGCGTCTTCACGACGGGGCTCTTTCTTCGGACCGATCACGTGAGAAACGACGAAGTCCGGATGCGGTTCGAGCGATTGCACCGCACGTGAGCTCGATGCGGGCAACGCCAGGTGCAGGTCGTTCAGCCTGAGCCACACACGCATTTCGCGAGGGAGTTTTTCCGCTTCGACGTTGAGTTTTCCGTAGGCTTGTCCAAGTGGAACACCTTCGAACGTGAGCGGCAAAGGTTCGCCCTTGTCGATCGTGAAGTTCGCGGTTGCCCGTTGAAACAGGAGACCCTTCATCTTCGCGGTGGCCGAGCCATAGATCCGACCGCTGATCCCTTCGGCCTGAATGTCGTCGAATTGGAGCGAGCCCTGTTCACGTGAGCGCACGAAGAAATGCGCATTCTTCAGCTCTTGTCCGATCTGAGGGATATGCACGACGCCGTTCGTGAGCTCCATGTTCGACTCGATGTGACCCTGCGTGTCGTCGCCGTACATCGTCGTCGCCACGTTCAGATCGCCGTCGAGTTTTCCGCCGATGCGTGAGAACACCGTGCTGACGACGGGCTGCAAACTCGAGAGCTGAAAGTCATGCGATCGGATTGACAAACCCGCGGGTTTGTTCACGTTGATGTGCGGCGTGGACGTGGACCAGTCGACGCCGGAATAACCCGCGACGTGGATGCTTCCGCCATCTTTGCCGGCCAGTTCGAGTTCGACGGTTCCGTGAGCAGCATTTTCATCATCCGTTGCCGGCGTGATGTCGAGTGACAAACCCGCGCGTTCGATCGTGGACTCGTCGTTGATGCGCACTTGCGGGATGCTCAGGCGCGCTTTGGCCGTGCGCCGATCGCCATGTTGTCCAAGTTGGATCGTGCCGCTCACCACGGCGTTGATGCCGCGAGCGGTGAAATAAGGCAGTCGGCCCAGCGGCAAACGGGTCAGCGTCGTTTGTACGTCGAAGTTTGGCGTGACGTCCGCGCCGAGCACGACGTCATTCAGATCCACTTCCGCGTTTCCCACAGCCGACGCGATTTCGCGCGTGTTGCGACGAACCTGCACGATCAAGCCCGCATTCTTCCCTTTGTAGTTCGCCACCACGTCCGCATCGACAGGCATCGACCACTCCGAGGGCTGGCCCTGCGCGTCGATATGTCCCAGGTGCCACGCCGAAACGCGTGCCGCGATCGAGGGATCGGCAAGCGTTCCCGTGCCCGTCATGTTGACGGCAAAGTCGCCCTCGAACGGCGGTAGTTTGTCATGAAGCACCGACGGCAAACTCTTCAAAGAGGCGATGGATCGCCGCGGAATCGTGAACGTCACCGTGCCCGGAGACTTGGCCACCGTGGCCCATCGGCGTCGCGGATCATCGATGAGCGTCTGCAGGTCGAGCGATGCGTTGATGCCGAGCTCCGCGAGGACGTTGGCGTCGGAGAGCGCAACTTTGGCCGAGGTTGCGCCGGTGGAGCCGTCGAGGCTGCCCGTGATGGCGACGTCCATCGAACGGGATTCCCAGCGTGGTTTTTCTTCACCGAACATCTGCGGTCCGACGATCGTCAAGCCCTTGGTTTTGACTTCCAGGTCTTTGACCGAGACGAACCGTTGTCCCGCCGGTCGATCCACGGAAAAACCGGCATCGAGTTTGCCCGCGACCTCGGTCAACAAAAGGGCCAGAGGAAGGCGCTGGGCGATGCAATCGAGCCGCGTGTCTTTCGCTTCGACGCGGGCATGACCGGTGAGCTTCGACCACGTCGATGGAGCCAGGAGCGGACCGCGCAGCGCTCCTTCCGCATCGGCTACTCGGACTTCGGCGATCGTGCCGTCGCAGGCCGTCGCCGGATCCTCGCCGGGTTTGGCATGGCCTTCGATGCGCAACGACGCTTCGAGCGACGTTCGTTCGTTGTCGAAGGTCGCGTTGACGGAGGCGAACGTGCCGGGGAATTCGATGCCCGCCATCGGGGCGACGGTTGCGTTTTTGACTTGAACGTTGACGTGCCCTTTTCGGCCTCGGTTTGTCGGAGTGAGCGCAATGTCGATATCCGCGACCCCGCGCGTTCGTTTGTTCAATCCAAACAGGCGCGAGAGCCGCTCGAGATCGATGTTTTTCCCGGCCAGGGTTCCGGTGATCTCTTGGTTGGCAACGGCCAGACTTCCCCCAAGCGCGCCGATGCCCGAACCTTCCAGCGCCACGCCTCGTGCCGCGACGGTTCCACGATCCGCACGTACTTCGTTGACCTTGCCGTGTAACTCTTCGCCGCTTCGGGAAAGACGAACCTCGACGCTGCGAATGGCTTTGGCTTGCGGATCGACGCGTCCCGATGCGCGAAGATCTTCGACGTCGCCGCCTTCGAGATGCGCATCGATCGACGGCGTCATCACCGGTCCGACAGCTCGTACCGTGACGCGATCGGCTGTGTTTTCTCCGGCGCGCAAGTGTTCACCGACGACCACCGCATCGACTTCGAGCTGGTTGAAGGGCCCGTGAAGCCGCCCCTCGAAGTGTCCTTGTTCGAGTTCGAGCGCCTTTTGGGCGGCAAACGAATACACATTGCCTTCGACGCGCGCATCGAGCTCTGCACCGCGAACAGCTCCGCGAATCTTCACGCGCCCGCCTCCGGACAACGGAGCCTTCAAACGCGGGATGGCTTGCAGCGACGCGACGTTTGTCTCGGCGTCGAAGCGCAGCTGGTCGCGTCCTTCGATGACGATGTGCGCCCGCGTGGGGGCACCCGGCTCGTGCAATGTCACGCGACTCTCGAGAATGCCATGATCGAACGTGGCGTGAGCGTCGATGGCCGGAGCGTTTTGTGTACCAACGTTGGTCGGTTCGACCGAGGCTTCCGCGACAAACCTTGGCGTCGGTCTTGCCGCGAAGGCGACATGGGCTCGAGCGTTGACCGTCGTTTCCGGGAAATCCTCGCGGAAGGCTCGAGCGTTCACGTTCGTGGTCGTGACGTCGACGACGAACTTCGGGCCATTTTCCACGTCGAGTTTTCCGGCGATCTCCACTTGGGCCGGCGTGCCTTCTTTCGGCGTGATCTCGAGTCGGCCATCGAGGTCGAACGTCGGGTATGTCCCGTCAAACTTGGCCGTGAGTGACGAGCGTTGGTCGATCAGCAAGCCCGGGACGATCTTCTTGACGT
>CAYSYX010000167.1:4937-17441 GCA_964435055.1 uncultured Polyangium sp. | reverse complement strand
CTGGTCCGGGTCCAGGGGCGGATAGCCCCTGGTCGGGTCTGGGCGGAAGCCCAGCGAAACGCGGTGAAATGCGTTTGCCAAGCGCCGGGCAGTTTTCCCATTGTGCTCATCGCCGCTCCCGTCTACAACGCGTCCCATGATGCGAGGCGCGCTTAGCGATATCACGAAGGCGGTCGGACAAACCCCGATCGTCAAGCTCAACAAAGTCACCGAAGGGCTCGAGAGCGAGATCTACGTCAAGTGCGAGTATCTCAATCCGGGCGGTAGTCACAAAGATCGCGTCGCCATCAACATGCTTCGCGATGCCGAAGCCGCGGGACTCAAGCCTGGAGGCACCATCGTCGAAGCCACGAGCGGCAACACGGGCGCAGCGCTCGCGATGAACGCCGCGATCCGCGGATACAAGTGCGTTTTCGTCATGCCCGACAAGATGTCGCAAGAAAAAATCGACACGCTTCGGGCCTTCGGCGCCAAGGTCGTGGTTTGTCCGACCGCAGTCGAACCCGACGATCCGCGCAGTTATTACCAAGTTGCCAAGCGTATCGCCGAAGAAACCCCCAACACGTTCTACGCCAATCAGTACCACAATCCGTCCAATCCAAACGCTCATTACCTGTCTACAGGCCCGGAAATCTGGGAACAATGCGGCAACGACGTCGACGTCTTCGTCGCGGGCATGGGCACGGGCGGAACGATCAGCGGCACGGGCAAGTTCCTCCGCGAGAAAAACCCCAACATTCGCCTCGTCGGCGTCGATCCCGTCGGCTCGCTTTATTACGACTTCGTAAAAACCGGCCGCATCACCAAACCCTTCAGCTACAAGGTCGAAGGCATCGGCGAAGACTTCTTCCCGAGCACGATGAACCTCAAGATCATCGACGAAGTCGTGCGCGTCGACGACAAAGAATGCTTCCTCATGACCCGGGACTTGGTTCGTCTGGAAGGACTCTTCGTGGGTGGCTCGGGCGGAGCCGCCGTTGCCGGCGCCATCAAGTACGCGCGACACAGCGGCCGAAAAGAACGCATTTTGGTGCTCTTGCCCGACGCGGCCTCCAAGTACCTCGGCAAGATCTTCAACGACGCCTGGATGCGCGCCAACGGCTTCCTCGATGATGAACATTCGCTCGGCACCGTGCGGGATCTCTTGTCCGGAAAAACCCTCGGCGAGGTCGTTTCGGCGAGCCCCAAAGACAACGTCGGCACGCTCATCAGCAAGCTCAAGACGTTCGGCATCAGTCAGATTCCGATCGTCGACGAGGGGCAACTCTGCGGACTCGTTCACGAAGTCGACCTTTTGCGCCACCTCGTCGAAGGCAAAGGCAACCTCGAATCCAGCATCGGACCGCTCATCGAAAGCGAATACGCCACCGTCACGGTCGACACGAAGGTCGAGCTGCTCAAGGGCGTTTTGAATGACGCACGCGTCGCGATCGTCACCGATGGAACTCGCGTCGTCGGCATCATCTCCAAGATCGACCTGATCGACTACTTGGCCAATCGCGTCGCCGCTTGAGTTTGTCGAGGCGGATGAAACGGGCTTTGCCCGAACCCACGAGGGGCTCCGCGCCCCTCGACCCGCGCCAGGACCCGTCCTGGACCTGACATCGGTTCGTCTGCTGCGCAGCCTCACCGAGGGATCATGAGCGTTCGTATAGAGACTGTAGAAGCCGCTTTGCTCGAGTTTGTCTCGAGAGATATTTTGCTCCGCAAAGCATTGATCGAACCGAACGACGACATATTCGACGCGGGATTCGATTCGCTCTCGCTTTCCCGGGTCCTGGTGTTTGTCGAGGAACGCTTCGGTGTCCTCGTCCCGGAAGAAGACGTCGACATCGGCCAGATCGCCACCGTCGCTTCGATGGCCCGCTTCTTCCACGACTACATCGCCAAGACGAAAGCATGATTCGTCCCGACGAACCGTTTCGCCTCGATGCGGCTTCATTTGCGGCGCGAGGCGATCGTGTCGCCGTGGTTGGCAAGACAGACTCGATGACGTACGCGGCCCTGGGTGATCGTGCGCAGCGCGTTGCGGATGCTTTGCGAGGGCTGGGCATCGTGGCGGGCGAACCGGTGGGGCTCGTGTCGTCCGGAAGGGCTTTTGACGAGGCTGCCGGGCTCTTGGGCATCGTCTTTCAACGCGCTGTCGTCGTGCCGCTCGATGCGATGGCGCCTCCTGCGCGCTGGGCCGCGATCGCGCGAGCGCGGGGCGCGCGGGTATTCATCCACGACGAACCTGCGCGGGCGCTCGTGGAAAAGGCCGGCGAGCTGCTCGGGACGGGTTTGTCGCGGGTCTGTCTCAATGGAACGGGAGACGTGATCGAAGCGCTTCGCGGAGAAACGCAGGCGCCACCATCGCCGATGGATCTCGGCCCAGCGTGCATCTTGCATACGTCGGGAACGACCGGAGGCCCCAAGCCCGTACCGATCACCTGGGCGGGCCTCGATGCGTTCACGGCCTTCATGATCCATCTCGTCGGTTTGTCCGAGCAGGACCGTGTGCTTCGCGTTGCCGAGCTCGTTTTTGATTTGTCGTGGTTCGATCACGTCGCGACATGGCGCGCCGGAGCTGCGCTCTGCACGATGGCGCGTCGGGATTTGGCGTCGGGCAAGGCGCTTTTGACCGCGATGAAAACGCTCGAACCGACCGTCGTGTATGGTGTACCGAGCATGTTCATGAAGCTCGCGACCGTTTGTGGTGAAACGGATTTGCTCCCTGCGCCACGCGCAATTCTGTACGCGGGCGAAGTTTTTCCCCCGCGTGAGCTTTGGGGATTTGCGAAGAAAGTGCCGGAGAGCCGAATTTGGAATTTGTATGGCCCGACGGAGACGAATGTCTGTACGTTTTACGAAGTGGAAAGAGACAAACTTGATGGGCACGCCGAGACGCCAATTGGTTTGGCATGTCCTTACGCGCGCAGTTGGCTCTTGGACGAAAACGATCGCACGCGCGTGATTGCCGGCGAAGGAATCGGTGAATTGGTGATCGAAGGACCAACCACGGTGAATGGGGGGCCTTATCGGACGGGGGATCGAATCGAGCGCAAAGCGGACGGGCTGTATTATTTTCGCGGCCGAATCGATCGCATGGTGAAAATTCGCGGATATCGGGTGGAGCCCGGCGAAGTCGAGGCGGCGCTTGGCAAACACCCGGCGGTGCGTCAGGCGGCGGTGATCGTGCACGACGACGAGCGGCTTGGAAAAACGTTGCGAGCGTTCACGGCGATGGGGCAGCACGCGGCCGGCGTGGACGAACGGGAATTGCGCGGATTTCTGGCGGAGGTTTTGCCGGGATACATGGTTCCGGAGAGAATCGTACTTCTGGACGAACTGCCGCGAACGGTGACGGGAAAAGTGGATTATCGAGCCTTGGAGGAGCGGGGCTGAAGGGCCCGGCTGTACACGAATGAATTATCGACCGAACGCATTTTGTTCTTCCTGCGGAAACGCTTTCCCCCAAACGAATACGTATCCCCGCATCTGCTCGGCGTGCGGCTTTCACGTCTGGGCCAACCCGATTCCCGTCTCCGTGGTCCTTTTGCCCGTCGTTACGGCAGGTAAAACGGGATTGCTCGTCGCGCGGCGCGGCATCGAACCCGGACGCGGTAAATTGGCGCTCGTCGGAGGATTCCTCGAAGAACACGAGACGTGGCAACAGGGCGGCGCTCGGGAAATGTTCGAAGAAACCGGCGTGAGAATCGATCCGAATTCACTCGAACCATTCTGGTTCACTTCGACGCACCCGCGCCCCAACCGCGTGCTTTTGTTCTCCATCGCCAAACCCATTTCAGCCGATGACCTCAGTACGTTCACGCCAAACCATGAAACCCTCGAACGAGGTGTCGTCTTCGGCCCCGACGGATTGGATGAGCTCTTTGCATTTCCGCTTCATGCAGAGGCCGCAAAAAGGTTTTTCCTGGACCGAAACATCACGGGAAATGCGGATTTTGCAGCCAATTGATAACTGGATTTACCAGCTCCGACCCATTCCGGATCGCTTGGTCGCATGGTCATTGCGGTGACCACGAAACGAATACCACACATTGAATCGTTGAAATGGTCACGGATTTCAATCGACGAATCGATGGAAATCACGTAATAAGGGAATGTGCTCGGAATTCTCGCCCGACACAGGAGCCTTTCCCATGAACATTGTTCGCTTGTTGATGCTCGGTGCATTGGCCACGTCGATGATGACTGCGGGTTGCGTTGCGGAAAACGTCGATCCGATTGACGAAGAAAATGTCGCGACGGCTGGAATGAGCTGGGATGAGTTCATGTCGGTGATTTATCAAGAGCCCGACACCGGCGTGTACATCGTCAACGGCGACGAAATGATCGAAACGCGCGAGTTGCTCGAGCAATTCTACATCGAGCACGTGCAGCAAGGCGGCTTGGCGGTCATGACGTCGGGCGGCACGGACGTGAAATGGGACGCAACGACGGCGCTGAATTTGACCTACTGCGTCAGCACGAGTTTCGGGGCCAATTACGGCGCCGTGGTGAATGCGATGAATACCGCCACGAGTGCCTGGGAAGGCGCGGCGAAAATCAATTTCATCCACTCGAGCAACCTCGATGGCAGCTGTGATTCGCGCACGGCCGTCGTGTTCAACGTGAGCCCGGTCAACGTCAATGGCCAATACTTGGCTCGCGCATTTTTCCCGAATTCCAGCCGCAACGGCCGCAATGTGCTCATCGACAACAGCTCGTTCGCCCCGGGCGCACCGGGCCTTGACGGGATTCTGCGCCATGAACTGGGCCATACCATCGGATTCCGGCACGAGCACACGCGTCCCGAAGCCGGCGCATGCTTCGAGGATAATAACTGGCGGGCGCTCACGACGTATGATTCGGGCTCGGTCATGCATTATCCGCAATGCAACGGGACAAACACCTGGTCGCTCAATTTGACCACGAAAGACAAGTCCGGCGCCGCGGCTTTGTATGGCTCGGCCGGCGGTGGCGGCGGCAAGGGCGGCAAGTGATTCCTTGACCCCTGCCGGTTCGTCATAAAAAACGGCCCGCGAGCGTTCGTCGTCCGCGGGCCGTTTTTCGTTCCATTACAACAAATTCGACGCATCGATCGAATACGTCGGTCCGTCCGCACCAATCGCCCCACTTTCGCTGACCAATCCCTTGATGAACAACGTCCCCGTGTCCACCGCCGTTGGATTGCGATACACCACGCTGTTGTCCCGAGCGTCGAGCAGAAGCGGAATGACCTTCTCCGTATTCAGATCGTACGCAAAAATTCCATAACTGCCGTGGTAGACAATTTTGTTTTTGTATTTGCACCAGCTTCCGTTGGCATCCGGATGATGTACCTGGCCAAACGTCTTGTTCATCGAATAACCCGCCTTCATTTTATCCGTCAGGTTTTCGCGTGTATCCGAGGCTTTATCGTACCGGTAAAACTCGGTGCCTTGCGAATACACCACGCCGCCCGGATAAAAGTTCGCACTGCCGATTTCCTTGTCGTTTTGCACCCACTTGGCCTTGGTATCGCTCAAGTCCGCGAGCCAAATACGTCCGCTCTCCGCAAAAATGAGCGTCGTGCCATCGATGGCGAAATCCAAGAATTCACCCATCGTATTGGGCGCGATCAGATCATCGAGCGCCAGAATAGGCGTCGCTTGCGCCTGCCCCGGCGTCCACTTTTGCAAAACGTATCGGCCCGAATCGTCGACGACGACGGCATACACGTCTTGGCCGCTCACCGAATATGCCCACCAGCGTTGACCAAAATTGGGCGCGGGTAAAGCCCATTTGCCCAAAGATTGTTCCGGCGCCCCCGCGGCATACGTACTCGCCCCATCGAGCACATTCATCGAGGCGATCAGCGTGCTCGATGCGTGATAGTTGATCGTATCGACGGGATTCGGCGCGCCAACCCCGGTGAGAAAAACTTTGAACGTGTAATCGGTCCGCGTCTTCGTTCCATCGTCGAAACTGCGCAACATCGGATTGGCGCCGGCGACCTCGACCCAATAAAGCGTATTTCCCGCCGCATAAAAATCTTGCGCCGCCGTTTTGATGAACTCCAGGCGCGACGTTTCCAATTCTTTTTGCAAATTTTCGTATTGCGCGATGTCTTCTTCCTGCGTCTGCTCGTCCGTACCTGCGCCCCCACCACAAGCAAAAAGGGGCAACGCAAATGCCAACAACAAACCACGTCGAATCATTTCTTTCATGCGGCAACTCCTCGTAGGGCGCCATGGACGGGCGCGGGCCAAGCATGATGCATCCATCGAGGGTCGCATAGGACAAACAATGTCCGCTCATGAAAAACACAAAAACCGGCTCGTTTGACGTGAAACGCCATTACACTCCGCCCGGCGAACTTTGACGTCGACGAGATGCCAAACCCGTGGCGTTATCAGCTCGACGCTGTCGATTCAGCCAACTCCGAATCGTCACTGATCAAGATCGAGCCGCCGGGCAAAGGTCCGAGGACAAAACGCCGGGCGGCGCCGCGATAACCACTCCCCGCATTTCTTGGTTCGGTGGATTGTTCACGAATGGCGGTGCCCATGGCGACAACGTGTTCGCCCGGTTCAAAGACGCCTTCCCGATAACGAAGTTGTCGGTTCATTCCGACAACGGTGCTCGATTGTCCGTGCCGACTCAGATAAGCTTCGAGCTCCGGGGTTGCATCGTTGAACGTACCCGAGGATGCGTAATGATCACGTTCGGCCGCCGCTCGTAATTCGGTGCGGAGTTTGGCGAGTTGAACCAATGCGCGATCGGTGTCGTCGACGATATAGAAATCGACGGCATTCGTGTCCCGAAACAGCGGGAGCCACTCTTGCGGACCATTTTTCGAGTATTGCTCCACCACCACGTCGTAAAACACACATCCGCGACCCGACAGCGGCGCATACAATGTTTTGTCGGCCGCTTCAATTTGACCGCCGATTTTGACGACTTGCCCCGTCGGCGCTTCCTGAATGGGCGTAACTTTGCCGCATTTCAGGGAGAGGTTGACCTTCGTTTCGATGTCGCGGATTTTTTTGATTTCGCTATCGAGTTCCCCCCTCGCCTGCCGGCTCTTCCGCAATATCCACGCAAAAAAATAGGCCGCAAGAACGAGACACAACGCAAAAACAGAAAACAAGTAGAACGACCCATGCAACATCGATTGCACTCCGCAAACAAACAGTCTACACCGGCGACAAGACAAGGAACAAGAGAAATCACGTCTACTCCGGCAACGCGGCGTGGCGTATGACACACGATTTGTCCATTGCTTCCCGCCGCGTTTTCAACGATGATGCCATCATTCGAAGATGCCCCGACGTTACGCCTTCGGCCTGATTGCCCTCGTGTTGCTTTCAGCAGCCGCCACCACGGTGTTTGTCGTGCGGCGCAACTCGTTGCAGCACAAATCGTTTGTCCAAAACTCCGCAGGTGCTTCGGCGATTCAATCGGCTCCGGCCGCCCCCGGCACCTCAGCGCCGCGCGTTTGGCCCACGCCGTTCTCGGTAAAACTCCGCGACCTACCGCGAAAAGAAGAATTGCCCCCGGGAACATTGCGCATTTTGGTCGTGGGTGATTCCGTCGCCAAGTTTTTGGGTTTGGCCATGCGGTACAGGCAAGACGAGCGACAAACGTTCGTCGCGGAGCGAGGCGTCGGGAATTGTTCGATTTTTGAACCCGCGCCTTACGTCGAAGATGGAGAAACGAAAATGAGCTCGAGCTGTTCCATGGCTTGGGCGACGGACGCAAAAGAACTCGAACCCGACGTCACGTTCATCGTCATGGGCGGAGGGTATTTCAGTTCGAATGCGTGCAAGAAAGACTTTGCCGAGGATTACGACAAACGCGTCTTCAAATTGGCGCGGATGATGGGCACGGCGGCGGGGCAAATCGTCATCGCTCGCGTCCCCTACCCCATCAAAGCGTGGCGCCATTCGAATGTCCTCGAACGCGTCGATTGTTTCAACAAAATGCTCGTGAACATCGCCGACAAATACGAATTCCCCATGGTGGATTTGATGAGTCACGTGTGTCCCACGCGCGAATGCAACATGGAAAGCGACGGCAAACCCATCCGGCCCGACGGATTGCATTTCGACGGCGGCGGAGCGGAAGAGACGGCGCGGTGGGCATTGAGCGAATTGAAGCGATTACACAAACCGGCCTCAAACGACCGCTGACGATTACCACGCAAATCGATAACCGACGTCGAATTCGAGGTTATCAAGGTGTTCGGCCGGTTGCTCGAAGAGACTCAAGCGGCTGTAATGCCACGATCCTTCCACGAAGAAGATTTTCTTCGCAATGCGAATGTCCGTGCCCACCGACAAACGCGTATCGTGCGCGGTCCCCGTGCCTTTGCGCGTCGAGAGTTTGTTGATCTGCAAGAGCAATCCGTATTCGGCGAACGGCATGAATGTCGAATCGAGTGAATTCATGCCCGCAAGGTAATGCTTGAGGATCAAGCCGTAACCGACTTGATGGAGCGTCGCATCGCCCGGAAAATACCGATACGACAAATTGATCCCGATCACCGCCGAACGCTTCAAGAAGAATTCATACACGCCGAACACGCCCGTCCCGACGCGCGAGAGATTCTCATACGGGAAAGGATTGTACAAAAACGTCTGAAGACTTGGACCAATACGCAATGAACGCGTGGGGAATTTCGGCGCCTTCTGGGCGGCGGGTTTTGGCGGTAATGGCGGCGGTAAAATCGGCATTGGATTGGCCGGCTGCGACATCCATGGCGGGTTTGCCGCAGGAGGCGCAGGCGGGGACGGGTTCGCGGCAGGAAGCGCCGGCGGGGGAAACTCGGACGTCGGCGCAGGCGGCGGAGCCACAGGCACGAGCGTTCCATTGGATGGCGGCGAAGGGTCCGCAGGCGCCTGCACCGTCGGCACGGGCGCGGGAGCCGCCGCACCAGGCGCGGGCTGTTGCGCATGCGCGGACGCGGACACGCAGAGGAAAGCAAAAGAGGCGGCAAAGGTCGAATACGGCGTGAGTCGAAACATCGCGGGGGGCACCTTCGCACGTTTCGCGACTGGCCGGAAGAGTGTACGAACGATCTCGTGGCGACATCGGAAGATCCCGCGGGATCCATGGACAGTGCCGGCTCCGCGTACGCACGTTGAGGAAACCTGGCGGTTTGGCAAAACATACACGTCGCGCCCGTCGACCGAAAGACTTGGACTTCGCCCCCGGATCGTAAGATTTGGTCCTCCGCATCCTGGGATGTTTGACCATTATTCATTCCAAACCACAGATACACCTGACAAACCGGTGTTGTTTTCGTTGTTGTTCGCGAATTTGAGGAATGGTTCTTCCGGGTGGAACATTGCAATGCAAGAAGCCATGGTTCCGGCGTTCGATCGCTCGCTTGACAGACAAATTCTGCTTTGAGGGATTGACGAAACGAAATCTGTTTGTCTTTATGATGCGGCATGGTTCGAGCGGTCGTTCGTAGGTTGGAAGATTGGACGCGCCAAACCTTGACCGACAAACGACGGTTCGAATGCGCGCTGGGTGCGTGCCTGGGAGGTTGAAGAATGAGCGATGTTTCCTCGAAGATGATGGGACGCAAAAGCCAACTTGGTAAAATGGCCCCTTTCTTGTTCGCCGCGCTGTTCGTCGGATGCGTAGGATCGGGCATTGAGGACGAAGAGGTAGGCCAAACGTCGATGAGCTTTAAGGAATTTGAAGCTCGTACGTACCGAGAACCGGATACCGGAATTTATATCGTCGACGGCGATACTCCGGTGGACGACATCAAGAAGCTCGAGGAGTTTTACGAAAAATACGTGCAATCGGGAGCACTCATCGTGCATCGGGAAGGAGGCAAGGATGCGATATGGAACGACACGCAAAAGAAGCAATTGACGTATTGCGTGAGCACCACGTTCGGTTCGCGGTATCAAACGGCGGTGACGGCAATGGCCGACGCGACGGCGGCTTGGGAACAAGTCACGGACGTGAAATACACGCACCTGAGCGATCAAGACGGCAATTGCAATGCGAGCAATTCGCAGGTACTCTTCGACGTCCGACCCATCAGCAACGCCGACTACATGGCGCGAGCGTTTTTCCCGAACGACTCCCGATCGAGCCGCAACATCCTCATCGATACGAGCGCATTTCAAGCGAACGGCAATCCGACGGTGACCGGCGTTTTACGCCACGAACTCGGTCATACACTGGGCTTTCGGCATGAACACACACGTCCCGAAGCGGGGACGTGCTTCGAGGACAACAACTGGAGACCGCTCACGCCGTACGATTCGGCGTCCGTCATGCATTATCCGCAATGCAATGGTACGGGAGACCGAACCTTGAGCTTGACGCCCAAAGACATTCAAGGCGCCGTGAGTTTGTACGGTGAACCGGGTGGAGGAGGCGGCGGTAATGGTGGCGGCGGCGGGGGTGGCGGCAGTGGAGGAGGCGGAGGTGGTCCGGACCAACCACCGGGGATGCCGAAGACGGCCACTTGGAATGGTTTTGTTAAGCCAAACCAACAAGTGCAGCTCCCTTCCGTCCAAGTCCTGGAGGGCACCGACGTGCACGTCGTCATGACGGGCAAAGGCGATCCCGACCTCTACGTACGTTTCGGGACGCAACCGACGAGGAATTCGTGGTTTTGCCGGCCGTACAAAACCGGACCGAACGAGCAATGCGACATGACGGTTCCCGCGGGGGAAACGACCATGTACGTGATGGTCCGTGGTTACAACACCGGACAATTCAACGTGACGGCGAGCTACGTGGCGCCCTGAGACGGGGTTTGGGGCGAAGAGCGCCAACGGCGACTCGAAGCCCCAAATGTCAAACCGAAACGCAAGTCAAAGGCCGCGCAATGTCGCGGCCGTTTGGCCGAAGAGAACTTTGCGCGCTTCGTCGTCCATCGGAGTTTGTCGTGGCAATTCACGCCCGACAGCCCGCCCCCGCTGCACGGCGGGACGCGCCGTAATGGCGTCGAACCAGCGCTTGACGTTCGGGAAGTCATCCAAGGATTGACCTTGCAGTTTGTACGGAATGACCCACGGAAAACAGGCGATGTCCGCGATCGAATAATCGCCGGCCAAATAATCGCGATCACGCAAGCGGCGATCCATGACCGCATACAGGCGATTCATTTCGTTGGTGTAGCGATCGATGGCGTACTGGATTTTCTCCGGCGCATATTCGCGAAAGTGATGCGTTTGTCCGGCCATGGGCCCAAGACCACCCATTTGCCAAAAAAGCCATTGAATGACTTCGTATTTTCCACGCGGATCCAAAGGCATCAGTTTTCCCGATTTCTCCGCGAGATACTGCAAAATCGCCCCGGATTCGAACACGCTGATCGGCTCGCCCCCGCCCATCGGTTCGTCATCGACGATCGCGGGCATGCGGTTGTTGGGGCTGATCGCCAAAAACTCCTTCGTAAATTGCGCCCCTCGGCCGATGTCGACCGGCACCACCCGATAAGGCATCTCGATCTCTTCGAGCATGATCGCGATTTTTCGCCCGTTCGGCGTCGGCCAATAATACAAATCAATCATGACTCTCTCCGTTCGTTCGTCAGAATTCGCCCATCAGGCCCAATGCCGGATAAATAATGTTGCTCCCCAAATCCAAGGACGCCACGGATTTGTTGAGCACATTCAGATCGCCGTTCATGAGCAGCCGAACGACCGTCAGCTCGAAGGCGAGAAAAACGTATTTGTATCCGACAGCCACGCCCCCCTGAGCTCCCACGTAAAACCCATTGCCCCCAAAAGAAGCCAATTCTTTTCGACCAGCCGAAACTCCTGGAATGGGAAGAATATCGAGATTCAGCTCGGTTCCAAAACGCGTGTACATGAATCGCGGTCCGCCCCAAACGCGATACCAACTGCCCCGCGTGCCGAAGACGAGCGGCACGTCGACTTGAAAACGAGTGAAATCTTCGAGTTTCAGGATGGGATCGAAAATATCGCCGAGAGGAATGGAAAGGACGTAATAACCAAAGCCGAGCCCCACCGATGCATCGACTTTGTGCTTTTCCTTGTTCAAAAATTGATATCGCCCGCCGAGACGCAATGAGCTCGTCGCATAACGCAAGGAAACTTCGAGGTTATCGACGACGGTAAAACCCACGCCCACGTGCGTCGTGGTTCCCGGCGGATTCAGCAGCGCCGACTCGCCCGCCTTGTACAACTGCTGCACTTCGGCGTCCGTCAAATCGCGCTCCTTGGAGTATTTGACGAGCGTTTCCGCCGCCGTAATGGCCTCGGAAATCGTGCCGGTCGGAACCGACACGTCCATGCCAAATTCAGCTTGCGCGTGATGTTTTTTGGCGACATGGGCCGGCTGCATGCTCGAAAGCGCAGGAGCGCAACCCAAAGAGAAAAGTGCGAAGAGCGGGAGGCTGGTCAAAAAGAGGCGAGCAGTCACGTCCGTGACGCTATCACGGAAGTGCGGTCATCTCCGAGATGCAATTTGACAAACCGACGTAGGTCAGCTCTTGGCGAGCGTCGGTTCGCGATCCGTGAACATCGGCGCGAAAATACG
>CAYSYX010000167.1:0-4927 GCA_964435055.1 uncultured Polyangium sp. | reverse complement strand
ATCCCCGCAGCTTCCACCGAAGGCGCTTCGTCACCCACCACCGCCAAACGCAACGTACGACCGTGAATCGGCACGTCGAACGCCATCAACCCCTGGCCGTGCGTGAATTCATCAATCATCGGCGCAAGCCGCTCGGTATTGTCGAATGCCCCAAGCGCCGCCAGCCACTCGTGATCGTACCCATTGCCCGCGCCGGAAACGAGAAGCCCGTCCTCCGTCGACAACGTCATCGCCTTCAATCGGCTACGCTCGATCACCGCCTCGAGATACAAACTCGCGGCTTCCGAAACCATCTCACTGCGCCTCTTGCGTCGTTCTTGCATCATGTAGGTGTTCCTCCGCTCTCGTCCGACATGAGACTACCTAAGCGCATAACGTAGGTCAACAAATTTGTGCGGAGAATTTTGGATGCCGGCGAGGGCGCTTGGGATGAGCGAACGGCGGGTTACGTCTGCGAAGCATCTGGCGTTAAAAAGCCGCGCAACCTACGATGGCGACGCTGCTTTGCCGTCGATTCGTGCCCTCGCGCGGAGTTTGTCCGAGCCGAGAGATTAGGTCCTTTCGTTCGGCCGAGCCCAGACGCTGCGCCCAATGCTCCCCGAGAAAATCCCTGCGCTCATCGCTTCGCGTTATCGCGTGATCCGGCCGATTGGCGAGGGAAACATGGGCACGGTGTACCTCGTCCAACACGTCTACACGGGCGAGGACCTGGCGATGAAGGTGCTGCAAGCGCACGCGGGCGCCAATCCGAAGCTCGTCAAACGCTTCAAACGAGAAGCCTGGTTACCCGCAAAGATCCGCAGCGACCACGTCGTTCGCGTCATCGACGCCGATGTTTGTCCCGAGCTTGGAAACGCGCCGTTTCTGGTGATGGAGCTGCTTCGCGGGACAAACCTCGAGATGTACGTCCAGGCGCGTGGAGCCCTACCTCAGAGCGATATTGTCGGCATTTTCTGGCAAATCGCGGATGCGTTGAGCAAGGCGCATGCGCTCGGAATCGTGCATCGCGACCTCAAGCCCGAGAACATTTTTCTGCACGAACACTTCGACGGGCGCGTGATCGTCAAACTGCTGGATTTCGGCATCTCCAAGATGACCGGGGACGGGCTTGGAAACATCGCCGAAGCGGGTTTGACTCGTACAGGTGCGGTGCTGGGAACGCCGCTCTACATGCCGCCCGAACAAGCGACGGGAAACACGGCGCTCATCGGTCCGGCCTCGGATTTGTGGGCTTTGGGCCTCATCGCGTATCGGCTGCTGACGGGCGAGATTTATTGGAAGTCGCACACGATGGCCGAGCTGCTCGTCGAGATCATGTCGAAGCCCATCGATCCGCCGTCGACGCGGCATCCACGGGCCACGACCGATTTCGATGCGTGGTTTCTCCAAGCTTGCGATCGCGATCCGGCCCAACGTTTCGCGTCGATCTGGGACATGGTCAAGGCGTTGGCGCGTTGTTTGAACGTAGGTCCTCCGCCGGACGAGACAAACGTTCCGCGCATGCTCTTTCCGGGACAAACCGCGGAGACCGCCGAGGTCATTCCGGAATCCGACAACACCATCGTCGAACACGCCCCGGAGAGCATTCCGCCCGCGACGATGCCTTCGCACGCGATCCCGCGTTCGGAGCGTGAGCGCACTCATACGCGCCCGTCATCGCGACAACGGCACAACATCAAGCTTCAAGAACGCGATTCCAAAGTTCCATCCGCCGTGCCGGTGCCTCCACCGCATTCCTCCGATCGTGCGGAAACAGCGGGAGGTACGGTTTTACGCGGCGTCACGGAGTCGCTTTTGCCCGAAGCCGAACGCCGGCAAGTGACGATCGTGGCGTGGGATGTTTTGTCCGCTGCCGACGATCCGACGAACGTCGACCAAGACAAACTTGCTCGGGTGACGAGTGAATACCGAGAGATGTTTGCGCAGGTGATCACGTCGCATCGCGGGCACTTGGCCGTGCCGCTGGGCGATGGGCAGATCGCGTATTTCGGATACCCGGTCGCGCATGAGCACGACGCGCGACGGGCGGTCGCCGCGGCGCTCGAGCTCGTCGAGACGGCGGAGAAGCTGAACACGCGCCGCACGAGCTTGCACCTCGACGTTCGCGTCGGCGTCCACACGGGGTTGGTCTTGACGTACGAGATCTCCGAAGACGTAGGGACGCAACCGGCGGCCATCGTGGGCGCCACACCGACGATCGCTTGGCGTCTGTCGAGTTTGGCGCGGCGTAACGGCGTGCTCATCAGTGGAGCGACGCAGCGACTGGTGCGCAGTTTTTATCAGTGCCAAAGCCAAGGGCTGCGCGTGATCAAAGGCTCGGCGCATCAGCTCGAGACGTTCCTCGTGGCGGACGAAAGCGGCGCCCAAAGTCGTCTCCAAGGCATGCCTACGGGCCGTTTGACGCCGATGGTCGGTCGGGAGCTCGAGCTCGGTTTGCTGCTCGATCGTTGGGCCCGCGTGGAAGAAGGCTCCGGCCAAGTCGCCATGGTCGTGGGCGAGGCGGGTATGGGGAAGTCACGTCTGGTCCGAGTTTTTCGGGACAGACTCGACAACGTCGCGCACAAATGGATCGAGACGCGGTGTCTGCAAGATCAGCGCGAACGAACGATGCGTCCGATCGCCGCGCTCTTCTGCCAGCTGCTCGTGATCACCGAC
Source organism: uncultured Polyangium sp. (assembly GCA_964435055.1). Classification (GTDB taxonomy): domain Bacteria; phylum Myxococcota_A; class Polyangia; order Polyangiales; family Polyangiaceae; genus Polyangium. The sequence goes on along the minus strand of CAYSYX010000167.1, from coordinate 2,272 downwards.
AACGACGCGCCGCTCGAGAAGGTCAGCAAGCTCGAACGGGCCATGACGCACTTCGGCTTCCCGCTGGATGAAGCCATGCCGCTGTTCGGCGAGCTCATGGGTTTGCCCGTATGGGACAAGTATTCCCCGGTGGAGCAGACGGCCGAGGAGCAACGAGACAAACTCTCCGAGGTGTTGGTCGCGACGCTCGAGGCCTTGGGCAAACGGCAACCGGTCGTCTTGATGATGTCGGATCTGCATTATGCCGATCAGGCGACGATCGATTTCTTGGGTTCCTTCTCGCAAGACATCGCGACGCTCAACACAATGTTGCTCTGCACCGCGCGACCATCGTTCGGGGCGCCGTGGACACCTCGAGCGCACATCAGCACGGTGACGTTGGGAAGACTGACGACCAAGCGGGTGAAGCTGATGGTCGACGAGTTGACGAAGGGCGTGGATCTTCCGAAAGAGCTCTTCGAGCAGCTCGTCGACATGACCGACGGCGTGCCGCTGTTCATCGAAGAGATGACGAAATCGCTGCTCGAATCGAAGGCGTTACGAAAAGAAGGAGCCAAGTTTGTCTTGACCGGACCAAGTCCGGAACTGACGGTTCCTTCGACGCTGCGCGATGCCCTCGCCGCGCGACTCGATCGGTTGGGCTCGGCCAAACGCGTCGCCCAGCTCGCAGCCATCTTGGGACGCGAGTTCACGTATGACCTCATCGAAGCCGTCGCTCCGATGGATCCCGAGACGCTTCAGCGTGGTCTGGAGAAGCTGGTCGAAGCGGAGATCTTGCTACAACGCGGCCGAATGCCGCGCGCGACGTTTTCGTTCAAGTACGTCCTGATGCACGCGACGGCGTACGAGTCGCTGATGCAAAACACGCGGCAGCTGTATCACCGGAAGATCGCGCAGGTGCTGCTGGAAAAGTCGATGTCGGCTTCCCAAGACGCACCGAAAGACACGACGGCAGGTGTGGACAACGTGCCGAGGTTGGACGAGAAAGACGAGCACGACGTGTTTGGTACTCGCGCGAAGAAAGAACCGTCCGGGGAACAGGACATCCGGGACGTACTTCGCGCGATGACCCAACATCAAACGATCCCGCCGGAACCGATGCGTAAAGACGGGAAGAAGCGACCTTCGTAAACGAGCCATGAAAGCGATTCGAGTCGACGGGTTCGGTTCACCGGCCGAGGTGGTCCGGTACCTCGATGTGCCAGAGCCGGAAGCTCCGAGCGCCGGAGAAGTTCTGGTCGAGATGATTGCTGCTCCAATCAATCCATCCGACCTGTTGATCCTGCACGGCGTTTACGGTGCGTTGCCGAGTTTGCCGACGATTCCCGGAAAAGAAGGCGTGGGACGCGTGCTGAAGGTCGGGCCGGATGTTTCCGGATTCGAGGTCGGGCAACGCGTGCTCTTGCCGCTGAACTCGGGGACATGGCGCGAACGATTGAAGGTTGTCGCGAAAGACCTCGTGGCCGCTCCGGAAGACGCACCCATCGAACAGCTGGCGATGGCGACGTTGAATCCGCTCGCCGCATACTTTGTGCTCCAAACGATTCACAAGCTCGAGCCGGGCGAATGGATCGTGCAGAACGGCGCGAACTCGGCGTTCGGGCGTTGGGTCATCGAACACGCGAAAGCGCGTGGAATTCGAACGGTGAACGTGGTTCGTCGCGCCGCACAGTGCATGCCTCTCCGCAAGCTCGGGGCGGATGTCGCGATCGCCGACGGTCCGGAGCTTGGCAAACGCGTCAAAGCCGCGACACGTGGCGCATCGATTCGTCTCGCGCTCGATGCCGTGGGCGGAGGAGCGACGACACGCATGACGAGCTGCGTCGATCACGGCGGCACGGTGGTTTGTCTTGGAACGATGGGCGGCGATGCGGGATATGTCGGGACGAACGATCTGATCTTCCGCGACATCCACGTGCGGGGCTTTTGGTTTGCGTCGATGCGCGCGCAGTTGCCGGCGGATTGGTTGACCGAAGCGACGAGCCTCGTGCTCGGGAAGATCTCGGGCGGCGAAGTGACCATTCCGGTCGAAGCCACCTACCCGCTCGAACGGATCAAAGAAGCCGTCGAGCACGCCGAGCGTGAAGGACGCAAGGGCAAGATCCTGCTCGTCGGGAAAAACGGCTGAGTTGCACGCGCGGGGACTGAGAGCGCTCGCCTTGATTTGAACGTTCGCTACGCGCGCTAACAAGCGCGCTTCGCGAAGAGTTTTGTCTTCGAGGGGGGGGGGGGGGGGGGGGGGGGGGGGGGGGGGGGGGGGGGGGGGGGGGGG
>CAYSYX010000166.1:0-17453 GCA_964435055.1 uncultured Polyangium sp. | reverse complement strand
GCTGTAAGCAGTTGCCGATCCAAACATTAGGGGGGCGTGTCCGACGTGAGGACACCGGCCCGGAGCTGGATTCCGGCTGCCGCGAAACCATCGAGGTCATTCCGATGCAATAGTTGGTCATTGGCTGCACCGTGACGAATGAACAAAAATCGCGCGATATCGTCGACGCGTTCGGGAACAACACATCTCAAGGAAGCACGCTCGAATTCCAAAAAGACACGTCGCTGGAGAGCGGCTGTATTTATGAGTTTGCGTCGGGTTAGTGAAAGTTTGGCGCTCGGTGAATTCCGGTTCGAGGGAACAGCTTCGGAGCCGATCACCTTTCGAGCGCAAGACGGACAAACCATCGATTCGATCTTCTTGCACAAGATTTCAGGATCGTTCGTGAATTTCGACGGACCGATGGCCGGCGATGCCGACGGTTGCGTTTTGAAAACGGACGAAATCGATCTTGCCGACGCGCGAATCAAAGGCGGCAGCGGCCTCACGTCATTGTGCGTGGGTACGGCGATCACGCGAGCCGAGCGCATGACGTTCGACGGAGGGCAATATGGTTTCCATGTATTGCCGACGATGGTGAAATCGATCGCCGGGTCGAATGTCTATACCGGCGTCACGGCGAACTAGATGGAGGTCTTCGGCGGTTCGGCGGACCTCGAAGGAGCGAATACTTGGACAAACCAAGGTGTTCCGTGGCTCGTCGTGGACGATGGTTTGCAGGTGATGACGGGAGCGACGTTGACGCTCGAAGCCGGAGTGGAGCTGCAATTCCAAGGTCTTGGGGCTCTGGAAGGCGTTTTCGTACTCGGTGATGTCGTGGCCAATGGTACGGCGGACAAACACGTCAAGTTTTCCGGCTACGTGTATTCGTTTTCCGGTAATCGCGGATCGTTGACCGTGACAAACGGCATTTTCAAAGGCCCGAAGTTGCTGCCGATCGACGGAACGAACCTCGGCGGACTTACGTTGACGAACGTGACGTTCGATCCCGGCATGAGCATTCGGCAAGCGTGTGGGAAAACGACGCTCACCAACACGATGGTGACGATCGAACCCGGCTGTTGAGGGCGTTTTACGGGGGAGGTGGCGGGGGAAAACTCGGGTGGGGATGAGGAAAAGGCCCTCGTCCCCGCCGTGAGTGCATCTTTTCTGCAAATTCACGAAACTTGACGATTTGTGCCGGTTCGAGGTTCTCAATGATTCGATCGTCCGTGCGTTTTCGCAAAGCGTCGAGTTCGTCCCGACAAGGCTTCATGGCGTTTTCGAAGTCATTGTCCGTTTCCTGCAAGATGGCGCGGATTTTTTTGGCTTGGTCGGGGGACAAGTCGAGTTGTCGACGCAGCGCTTCCATCCGAAATCGATTTCGCGCTTCACGTGGTGGACCTTCGAACGGCGAAGCGAGCTCCTTGAGCATATAAGCACGGGAACCTGCGGCACCGGCGACCGCGCCCAGGACAAACACGCCGACAAATGCGGCGACAGCCCAAAAATTCGATTTCATTCGTCCACCTCGAGCTGCGCCACATCCTCGAGAATCGTTGCATCAAAACGTGATTCCGCTTGGCTCGAAAGCCACACACAGAAAACGGCCGCGGCCGCCGCTGCAAAAAGTGCCGACCGAGAATGACGCAAAACCCGTTCATTCCAATCGGATTGCGGTCGATGACGGACGCCACTGCCCTGCCCTGCCCTTTGCATGACGGCGGAAACGAAATCGTCGGTCGGACACATCTCCTGGGTTTGTCGGCGCGCATGTTCGATGACGATCGACGACGAACCATTTTCGACAGCGGCCATGACGGCATCGGTGAAGTCGTTTGCCGGACGCAGGTCTTCCGTGGCACGCGACAGCGTTTCGAGACGATCGAGCGGGTCTTGTTCATGCGCGGCCATGTTTCACCTCGGGCTGTTCGGTCTTCATGCGGAGCGCGGCTCGAGCGCGCACGAGTCGTTGTTCGATGGCCCCTTCCGTTGCGCCAAGCGCTTCGGCGGCGTCTTTTGCTGAGAGCCCTTCCACGGCGACGAGCACCAGCGCGGCGCGATCGAGTGGTTGAAGACTGTCGAGCAGTTTGTCGAGTTCACGTAGGGCGATACGCGCTTCGGCGTGCACGAGTCCATCGAAACGCGGTTCGCGTGTTTCGTCCGAGTGTTTCTCGCGGCGTTTTCTGAGATGATCGACGCACGTATTGGCGACGATGCGATAGAGCCAGGTTTCGACTTTGGAACGCCCATCATATTGACCGGCCAGCAAAGCTCGAAAAGCGTTGGCATAGGCGTCTTGCAGCACGTCTTCGGCATCCGCCAGGTTTCCGACGAGACGTGCGGCAAGACGATAAAGTGGGGCGCGCGTGTGGTCGACGATGGGCCTGAAGGCCGCAGCGTCTCCACCGGCCACGCGCGCGGCCACGAGTCTCAAGTCGACATTCATGCGTTCGTCACGACCTACTCGGCGGCGCCTTCGTGATGCCCAGGTCCGTGGCCGTGTTTGCCATGCTTGCCGTGGTGACCCATGCGCGGACCTTCCTCGACACGCTTCGCAAGCTCGGCGCGTTGTTCGGCATCGAGAATCGGAACGACGACCTCGAGCATTTTGACGAAACGTTCGGCCATCGGGTGCTTGCCTTCGTGCTCGGGCAAGACTGCGGCGGCGTCGAACTTATCGGCTTTGAACGCTTCGAGCGCAGCATCCATACGAGCTTTGTGTTCGGCGAACTTAGCGGCTTTGTCGTCGGCATCCTTCTCCGGCTTCGGAGGCATCGCGGCTTCGATGGCCTTCTTCTGATCGTCGCGAAGGTCGATCCCGTGGAGCATGAACATCATCGGACCACCATGACGCGCATGATGTTCACCGTTGTTGCCGCCCTTGTCGTGCTTCTTTCCATGATGTTCGCCCATCTTCTCGCCACGTTCCTGCATGCGTTCCTTGATGAGCGTCACGAGTTGCGTGCGCTGAGCCGGTGTGAGCGTCGCGTGCAAGGTTTCGACCGCTTTCACGACGGCAGCACGATGCTCGGCTTTGGCTTTGTCCAGGTCCCCTGCTTGGGCCTTGAGCGCGGCTTCATCGATCTTGCCCGCGCGAACTTGGTCCGCGAGGGTTTTGTGCATCGCTTTCATCTCGTCTTGCTTGTCCGCGTGCAGGTTGTCGACAGCCGCATCGATCGTCTTGCGCTGTTCGGCGGAAAGCTCGAGGTCTTTGAGAGCTGCGGCAAGGAGCGGGTGACCGCGCATGCCGTGCATTTCGTGTTTCGCGTCTGCAGCGGAGGCGGCTTCCGAGCCGGAGGCGACGTTGTCGTCAGCTTCGATATTCGATCCCGCGGAGGCGCAACCACCGATGGCGAGCGAGGCGGCGAAAAGAACGGACGTGAGGAGTTTGAAGCTTTTGGTCAACATGGTCGGTATCTCCAGTGCCTCGCATGATTGTCACGAGACTCGACCCTACAGACGGGGCGTCGGAGCAGTTCCCTACGCCGATGGCAACATTTCTTTTTTCGGGGCGCAAGAGCTGGGATTTTTTGCAGTGGTCGAGCATCGAGGAACGAACGGTCCCCATCCGGCGAAATGTGCAGCTCAGCTACGAAGCGTCGCTGGTGCGCAGCAACGACCCGTTACAACGCCTGCGCGACGTGGATCTACGAAACAATCGAGCTGCATTGCTGACGAGCCAAGCACAAGCGTATGCAGCAAACTCCCAAGCTACGATGAGTCAAAGCGGCACCAAGACGCAGCTTCGTAGCAACGAAGCGACGCAGAGTGAAAGCGTGCAAGCATGGGGGAATAGCAGGGTCGTAGTTAGCATCTGTCGTAACGTAGAAGCAGCGCGGATGTATAGATGTTGGCAGGTTGCGATGCAGGCCCCATAAGCAGCTGGAAAACAACGACGCGACGTCGTTACGAAGCAAGCAAATAGGTTTGCAAACAAGTTGGCGTGCAAGCCTGCAACGAAGCAACGCCGTAAGGCAGAATCGAAACAGCGCAGCGTGCTTGTGTGGTTGCGTCGAACAAAGGAACCATAGAAGCTGCGCTGCTACTCATGCACGCAACAACGTTACAGCGCAACCGCGCACTCACGCAGCAACCATACAACGAAGCAGCTCAGGTAAGCAGTGACGAAATCGCGCAGCAGCTCAGGTACGCAGTGACGAAAGCGCGAAGCTGCGCAGGTAAGCAGTTACGAAATCACGCGGCAGCTCAGGTACGCAGTGACGAAAGCGCGAAGCTAATCAGGTAAGCAGTTACGAAAGTGCGAAGCAGCTCAGGTAAGCAGTTACGAAAACACGCAGCAGCGCAGGTAAGCAGTAGCGAAAGTGCGAAGCTGATCAGGTACGCAGTTACGAAAGCGCGCAGCAGCTCAGGGTTGCAGTTACGAAAGTGCGAAGCTGATCAGGTACGCAGTTGCGAAAGCGCGCAGCAGCTCAGGGTTGCAGTTACGAAAGCGCGCAGCAACGCAATTACGCCGTTGCACAGCAACGAAGCAGGCGTACAAGGAATAAGCGACATTTGCCTGTAGTGATGCAGCTGCGCAACGACGTTTCGTACGAACGACATTTCGTATGCACGACGGTTCGCGTATGCGAAACTGGAGCACAACGATGCAACGTCACGGCGAAGCCGGCGTTGTAGCCGGCGACTTTGCAGGCTTTCAAGGCTGTTGCGATGCAGCGAAGGAAAGAAACTTGCCGGCGGCGCCGAACCGTGATAACGAGCGCCGCATGAGAAGGATCGCCATCGTCAATCAAAAAGGGGGAGCCGGCAAAACCACCACGGCCGTCCACCTTGCCGTGTCACTCGCCAAGATGCGTAAACGTGTCTTGCTCGTTGACCTGGATGGTCAAGGCAACGCCACCACATACCTCGGTCTGCAAAAAAGTGGCGACGCCCTGCTCGAACTTCTGCTTGGAAAACGATCCTTCGATTCGGCTGTGCAATCCACCGCTTTCGGCGTCGATGTGCTCGCCGGCGGCCCACAACTCGAAGGGCTCGACGTGGTCCTCTACATGGCGAAGGGGTCGACAGGACCACTGCTGCTGAAAAAACAACTCGATGCCGTCCAAAATCGCTGGGATTTCGCCCTGATCGATTGTCCCCCCAACCTGGGAACCGCTACGGCCTCGGCGCTCGTCGCCGCCGCCGAAGTGTTGATCCCCGTTCAAGCTGAAGCCATGGCGGCGGAAGGTTTGGCACGACTGTGTGAAAACATCGAAGAAGTGCGAGGTGTCAATGCGACCCTACGCATCGTGGGTGTCTTGCCGTGCATGACGACTGCGCGGGATAGTCTCTCGGTCGAGGTCGAAGCGGCATTGCGCGAAAACTTCGGGGAACTCGTGTTTTCCCAGTCCATCAAACGAGCAACGAAGATCGCGCAATCGTACACCGCGAGAAAACCCATGCATGCGTTTGATCCCAAAAATCCCGTGTTGAAAGCTTACGACAGCGTCGCAAAAGAATTGGTGAAGAGAGGAGTGGCCACGGCATGAGCAAGAATCGTCAACAGCTCAAAACAGGCCTTCGGGCGATTCTCGGCGGCGGGTTGCGCGAAGAGCCTCCCGCTCACGACACCGAGGAAACGCCACACGTCGAAGAACAATCCGCTCCCGATTCCGAACCGGCGCGAATCGTCATCGCTTCGGTCGAGTCAACCGTGCCGCAGCAAAAAGAATACGTAGCCGTCATTCATCGACCGACGGAAGAAGCCGTCGCGCAATACGATGCGCCGACGACGGCGGTTCTTCAGGACGAACCTGCTCGTAAGCCGCGGAAAAAGCTCGCCGCACCACCGCCCCCGCCGGAGCCCAAAGTGAAAATGGCGCCGTCGGTCCGAGTCGGGACGCTGGAAAATCCATACGTGCGTAAACGCGATAATCTGCCGACACGCAAAGTCGGGATCGTATTGCCCGTCGCTCTCGCCGAACGAATGCAGATTCATTGCGTCAAGGCGCGCACGCGACCAAATGAATTCGTTGCCCGAGCAATCGAAGCGTTACTCGACGAACTCCAAGCATAGTCGTTCGAAATTCCTCGATTACTTTTCGAGCGTCGCGGGGCGTTGATAAACCGCTCGAGGCGCTCGCCGCGTTTGTCGTACCGTCGTGTTCGTCGAGCGCATTCGATACAAAAGGCGCGCCGTCCATGCGAATACCGTCGCCAAACTCATGGTGAGCAAAAACAGGCGCGCCGAGTCGACAATCGGAAATGCCGAACATTCAATGAGCACGAGCGTCGACATGGCGACTCCGGCGAGCGTGATGCACGCAAATGTGCCTCGACGATAAAGTGCCGTGACGATGCCGAGCGTTACCCCAAAACTCGCCGCCGTAAAAGCAAGCCCGCCGATACCGCCGAAAAGCAAGCCCTCCGTAACGGGCGTACACGGCAAATCAATGAACATTCCAAGCGATTCATAAGCGTCCTCGCAGACGATCTTGCCGGTCAAATACTTGTCCGGCATGATGATACCCGGCGTTGCTTTGATGACCGTCGTACTGAATGCGTCCCATAAATCAAAACGACCCTCGAGAGCATCGAAATGATCGATACTCGTCGAATCGATCCACAAATACGTGAGCCTTTCCGTAAAGCTCTGCGACGCCGCCGCAATGTCGACGGAACGACCGGAAATGACCCGCATGTGCTCGACCGCATTGCTCGTCGGTCCTTCTTGACGCCAAAGATAACTGCCAATCAGAAGTACGCCGCCGAGAAAACTCAACGCCGCCGCGACCAACCCCGTGCGGAGGATCGAGACTCGCGTCGAATCGAGCCACGCGCTCGCAATAGCCAAAATCAAAGCGCCCAGCATCATGCGCCGTGATTGCGCAATAAACAGAAGCAATACCGTTCCAATCCACAGAGAAATCATCACCGCCGCGCGTGACGTTTGGAGCTTTTCTCCAATCACTTCTTTGAGCGTCGCTCGCCCCATCGCCGCCGAAAAACCGAAAAGCAATGGAAAATAAAGAAGCTCGAGCCGAATTCCACCGCTTTGAATCTCGACCGTTTCCGCATAATGACTCCACATACCCGCGCCGAACCCCGACATCGTCGATATGGCTGCGGCGACGCCGATTCCCACGGCCCCGAATTCCGGACGACCCGCCGTGACGATGTACTCCACTCCTTTCGCCGGACGCTCGAGAATTCGAGCTGAAATTTGCGCCGTGCCAATGGATATCCCCAAAAATGAAACAAATGCGATCAAGGCGATCGAAACGGCTTCGCCCGATGCCGGCAATGGAAACGCAAACCCCTGCTCGATCGATTTCAAAGCATTGGGACAATATGCGGCGATAAAAACAACCAATGTCGTAAACGACGGCACATGCTCACGACGACTCACATGACGCAGCAACAATGCAAGCGCACCGGCAAGAAACATCACGAGAAAAAAACCGCTCGATGATGTCATGTCGGCACCCCACGTCATCAACGCGAGAATACTCGCGAACATCAGCCACAGGAGCATGCGCACCTCGACTCGCAATGCGGCATGTTCGTGACCTTCGCGGCAACCGACATCAGAAAAGAGTGAATGTCGGAATCCGTCGGCGTTGTCAAGTTGATCCGTTGACCCCTCTTGAAGTACGGTTTTCGACGGAGATGCGACATACGTAACACCGGAGGCATCATGGGCTCAATCTCTCGACGAGTTTTTCTTAATTACGTAGGATTCGGTCTTTTCGGAATCATCGGGATTGCGACTTTGACCGGCGGCTGCACCGAAACTCCCAAATCCAATCCTTCGACCGGCGGCCAAGGCGGCAGCGATACCGGCGGCGCGGGAGGCTCGACGATGCCGCCGCCCCAAATCGAGTGGACCACGTTTACCGAAAGCGCCGATACGCTGAAAATCTATGTGAGCAACGGCGATGGCAACGACGCCAACGATGGATCCGCTCCGGAAAAAGCCGTCAAAACACTGGCTAAAGGCATTTCGTTGCTGCGTGATGGCAAACCCGATTGGATGCTCCTCAAACGCGGCGACGTGTGGCTCGAATCCCTGGGCGAGTGGAAAAAGTCCGGCAAAAGCGCCACAGAACCGATGCTCATCACGACCTACGGCGACCAGTTGGCGCGGCCGATTCTGAAAACAGGATCGAACATGGGCCTTTCGGCGCTCGCCGGCCCTCTGCGACACATTGCGTTCGTTGGCTTGCATTTTTATGCCCATACCCGTGATCCGGAAAGTTCGGACTACATGGGTGAAATTGGAGGCCCCGGCATTCAATGGATTGCACCAACCGAAGATCTTTTGTTCGAAGACCTCGTCGTTCAGTTCTACGCCATCGCCAACATCCAGCTCAAAGCAAGCATGCTCAACGTGCGCGTACGCCGCTCGATCCTCGTCGATTCGTACAGCGTGAACGACAACGCTCAGGGGCTTTACGTCGATGGCGTCAAGAGTTTGCTCGTCGAGGAGAACGTGTTCGACCACAACGGATGGAATTCGAACCCGACGCTCATGGGATGGGCCAATCCTACGATCTACAACCATAACCTCCATGTCCAACCGACCTGTGACGACGTCACGATCCGCGGCAATCTGAGTTCGCGGGCGTCGAGTCACGGGATTCAAGCGCGGGCGGGTGGTCAGGTGACCGACAATCTCGTGCTCGCCAGTCCGGTGGGCATTGCTTACGGGCTCGTCTCGGATGACTGGGACCCCAAAGTCGGAGGCGTCAGCGGTACGCTTTCCGGCAACGTCATTGCCGATTCCGGCGATATCGATATGGCCAATGCCGGTGGAATCGGACTTCAGCTGGGAAATATCCAATCGGCGATGGTGGAAAACAATATCCTGGCCCACGACGCGTCCGCGGGAACATCGAGTATCGCCATTGATATTCGTCGCAAAACGAGCCCGCTCGTTGCTGACGAGAAGGTGCTGAACATGACGGTTCAGGGCAATATCGTCTATGATTGGCGCGGGGGAATCAGGTTCAGTACGAGCGCCTTGACGAACGTGATGGTTCAGAACAACGACGTGCAAGAGCCGGTTCGCGCGAGCGAGCTTGTGAACTATTTCGGTCAGCCTTTCTCAACGGAGACGAAATACGCTGGAAATCACTGGTTTTCCGTAGCTGGAGCCATGAATTGGTTCACCGTTGGAGCGAATTCGCAGTCGTTTGATCAATGGGTCATGGCGACCGGCGAGCAGGGCGCGACGAATACGCAGATGATGTACGCAGATACGCAACGTCGGGCTGATAAATATCATGAATCGTTGGGGAAAGCGGCGACGTTCGAAGCCTACATGGCCGAGGTGCGGCAGCAATCGCAAAAAAACTGGCGCGTCGAATACACGCCGAAGGCGATTCTCGGCTACATTCGCCAAGGGTTTGGCAAAAAATAAACGCGCCGTCAGCGCTGCTGCAAGCGAGCCCAAACCGCTTCGATGATCACCATCGACGCATCGTCCGGGTGTCCTTCTCCACAGGACGCGAGCAGCGCGGTATTGCCACTCCACAATCCAAACGCGTTCCGAATTCCGGTGCCCCACCCGTGGTGAAATAGAATGAGTTTGTCACGCGGTGTTTCGCGCACATGCGTTTTGTCCGCGTCGTCCATCCCGGCAAGGATCCGGTTTACCGCTTCTTCGACCGTTTTGGGCAATTCTTCTTCAGCCATGACTCCCTGCTTTCGCGCACGCCGCGGCCGTCCGCGCACGACGTGAGAGAAGCAGGGAAGCCGTTTTGAGTCAACCGGGCTTTCTTACATCGGGGCGCAAATGAGTTTCACGCGCCGGCGGAGTCATGATATGCGCTCGAAATACGTTTTCCGAAAGGCCGTATCACGATGAGCGTCAAGGCGAAAGTTTGGTATCAGTCGGGTACGTTTTGGATTTTCGTGGGGCTCGCGCTTGGCGTCGTACTGGGGGGGTTTTTCCCGCAAGACAAATTCCCCGTGGCGTACGAGCTTTTCCGGTTTTTGTCGAAAGCCTTCATTTCGCTGATCAAGGGCCTCATCGTTCCGCTGCTCATTTCGACGATCGTCGTGGGGATCGCGCAAACGGGCGACCTTCGCGCGGTCGGGCGTTTGGGTGGTAAATCGATCCTGTATTTCGAAGTCGTTACGACGTTGGCGCTTTTTATTGGTCTCGGCATTGCCAATTGGTGGAAGCCGGGCGCGAACCTGCCGATCGACTTGAGTACGTCCGGGCCGGCCTTGGCGAAACCGCAAACGGGTTGGGAAACGGCAATGCATCTGTTTCCGTCGAATGTGGTCAAACACGCCGCCGAGGGCGATATTTTGCCCGTCGTCGTCTTCGCGTCGCTTTTTGGTATCAGTTTGACGCGCGTGGGAGAAAAGGGAAAACTCATTCTCGATTTCTTCAAGGGTACGTCGGAAGTGATGTTCAAATACACCGATATGGTGATGACATTGACTCCGATCGGCGTATTCGGCGCCATGGCGTACAACGTCAGTCACATGGCCTCCGAGCATACCGTCAACGGCGTGGTCGTGCGCGGATGGCCCGCGGTGTTGCATTTGATGAAGCAATACGCGCTGCTCGTGGGAAGCTTGTATTTCGCATTGATCGTGCTCTTCTGCTTCGTGTTCGTTCCGATCATGATCGTCACGAAGACCAAGGTGCTCGGGTTTTTGAAGGCGGTGCGAGAACCGGCGTTGACGGCATTTTCCACCGCTTCGAGCGAAGCGGCGCTGCCTCGGTTGCTCGAAGAAATGGTGCTGTTCGGCGTCCCGCGCCGCATTGCGAGTTTCGTGATTCCGACCGGATATTCCTTCAATCTGGACGGGTCGACTTTGTACCTCGTGCTCGCGTCGCTCACGATTGCGCAAGCAGCGAAAATCGAGCTGTCGTTGTCGCAGCAAATCACGATGCTTTTGGCGTTCATGCTGAGTTCGAAAGGGGTCGCGGGGGTTCCTCGCGCGTCGCTCGTGATCATTGCGGGAACGTGCGCGAGCTTTGGTTTGCCCGGGGAAGCGGGCATTGCGATGTTGCTCGCCGTGGATGAATTGATGGATATGGCGCGAACGATGATCAACGTCATCGGTAATGCGCTGGCATCCGTCGTCATTGCCAAGTGGGAAGGTGTTTTTGGAACGGCGCCCGAAGATGCCGTGGGCCTTGAAGAGGCCGCGCCAAAAAAAGACAACGGTCCCGATGTTGCGGCGACGTTGTAGCGGTGAGCCTTTCACCGGGGCTCAAACGATCTTCGCTCATGGCGCATTTGGATGTTGAAATCGTTTCACCCAACCGGATAGGCTCGTTCGAGATGCCGTATCGGATCCGCGTTCTGAAGAGGTTGCTGTTTCGGCTGTTGCTGACGGCATCGCTTCTGATCGCGCCGTTGTTCGTGTGGATGGGTCTGCCGATTTTGCCGCTTGCATTTGACGGCGGGCAAAATACGACCGAAGCAACGGATGAATCGTTTGCGGACGATGCCGAATGGGAAGCGTGTTTGGAACAAACACGCCTCGCGACGCAACGTCGACAGCTTCGGAAACTCCGGGACGGCCGCGCGAAACGAGTCGAACGCGTTACGGAATATCTTCTTGGCTCCGAAAAACCAATGCGTTTTTCGTTGGTCACGGATGTGCGTCGAGTAAAACCCAAGCGGCTTTTGGCTCCACCTTATTTGCGTCCGCGACTGATGCGTCTTTTGAGTTGATGGGCACGCGTCGACCACGTGGATCATGTGGTGCGGCGCAGCGAGTCATCCGAAACGTTGCAATCGTTGGCAATTCGGTTTCGCAAGCGCGAGATATCCGCGCAGCAAAGGTGCCTCATGCAAAAGCTCGTCGAAGGACTGCACAAGTTTCAATCGGAGGTTTTTCATACCCACCAGGAACTTTTCGAATTGTTGTCGAAAGGTCAGGAGCCGGAAACGCTCTTCATTACTTGTTCGGACAGCCGCATCAGTCCGAATTTGATCACGCAAACCAAACCGGGAGATCTGTTCATATTACGAAATGCCGGGAACCTCGTTCCGACCTATGGTCCCGCCAGCAGTCATGGCGGAGAAGCGGGGACGATCGAGTTTGCATTGGCCGGTCTCGGGGTAAAACACATCATCGTTTGTGGTCATACGTTATGCGGGGCAGTCAAAGGGCTGTTGTATCCATCGAGCCTCGAAAAAATGCCCGCCGTCCGAGCATGGCTGGAACATGCCGAGGGGACCAAGCGGGTCATGGAGGAAAACTACGCCCATCTCGAGGGTGATGAATTGCTCACTGCGGCCATTGAAGAGAATGTGCTCACGCAATTGGAAAATCTGCGCACGCACCCATCCGTACGTTCGCGAATCGGTCGCGGCGAATTGTCTCTTTATGGGTGGGTATACAAGATGGAAACCGGAGAAATTTTCCAATACAACAACGAAGATGGGCAATTTGCACCGGTCACCCTGCAAATGCCGCCGTCGCTGCCCAATCCGCAAATGAATCCGCACGTGATCTGAACGCTGGAATCGACGTCTCTACGGACGTTTCCCTCGCGCTTTCGTGCGCCGAACCCGCACTTTTCCACCTGGATCCTGCCGCGCTATAAACGCCACCATTCTGGCAAAATCCTCATGCGCCAAGAGCTCGCTGACGGAATGATATTTCGTTTCGAGTTCTTTGTTGGTGAACACCGCGTGTACGGCGTGATGACAATCCTGACAAATCGCAAGCGTTATTTTGCCGCCTCGACTTCGAGGGACCAAGTGGTGGTCGGAGGGGCGCATATTGGGCCGTTCGCACAAGGGGCAGGGGTCGATGGGATCAATGACGCGGGGCATGGGAAAACTCGACGGCGCTCGAATATCCGAATCGGATGTTTGCCGGGACGTTCTCCCGCAAGGTATCACGCATGCGCGCGTATGCGATGCGTAATGTGAACGAAGCGGTCGTGCACAGCGCCGCGGAACGAAGCCGTGATTCGGAGGATGAGGCGGGGAGGGGAGGGGAGAGCGTGGTGAGTGCGGACTACGCGAAGCGGACCGAATAAATCGGCGGAAGGTTGTTGGCAACGGCAGTCCAATGGTCGCCGCCGTCATCGCTCACATAAAGGTTGCCGGTGGTGCTTCCGAATGCGACCGAGCCGTCTTTGTTGGCGAGGGCGTGGCGATAGACGACGTCGTAAGCGTGTTCCTGGGGCAAACCCTGCCGCAATTCTTGCCAAGTTTCTCCGCCGTCGGTCGTTCGAGCGACGAACAGAGCGCCGTTGACGGTGGTTCGCTGCATATCGGATTTTCCGGGAACGACCCACGCCATGCGGCCGTTTTTCGCGTCCGCGGTGATCGGAAATCCGAAATGGATGCCCTGATCGGGGCTGCTGACCTTGCGCCAGGACTTGGCCCCGTCATTGCTGTAATAAATGCCCACGTGATTCTGCTGCCAGATATGCTCCGGGTCGCCTTCGCATAACTCGATGTAGTGCGTATCGTGGCCCCATTCCGCTTCGGGTTCGGGGGTATGATCGAGCTTCATACCTTTGTTTCGAGCATTCCAGGTTTCTCCGCCATCGGTCGTCTCAATGACGCCGGCGGTGGAAACGGCGACGAGGACGCGCTTGGGGTTGCGCGGATCGACGACGATCGAATGGATGCCCGGAGCGAATTCGCCGCCTTCGGATGCGGGCGTGCCAAACCATTTGGTTTCGCCTTTGCCTTCGCCGCTGAACAGATCGCCGCCGCGTGAATCGTGGTTCCAAAGCGGGCGGTTGAGTTCGAATGACGCGCCGCCATCACGGCTGACGAAGAGGCCGCCGGGAATGGTGCCGACATAAACGGCGCCGTCGGAACCGAATCCAATGATCCAAAGCTTTTGCACGGTGGCCGGTCGAGTGACGATTTTCCAGCCCATTCCGAATTCGCTTGCGTCGTCCACATACATGTCTTGACCGATGTAGCGAGCGCCTTCGGGATACTTGATTTGCGCGGGGTTGTCATTCCACGTTGCGCCATCGTCTGTCGAGACAGACAGCTTGGCCCCCCAATGTCCGAATCCCAAGAGGGCCCAGAGTTTGCCCGTGTAAGGGTCGCGCGCAACGAAATTGACGCCGCCACCGGCATGCCCGGAGAGCCGCGGCTTCCAAACCCCATTTTCCTTTTCGACGATGAATGTACCTTTGCGCGTACCGACCAGAATCCGGGATGCCATTTCAACCTCCGCTCAACGCTTGCAGAATGTGGACTTCGTCGTTGGTTGCGACAGCATCGGAGAGTCCTTTGCGGTCGCGGATCATTTGAGTACCAACGAAAATATTGACGTGCGTCCGCAAGCGGCCGCGTTCGTCACAAATGTAGAAACCGATGCCGGGCGCACGCTTTTCGAGTGCCTGAACGACTTCGCCCACGGTGGTGGCTTCGACGGTGATGTCTTGGTTCTCGAGTTGCGGGAAGAAGGAGAACAGGTGACGAGTCAGGTGTACAGTCGGCATGGGCAAGTCAAATAGTTGCGGATTTGCCGGCTGTCAAATCGTTTTACACATCCAAATCGTTCGTCTCGGTCCAAGCTCGACACGCCGACAAACTCATGGGTTAGCAGGTGAAATCCGCCACGCCGAAGCGTGCTACGTTTGGCGAAGCAAGACGACGATAGTCACCCCACACCGTGCAGCGGCTGCAGAACGTCGTCTTCGACCGTCCACGACGTACGCCGACCCATACTGAATCCGTTCGTTCGACAAGGCCCTGCGCGATGGGGTTTGGTTCGT
This sequence comes from uncultured Polyangium sp., assembly GCA_964435055.1. Taxonomy (GTDB): domain Bacteria; phylum Myxococcota_A; class Polyangia; order Polyangiales; family Polyangiaceae; genus Polyangium. Next base: position 2,797 of record CAYSYX010000166.1, on the reverse strand, counting down.
TGCACAAAGCAACGCAAATGGGAAATCGGGCTCCCGTTTACATCACTTCGCCGGGACGCAAGATAGTCACCAATTCGTCCCACAATTCCCGTACCGTGCCAAACCGTTCTTTCGGACTGATGGCCAAGGCTTTCGCCACCCACGGATCGATGGCTTTGGGCAAATCCGGACGTTTGGCATAAAGACTCGGCCTTGCACCGCGCGCCACCTGCCGAATCACTTCGACCAGGGAATCTCCATAAAAGGGTACGTGCCCCGCGAGCATTCGGAACACGAGCGCCCCCATGGCGTACACATCCCCCGAAGGGGTCACCGAATTCGCTTTGCCTTGCCAACCTTCCGGGGGAATGTACGAAGGCGACCCGACGACAAACCCTTCACGCGTCAATTGCGTCGGCGAAGAGAGATCCTTGACCATACCGAAGTCGACGAGCCGAACCTGACCTCGAATACTGGAATCCAAAACGAAAATATTCGCGGGCTTGATGTCGCGATGCACGATTCCGCGGGCATGCGCGACTTCCAGCGTCTGCACGATGGGCAAAAGCACGTCGAGCATCATGCGCACGGGAATACGTGATCCGCGCGATTCAAACTTTCCAATGTAGCGTTCGAGGTCCTGGCCGCGAAGTAATTCCATGACCAAATACAATTGGCCCGAACGGGCGTGATTCAATCCGTACACCTGGACCGCAGCCGTTCCCGTCAGCATCCCCATCGCTCGAGCTTCGCGGCGCAACCGTCGAATACACTCGACATCTTCAGCCACATCCTGATTGAGGACTTTGATGGCGAACGGAGCGCTGATCTCCATCTCTTCGGCTTCGAATACCGTCCCTTGCCCACCCGCTCCAATGAGTCGCACAAGGCGATATTGGTCATCGATGACGTCGCCGACTTTGAACATGGAAACCTCCGATCCTGCGATTGAACGCGAAACGGCGCGGTTGTCAAGTTTTCTGTCGATATTTGTGACGGATCATTCCAGCGGAGATGTTTTCAGCCAATCCACCAAGAAATCTCGAAACGCGGCGACCTTGCGCGGTACCTGGCCGCTCGACGGATATAACAAATACACCGCTCCTTTCAGCGGCGCCGCTTCATCCAAATGCACTTCCTCGAGAAACCCTTCGCGCACATAAGGCATAGCTAGATAACGCGGCATCGGGCCGATGCCCGTCCCGTTGCGGAGCAGGTCCCGCATCGTGAAGAAATCATCACAAATGAATCGCGGACGTATTTCTTTGGACGCCCCCCAAACCTCCTGCGCCCCTCGAGGCAGAATCCAATCATGTCCCCCATCGCCCCAATGACGAGGTTTACCGCGACGAACCAAATACGCAGGCGCCCCAAAAAACGCGCCGCCGATGCTGCATAACTTGCGTCCCGCCAAGTTCGAATCCTCGAGCTTCACCACGCCGGCTCGAATTGCCGCGTCAAACCTCTCCGCCACCAAATCGATACGCGTGTTCGTGATATGCAAATCGAATTCAATGTCCGGATACCTTCGCGAGAATTGCGCCAGCATGTCCGGTAAAACAATGCGCCCGAAATCCAAAGGCGCCGTCAATCGCAACAACCCCGATGGCTGCTCGCCGCGGTCCGGTAACTTGCACACGGCATGTTCCAGAGCCGCAAGATGAGGCGCCGTGCGCTCGTACAACGCCAATCCGGTCGTCGACAATGCGACTTGATGCGTGTTGCGATGCAAAAGCTTCGTGCCCAAAACATCTTCGAGCTCCGCGATCGCGCGACTTACCGTTCCTTTGCCGATCCCCAGCTTGACCGCCGCCTTGGAAAAACTCGTCTCGTTCGCTACGGTGACGAAGATCGCGAGCAGTTGGTAATCGACTTGTGTTCTCTGCATGGAACACCATGTTGTCACTTTTGGGCCTGGTGCGCATCCGGAAACAGCACCATGATGCGGTTTCACGAGGTGAATGGATCATGACGAGCAGTGTGAATGTTCAAGAGAACAAAGGCGTGGTCGCTTCCGAGGGCCGGGGTTTGCACAAAGGTTTGTGGGCGGCGCAGGTGCTGTTGGCCGTGGCGTTTTTCGCGGCGGGGATGATGAAATCGACGACGCCGGTTGCCGAGCTTCAAGCGAAGATGGCGTGGATCAAAGACGGCATGGAGCCGCTCGTGCGGTTTATCGGAATCACCGAAGTTCTCGGCGCATTGGGGCTGATTTTGCCGAGCGCCACGCGAATCAAGCCGATATTGACGCCATTGGCCGCCGTGGGTTTGGCCATCACCATGGTGCTGGCGATGATTACACACTTGCGTCTTGGTGAATATCCAGGCATCGTCGTGAACGTGGTGCTCGGAGGACTTGCAGCATTCGTTGCTTGGGGTCGGTTTGGCAAAGCCAAAATCGCGGCCCGTTGATTCATTCGCAAAGTTCCAATCCGACAAACAAGGATAACGTCGATGGCGGTCGATACATCAAAAAACAAAGCCGAACATGAGGCTGTCTTGAATCGACGACAAGCGCTTGGCGCCATGCTCGCGACCGCGGCGACGACCGCGGTGGCTTGTACGCCGGAAGCCGAGCGCACACCGCCCAATGTACAAAAGGATCCGCTCATGAATGCAAATACATCCCAGGCTCGAATGCCCGTCGTTTTCGTACCTCATGGAGGTGGTCCGTGGCCGTTCGTGGACCTGGGAGATTTTTTGGATAAACGCGAATTCGGCGTATTGGCCGGTTATTTGCGCGATCTTCCGAAACAACTTCCGCTAACGCCCAAAGCCTTGTTGGTGATTTCGGCGCATTGGGAAGCGCACGTGCCGACGG
>CAYSYX010000165.1:0-17489 GCA_964435055.1 uncultured Polyangium sp. | reverse complement strand
ATGTAGGAATTGGTGGCGCCGCTATGGGAGGCAAACACAACCGCATCGCCCTGAGACCACGTCGATGTCCCGATCGGCGCGCTGAGGTTGGTCGTGACCCACCCCGCCGGAATGAGCGTCGTGACGTTGTCGAAGCCTTCATTGATTTGCTGTGCGTAGGCCGAGCTGCCCAAGGTGAGCAAAGCTCCCATCGTCACCAGACCAACCGTATGTTTCATAAGTCGCATTGCCGGATCTCCATACCCTCACATTTTGGAGGGCATAACTCTGTCGGTGCGTTACCGCGTTGTTATGTTGCGGGGCGACATTAACGAAGCCGAGTAAACAAGTCCACTGATTTCTCGCCCCAAGTTCTTTCGCTTGTCGGCGAAATCGAGCAGCCCACTCCGCGCGTCGTTCAACGTTTCCACCATCGACCGAAGGTCTTGTCTTCAGCCTCGAGAACAATCATCGCCATGTCATCCCCTCGCATAAACGTTCGATGACTACACGAAACAGGCGCGAATGGAACAACAATCGTCCCTGCGGCACAAAAACGTCCCGTTTTCGACCTCCGACCCGCCACTGCGATTTCCGCAGACCCGGCCATCGACCTTCGACCCTCCGCAACATCTTGCGCAGACTCCAGCGGTAGTCGGGATCACCGCTGGGCTTTCGCGGAGCAAGCTCACGACGACTTTGTTCCGTCTTCAAAAATTTTCCACTTCATGAATGTCTCTCGCCGGTCGAGCGACAGCCCCGAATGCCGAGAGACAAGACAACCCTCGCGGCGAATTTGTTGACAAGAGGACGCTCATGGCCACGTATCAAGCGGCTCGTGCCAAGTTTGTGCCTCCGGCTCTGCAATTGCCGAGCGATTCCATTCGCGAATTACGAGTCGATATGCGATTGGTGCTCGTAACCATTCGACTCGGCGTCCAAGCGGTCTTGGAAATGGCGGTTCAAGTCAATGAGGTCAAGGTGCTTTTGCCGTTGATGCCATGGGTGGATGTGCTCGATTTGCGGTTTGGCAAGTCCACCGGCTTGCCGATTCAACATTGACAGCCGCCCGTGATTCTGCTTGTATTGCCTACGTGGCCCCCAAAGCAAACCATTGCCCGCGCTGCAACGCGCCGCTTACCGAACGCTCCGGCGCTTGGGCCGTCCATTGCGACTCCTGCCAAACGGACGTATCTCTATTGGCGCCTGCGGGATCTTCCGGGGTAAAACCCGCCCGGCAGTGGTTGCCTTCTCCGGGCGAAGTTCTGCGCTGGAAAGCATTGTTTCCCGTGTGCACGGGGCTCTTCGGCGTTGCCGTCCCGCCGACGATTTATTTTCTCGACCGCAATGACATGGCGGCGCGCTCGCTCGCGATCTTCATCGGTGCGAGCCTCGTGGCCGCGATCGTGTATGCGACGGGCCGACGCGTGCTCGCGAGTTTCGCCGCGATACCGATTGGATTGGTTCTTCTTATCAAACCATTTGTTCGGCCGGTCATGCACGACGCGGACACGGTGGCGATTCTCTCGGACGCGCATCAACATTTTCTTCTCCCCGGCATCGTCATGGTCGCGGTCTTCGGTATTCTTGCTTGGGCCGCATTCGACCCGGACCACAAGCCTCCTGTCGACAGCAAAGCGCTGCTGATTGCCGCCACGATCACTTTCATCGCCGGATTGCTCGGCGGATATCAACTCTTTGGTGGACAAACCATTCGCGATGTCGTCGAGCAGCATCAAGCGGAAGGATATGCGATGCGGAAGAAATTCTTCGAATTCGCGAAGAGCCTTCCGGCAGTGGGCCAAGTTCCGACGCTTCAGGAAAAACTATCCCCGACGCCGATATGGGTTGAAGCTCGACCGTTGGACAACAACATCGACATCATCACGGTCGAAGAATTGTGGAATCCCGACGATATCCCCAAGGGCCGCGATTTCAATTTGTCATGGGGAATGAGTCAGGCCGTGCGCTGGACCGGAGTAAAAAGTTCCACGTCGTCCATCGCCATGGGCGAACAAGCCGGCGATTTCGAGAAGCGCCTGATGCATGCCTTGCAATTACCTTGGCTCGCCGCGTATCGTCTCGGCAACAGCGGTATGGAAGTCTTCGTTTACGATTTACGGGCGGGCAAAGTCGTCACGCAAATCGTCGTTACGGGGACCATCGGCAATCTCGCCGCCGATCGAAAGCTCCTCGTGGATACATTGGCCAAAGCGACGGGCGGCTCGTTCGAATTGAAATAACGCGCGGCGCGACGGCCTCGTTTTCCTGCGATTCATTTCATCATTGACGTGGGCGCCCGATTCTGCTTTTCTCGCAATCGTGGAGCCCAAAGTTCACCATTGCCCTCGTTGCGGCGCACCGCTGACCGTACATCCCGGTGCGTGGGCCGTTCGTTGCAATTTCTGCCAAGTCGACGTGTCTCTCTTGGGCCCGGCGCAGACGGCGCCGCAATCGGCCGTAACGAAGCCCGACGCACCTCCACCGCCCCCATCCCCGGCCGCGATATTGCGGGGCAAGATTCTATTCGCCATTTATGCCGCGCTCTTCGGCCTGCTCACCCTGCCGACGTTTTATTATCTCGATCGTTATGACGCGACCAGCCGAGCCCCCGTGATCGCGGTCGTCGCGAGCATTCTGGGATTTCTCGTGTACGGATCGGGGCGACGAAAGCTCGGGACGATCCCCGTCATTTTGGTGGGATTGGTATTTCTTCTCAAACCATTTGTACGCCCCGTGGTGTACGACAATCATACCCTGTCGCTCACGTCGGAAACGCATCTTTATTTTCTCATTCCCGGCCTCGCCATGCCTTTCGTTTTTGGCGGAATGCTCCTCAGCGCCTTCGACCCGAACCATGCCGCGCCCAAAGACAGCCGAATGCTCCGCGTCATCGTCGCCATGACGTTCGCCGCGGGGATTGCAATGGGGTATTATTTCTTCGGCGGGCCGACGATTCGCGACGTCATTGAAATGCACCGACCGGACGGCACCGCCATGCGCCAGAAGTTTTCCCAATTTGCGAGTCGTCTTCCGCCCGTCGGCGATTTGCAAACTATCCAGGAAAAACTCTCGCCCACGCCGGTATGGTACGAAGATCGCGCCCTTCAAAACAACATCGACATCGTCACGGTCGACGAGCTGCTGAACATCGACGAAAGTCCCAAATACGGGAATTTGTATTTATCATCCGAAATCATGTACGCGGTGCACTGGACCGGGCCGAAAAACCCCATGGCGTCGTACCTCATGGGCGAACCGGCGGAAGACCTCAGCCGGCGCTTGCAGCATTCATTTCAATTGCCATGGCTGGCCGCGTATCGACTCGGCAAGAACGGCATTGACGTATTCGTTTACGATTTACGCGCCGGCAAGATCGTCACGTCCCTCCTCGTCACGGGAACGAAGGGCGATTACTCCACGGATCGAAGACTCGTCGTCGAAGGTCTGGCCAAAGCCACCGGCGGAACGTTCGTGGCGAAATAAAGTGAAATACTCGCGTCCTTGTCGAACATGACCGTCCGCGATTCACTGCGGGCATGAGAAACACAAGCCTCGTTTTCGTTTGTCTCGGTCTCATGGGTTGCGGTCCGGAATGGAACGGAACGTTTGTCGGGACACTCTCCTCGACGGGATTCTGTTCGGATGGCTCATCCGTCCCTCCATCCAGCGACGCCGTTCAAGTCACCTTGGCGGATAACGGTGACTCGGTGACCTGGGAGTCGAATTGCGGAGCAACGTTCATCGCCGATATCAACGATGACGATCAAGCCAATGTGCGACAAACCAGCTGCCCGGCAACGACCAATGCCGACGGCGTTACGACGAGCTTCACCGTGGAAGATGGAACTTTGACGCTGAACGACAATACTCTGCAAATGGAGATCAACTTCTTTGTGACCGTCAGCGGTACCATCTCCGCCACGTGCTCGGTCTCCAGCGACGGCACACTCAAACGCCTCGAAGAATAACGGCGAATCCGCCGCTCTTCAGCTTTGTCGCGATCTCCCTCTTGACCGCGTCGGGTTACCTCCCCATAGTGACCCACCGGTCAATAATAATGCCTCGCGTCGCCGACCCTCGAACCCGTATCGTTTTGCTCCGAGCCGCGGAAGCGGTGTTTTCGGATCGTGGTCTTTCCGCGGCCAAAGTCGAAGAGATCACGACGCGGGCGGGCGTATCCAAGGGTGCTTTTTACCTGCACTTCGAGAGCAAAGAAGATTGTTTTCGGCAGATTGTCGAAGGAGTTTTGGCGCGCCTCGCCATGGCGGCGAAATCGACGAACACCGAGACGATCAACACGCCGCAAGACATCCCTTCGCTCTTGGAAAACCGCTTGCGTGAGAGCATCGAGCTCTTCGAGTTTTGCTGGCAAAACCGCGGCATCATGAAAATGATCTTGGAAGGCGGAGGAGGTTCGCCTTACGCGTACCTCATCGACGAATTTGCCGCGGGCATCGTGGCGCATCATGAAGCGTGGATCTCGCACGCCACGTCGCGCGGATTGTATCGAAGCGACATCGACCCGGCGATCGTCGCGCGGCTCATTTCAGGGACGTACGAACGTCTCGTTCGCGAGCTCATCAAGCAGCCCAAACGTCCGGACGTCGAGACATGGGCGCGGCAAGCTCAGGATTTGATCACGCGCGGGCTGTTTGCCCCGAACGTGCGCACCATTGTTGACCAGGAAGTCAGAGTTCATTCCGCGGCGAAAACACCTCGAACGCCGCGTGGGGAGGCCCAGTCGAAATGACGATAGCTGCGAATACGACGCCGTCCACGAAACGATTCAATGGATGGGCCATCGTCGCCATCATCGCGATCATCGCTACGGGCGCGCTGGTCGCCGTCCGCGTCAAAGGGAAATTGGCGCAGAAGAAAGAACTCGATGCGTCGCGACAAACACAAGCGGCCGTCGGTGCGGATCCGAAAGCCACGGTCGTGACGGCCTTGGGTGTGGAAATCATCTCGCCGAAAGCGACGAAATGGCAGCCGCGCGTGGACATCACGGGCACGCTGGAGCCGATGCAGCAGGCGGACGTCGGGTTCAAAATGGGCGGCCGATTGCTCGCCATCCGAGTCAAAACGGGTGACCAGGTAAAACTCGGGCAAGTACTGGGCATCGTGGATGCCGCCGAAGCCGCAGCGCAAGCCCGCGTGGCGCAAACAGGCGTCAAGGTCGCCGAGATCTCGCTCGACATGGCCAAGGACGCGCAAAAACGCACGGATACGTTGTTCCAGCAAAACGCCATCGCCGAAGCGGAGAAAACGACCGCGACCCAACGTGCGCTTCTCGCCGCCGCGCAACTCGAACAAGCCCGCGCCCAGGTAAAACTCGTTTCGGTTTCGTTGGGCAACGCAACCCTGACCGCTCCGTTCACCGGGCTCGTCACGCGCGCCCCCGCAGGTATCGGCAAGATCGTTGGTCCGGGCGAACCCTTGTTCCACCTCGAAGATACCTCGGTGCTCAAGCTGGCCGCGTCCTTGTCCGAAAGTGACGCGCGCGTCGTGGCCACGGGTTCCACGGTGACGATTGATGGCTCGAGCACCACGGGCAAAGTCACGGCCGTGCTTTCTTCGCTCGATCCGCAGACTCGCCGCGTGCCGCTCGTCGCCGAAATCCCCAACGGCCCGGATTCGGGCTTGTTGTCCGGATCGTTTGTCCGAGCCCACATCCTGGCTCAAGACAGCATCGATGCGCTGGAACTTCCGGCGTCAGCGGTTCGTCCCGGTTCCCAAGACGAACTCGTTCTGGTGCAGGACGGCAAAGCGCATCTGGTGCGCGTGACGTATTCGAACGGCGACAACAACGTGATTTACGTGCGCAAGGGGCTGGATCCGTCGGCGCGTGTGGTGGCTCGTCCCCGCAGCGAAGTCAAAGAGGGCGACCCGATCGATCTGAATCCGGCAGCGAAATAAAGTTTGTCCTGACGATTATTCACGTTCGAGGAATGGCATGAACATTTCGGCTATTGCGATCAAACGTCCCGTTTTCACGGTGATGGTGGCCGTTGCGCTCTTGGTGCTCGGCGTCGTCGGGTACAAGAAGCTCGGTACGGACTTGTTTCCAAACGTCGCGTTTCCCGTCGTGAGCGTGACGATCATTTATCCCGGCGCGAGCCCCGCGGAGATGGAGACGCAAGTCACCAAGCCCATCGAAGACGTCGTGGTTTCGCTCAACGGCATCGATCGCGTGCGTTCGTTTTCCCGCGAAGGCGTGTCGACGACCGTGGTCATTTTCAAGCTGGATGTGGATGTTCAAGAAGCCGCGACTCAAGTGCGCGAACGTGTGGCGCAAGCGCGGTTCAAACTGCCAAACGACATCCAAGAACCGGTCATAAGCAGGCTCGATACCGATGCCGTGCCCGTGTTGATTTACACGCTGCGGGGCCGACGAGGGCTCAGCGAAATCCGCAATTACGCCGATGATGTGATTCGTCCGGCGCTCGAGCAAGTGGACGGCGTGGCCGCCGTGAACATTCGCGGCGGTGCGGAGCGCGAAGTCAAAGTGCAGCTGGATCGCGCGCGGATCGATGCGTTGCGCGTGCAGCCGGCGCAGATCGTCGGGGCGATCAAGGCGGCCAATTTGACGGTGCCCGCGGGTCGTTACGAAGACGGCGTGAAAGAAATCAGCGTGCGGGCCGTCGGAGAGCTCGCCGAAGTCGATGCGATCCGCGACATCGTGGTGGCGATGTCTCCGGACGGTTCGTCCGTGCGTCTGCGGGACGTGGCGGATGTGCAAGACGGCTTCGAGGAAATGCGGACGCGGATTCGCGTCAATACCGAAGAAGCCGTGGCTTTCGAGGTCATCAAGCAGAGCGGTCGCAACACGGTCGAGATCGCCGACACCGTACGCGCCAAACTCGCGGAGCTGGAAAAGGCGTTTCCGGAGGACCTGAAAACGTCGCTCATCTTGGATCAATCGACGTTCATCAAGGAAAACGCGCATGAGGTGCAGATCGCGATTTGGTACGGCGGGGCGATGGCGATCTTCATCATCCTGATTTTCATGCTCGATTTGCGATCGACGCTCATCAGCGCGGTGGCTCTTCCGACGAGCGTCGTGGCGACGTTTTTCCTGATGTACGTTCTGGGTTTTACCCTGAACATGATGACGCTGCTCGGTTTGTCGCTGGCGATCGGGCTGCTCATCGACGACGCCGTCGTCGTGCGCGAAAACATCTTCAAACACTTGGAACGAGGCGAAGCGCCGATGGATGCGGCGCTGAACGGGACGAAAGAGATCGCGCTCAGCGTTCTGGCGACGACGATGACGATCGTCGCGGTGTTCGTCCCGGTCGCGTTCATGACGGGAATCGTCGGGCAATTCTTCCGACAGTTCGGTTTGACCGTGTCGGGCGCGGTGCTCGTGTCGCTGTTTGTCGCGTTCACGATCGACCCGATGTTGTCGTCGCGCTTCTCGAAGAGCCTGACGCATGAAGACGAAGACGCGTTCAAGTGGCTCAAGCGGCCGTTTGAATGGCTGTTTTCGTCGATGGACAACGCATATCGCGGGATGCTCGAGTGGGTGGTTCGGCACAAGCTCATCGTGGGCCTTTTGGCGTTCGGGTCGCTCATCGGCACGGGCGTGATCTTGGGCCTGATGGGTTCGGACTTCGTGAACCCTGAAGATCGCGGGCAAATGATGGTGGAAGTCGAGTTCCCGGCAGCCACGTCGCTCGATGAAACGGCTCGCCGATCGTTTGGTGCCGAAAAGAAATTGTTGGAGAACAAAGAAATTCACACGGTGTACGCGACGCTCGGGCCGAACAGCGAAGTGAACAAAGTGCAGTGGCGCGTGCTGACGTCGAAGAAGAACGAGCGAACGCTGACGCTTTCGCAGATCAAGGATCAGGTACGCGAAGTCGCGCGAGCGTTGCCCGATGCCTCGGTGGTCATCACGGATCCGGCGTTCGTCGAAGGCGCGGGTGTGCAGGCGCCGATCATGATTTTGGCGCGCGGTGAGTCGTATGCCGATATCGAATCGGTGGCGAATTCGATCGGCGCGGTTTTACGCGGCACACCGGGCATTACGGACGTGCAGGTGAAATACACGCCGGGGCGGCCGGAAATGCGGGTGCAGGTGGATCGTCAACGCGCGGCCGATCAAGGCATCAGCGTGGCGCAATTGGCGATGACGTTGCGCACGGCGATTGAAGGCGAAGAAGCGGGCAAGTTGCGTCAGGGCAAAGACGAGGTGCCGATTCGCGTGCGTATGCGGGCGGAAGATCGTGCGGATCCGGCGGACTTGCAGCGACTGACTCTGTGGTCACCCAAAGGCGCGGTGACATTGGCCGATGTGGCGCGGCTCGAACAAGGCGAAGGGCCGCAGGTCATCGAGCGTGAGGATCGTCGGCGCCAAGTGGCGATTTGGGCGACGCCGCGCGGACGAACGCTCGGCGATATCGTCGCGGAGATTCAGCCGAAAATCGATGCTTTGCAAAAACCCGCGGGAACGACGGTGTTTTACGACGGGCAAATCAAGCAAATGACCGATACGAACGCATCGATGGGCACGGCGATGCTCTTGGCGGTCATTTTCATTTACTTGGTGCTGGCGTCGCAATTCGAGAGCTTCATTCATCCGCTGACGATCATGCTGACCTTGCCGCTGGCGCTGGTCGGCGCGGTTTTGGGGCTTTTCTTGGCGGATACGTCGATGGCGATGGGCGCGATGATCGGCATCATTTTGCTGATGGGGCTGGTCACGAAAAACGCGATTTTGCTGGTCGACCGAGCGATTGTCCGGGTACGCGAACACGGAGAATCGCCGTTGCAGGCGATATTGGAAGCCGGTCCGGAGCGATTGCGACCGATTTTGATGACGAGCGCGGCGATGGTGCTGGGTATGTTGCCGACGGCGTTGTCGCGCGGCGATGGCAGCGAATTCCGCGCACCGATGGCGATATCGGTCATTGGAGGCGTGGTTAGTTCGACGTTGTTGTCGCTGGTCGTGGTGCCGGCGTTTTACCTGGCCATTGAGAACCTGAAGGCGAAAATGGGTTTGGCGAGCGAAAAGGGTGATGCCGAGCCGGCTGCGGCGGAGTGAGGCGATTCGTGAACTGACTGCACTCCGTGCTTGCTTCGCCGGCGTTTTTCTGTAACCGTCTTCGTGTGAAATACGCTTTGACCTACGAGGATCGCGAAGCAACCTTTGCCGCATTCGCTCGTCACGTCTCACCCGGAAAGGTCGCGACGTTCCGTGAATTCGGCTTCGACGTCGTCATGGGACGGCGCGAAGGTGTTTTCTTTTACGACGCATTCGATGGACGCCGATTCTTCAACTGCCATTCGAATGGCGGCGTCTTCAACCTCGGGCATCGACATCCGGGCGTAATTGCCGCCGTTCGCGATGCCCTCGACCATGTCGACATTGGAAACCACCATTTGGTGTCGGGCATTCGCGCGTGTCTCGCACGGCGACTTGCGAACACGACCCATGGGCGTCTCGAAGGCGTCGTCTTTGCGACGGGAGGCGGCGAAGCGACGGATTTGGCCATCAAAGTGGCCCGAGCGACGACGAAACGACGCACGATCGTCTCGATTTCCGGCGGATATCACGGACATACGGGCCTCGCGCTCGCGACCGGGGACGCGCAATACCGTGACGCGTTTGGGGAAAACTTGCCCCATTTCAAGCAAATTCCATTCAACGACGCGGACGCCATCGATAAAGTGGTCGACGACGACACCGCCGCCGTGATTGTCGAACCAATTCCCGCCACGCTCGGTATGCCCATTGCTTCGGAGCGATACTTGGCCCACGTCGAACGGGTTTGTCATAACCGCGGAGCCTTGTTCATCATAGACGAAGTGCAAACAGGACTTGGCCGTACCGGCTCGATGTGGTGCCATACGCAGGATGATTTGCATCCCGATATCGTGATGACCGGCAAAGGTCTCTCCGGCGGTATTTACCCCATTGCCGCGACGCTCATGACGCGCCCGCTGCATGATTTCTTTTTGCAGCATCCGTTCATTCACGTCTCCACGTTCGGAGGCGCGGAGCTCGGGTGCATCGCCGCGCTCGCGACGCTCGATATCGTGGAAAGCGATGGGTTTCTCGAGCACGTTCGGTATACGGCGGCTCGTCTGGCCATTGAACTTTCGGGTCTGCCCTTCTCGATTCGGCAACGCGGGATGATGATGGGGCTGGTTTTTCCCATGGAACGAGGCGGCATGCTCGCCGCGAAAATGCTCTACGACGCGGGCGTTTTTGCCGTATATGCCAACAACGACACGCGCGTATTGCAATTTTTGCCTCCGCTCACGATTACATCGGACGAACTGACCGAGCTCATCGCTGTCGTGCGCAGGACATTCGGGCATGATTGAGCCGCTTTCTTTCCCGACGGCCGCGCAACTCGAAGAGCTCGATGCCGCACTCGACCAGGCATTACGTACGGGAGATACGTCGCATTTGCTCCTATTGGGTTATGGCGAAATCTCGTGCGTTTTGCAATACGGTCGTGGAGATGAAACATTCGCGTGCAAACGTTTGCCGGTATTTCGAGACGAACCCGCTCGTGCGGCTTATGCTGCGGTCTTCGAGGAATACTTGCAGGTGCTGGCGGATCGCGGGACCATGGCGACGCCAAGTAAACTCGTGACGCTCGAAGGCCCGGGCGAAGGTCGGCGCGTGTATTGCGTGCAGCCGAAGCTCGCGGGATCGACGCTTTTGCCGCAATGGCTGAAGACGGCCGATGACGATGCGGCTCGGAGCGTTTTTTTGGACCTCGTGGCCCGGTTTGAACGAGTGGCCCGAGGTGATGTCGGCATCGATGGACAATTGTCGAATTGGGCGCTCGTCGACGGAAAATTGTCGTACCTGGACGTGACGACGCCGATGCTGCGTGATACCCGAGGCGCGGAAAAACTCGATGTGGATCTGTTCTTGGCGTCGTTGCCGTGGGCATTGCGATTTCCCGTCAAGAAACTCATGATTCGCGATATTCTCGACAAATATTACGTTCCGCGCGGCATCGTCCTCGATTTGCTCGGCAACCTGATCAAGGAAAAACTCGAAGCCAAGACCGCGCTCTTTCTGGAGGCATTGGGGGAGAGGTTTTCGCCGCGGATATCGGAGAAAGAGATTCGCGCGTATTACGCGGACGACGCCGGCACGTGGGCGCTTTTGCAACGCCTGCGGCGAATGGATCGCGCATGGCAAACGAAGGTTCGTCGCCGAACGTATCCGTTTCTCCTGCCCGGTCCGATTGAACGATGAAAGACGCCGCAGGATCGCGGTTTGGCCGAGTTCAACAGCCTAGGATCTGACGTGCGTCATCGGCGTTATTTGGGTACCGGCAACGGCTCGGTCTGCACCACCACCGTTCCCGCCTTGGTAATCCAAGTAAAACCATCCACGAGCACCGTGGAATCCAAAGCCGAATCCCCCGTATCCCAGATCGCCCAGCGTAAGGTGATTTCTTCGCCCCCCTTCACCGGCGCCGAGCTCGTCAACCAGCCCGTTGCGCCTCCCTCGGTCGACCACGTATCGAATCCGGTGCCTTGAAGTTGCATCGTTCCAAGCGGGCAATATGGATTCGGCGGCGACGGGCACGTGCCGACGCAACTGAAAGCGTAATACATTTTACTCGCCGGATCGCAGACATTGAAGAATGCGAGATTCACGCTCACCGGGTTTTTGTTCGAATCGAACGAGATGTTGCCGTTCTGCGACCCCATCGGAGGTGGATCGACGAGCGCAATGAATTGATCATTAAACGGCGTGCAAACGAAGCTGGGGAATTCAAACGAATAGAAATCGAACAGGAATTGATATCCCGTCGCATTCGTGGGAACGCGTAATTTCACTTCGAGCGCCACGTCGTCATTGACGCCCGTATCAAGCGGGCAATTCGCCGAGTTCTGAGGAAACCCGGCCGGCGCTGTCGTTTGTCCGCCCGCAGCATTGCATGTACCGCTTCCGCAGGGATTGGGATCACCCGGCCTGCGGGCTCGTCCGGTCGAGAGCGCGAGCAATCGTTGTCCGAGCTGCACGTGGGTATTCGCGCCGAATCCGTCGAAAATGCCGAATTGCTCGGGCTGCGGCGTAGACTGGCCATTGGCGCGTACGTATTGCGCGGAAAGAACCCCCCAACCCTTGTCCTTTGGATCCTGCGTATTTACGAATCGACACAGGTCCACGGCGCGTGCGCCATTTTTCGGATCCGCATCGAGCAACGTCAATGCGTCGTCGCACAAGGGAGCGACGTCGTCGATTTGGCCATTGCAATCTTCGTCGGCAGGCATCGAACCGGCTTCGCCGACGACTTCGATTGCGCCCGGATTCACGTTCGGATCGCAATCATTGCAATCACCCGCCTCGTTCGTGAAACCGTCCTTGTCATCGTCGACGCCCGCGGTATCCATACACCCCGAGCTCGTACCACCGCTTCCACCGGCGCCGATGATAATGTCTCCCCCGGTCCCCTGCCCTCCGGTCCCATTGCCGCCCGATGAGCTGCTCGTGGTTGTGCCGTTGCCGCCGCCACCTCCCGTCGAATTACCGCCGGAAGCCGCACAAGACGCCATCGATCCGACCACCAAAACCAACGCAAGATGAAATGGCCATGTAGGTTGCATGAAAATACCTCCTCCTCGAAACTCCTAATTGCCGATCCAATCGCTCGGTCGCCGACTTTGCGTCACGACGACACGCGCCTTGCTCCATACGCCGACTTTCGGCGCGATCATTCCTTTGCACTTGTGTGCCTCGGCCGAATGGCGGTGGTATTCGCTTTGGAACCAGACCCAGCCTGAGAATTGGCCATTGGAACCATTGACGACGTTATGCGCCGCCTTGCTCGGAACATCGGCCCGAAATACTTGCGACGGGCTCGAATCGCATTGAATCTCGCCGGAAACTTCGAATTTACCGCCCTCCGCCAGCCCCTCGTCGACCACGAGCCAGACATGATTGGTGGCATAACCGGAACCATTCCAGGTAAAGTTGATCTCGAATGGCGTCCCGCGCCGCGTGGGCGGGCCCAAAAGAACGCTCGAGACCTCCTCCGCCGGAATTCGCACATCGCGAAATTGCTCGAGATACACCAAGTATCCAATGATGGCGCCGAGTACACCGAGACCACCCAACAATGGAAGGAGCTTGGACTTTCGTCGCGGTTTGGGTTTGTCCTTCGGAGGCCGAAGGTTGTCGCGCACTTCCTCGGCAGCCGCGTGGACCAGCGCTTCCGCAGTAATCGTGGGCAGATCTTCACCACGCAGGTGCACGAGCCCGAGCGAGACGTTTTTCCATTCGGCCCAATACGCGCGAGTGACTCCGCCTTCACCATCGACGCCGCGCGCGGCGCCGAAATAGCGAGGCCCCACGCCCACGACACCAACCACGGCAATGAAAAAACATTCGGTGGGCGCCGTCGGCGCAGGCAACGAAATGACCAGCGCATCAACGCCTGGAGCCGGCGATAAAGGCGCAATGGTCAAACTCGAGCCATCCGCACAATCCTGGGGGCCCAGGCCTTCGCCCGCAGTCGCCCACGCATTGCGAATCATCGTCTGGCCATCGGTTGCAGCCTGCGCGAACCAGCCGAGAGGATCGCGCAAAACCGCATTCATGAGAACTTGATGAGCAAAACGATAATGTTGTTGGCGCATGGCTTCGCAGGTTCTCCGAGTTCGTCGCGGCGCGTTTCGCATAATTTGGCGTTGATGTCAAGCGGGTGACTCGAGATGCCGAATCACCGGTGATTTCAAAACTTTCCCATCCACCGCGAACCACACCGCGCTCCTGGGCATCGAAGAAAGTCGCGCGGCGAGAACCCACGAAAAGACAACGTCCGTGGTTATCGACAAACACGCTTGCGTCGCGCCTGCCGTCGTGATTGACTCGTCGTGCTCCCGAGGTCGAATGCAGTCAGCCAACTGTCCGCGATGTCACGTCGCGGCTGGAAACGAACACCATTGAAGAACGAACGCCGCGTGGACCGCCCCTGCGGGGGCACTGCGGCATGCGCTGGCGCTTTGCCACAGGTCCACTCGACGCTCTGCAGTGCAAGTGACGACGACCTCGGGAGCCTTCAACCATAAGGCCAACATCATCGCGCGCCGGATAAAATGGCCTGCGCGACGCGACTTCCGCCAATCGCCGTCGCCAGGGTGCTCTGGCCCGGAAAAACGGAATCTCCCACCATCCAAACGCCGGGAAGCACAGGTCGCGGCCACGCCGAAAGATAATGCCCAAGGCCCGCGCGTCGAGGAATACCTCCCACCGCGCCGCCCGATCGTCCCGTAAAACGCTCGAATGTCCGCGGCGACGCCGTCATGGAAAACGTCACATTGTTCCACCATTCCGGCGCACGCAAAGCCAAGACCTCGCGCATACGCGCCTGCACGTCCGCAATGATCCGGCCCTGGTCATCGGCCGAGCGATTTCGCAATGCAGCCAAGGGAATATGCGTCGAACACGTCAACGTGCGGTGCCCCGGAGGACAACGCCCCCGGTCATCGGGGCCGCTGATCGACACGAATACGTGATTTCCTTCGGTAAATGGTCGTGCGCCATCGGCCACGAGCTCCAAATGCAATGGTTTTTCCGGAGCATTTTCGGGCGCTCGAGCCACCAAATACAACATGACCGCTCCCCAGCCGGATTCGACATCGAGCGCCAATTGATTCAATCGCGGCAATTCCTGCGCATCGGCCCCCACGAGCGCGCGGAGATTCTGCGGCAAAAGATTCGCCACGACGGAGCGGGCGCGCACTTCACCTTTGCGTGTTTGTACTCGCCAAACGTCGCCGTCTCGTTGGAGCGCTTTGACCTGTGTCGAAAATCGCACCAGCCCGCCCAAGGCTTCAATGGCTTTTGCCAGCGCCGAGGCCAATTGACCAATTCCGCCGCGCACGTGCCCGGTTCCTCGAAAGTAATAATCCATCGTCGCCATGGCAAAGGGAGCTTCGGCACTTGCCCCGTCGCATTGCACGGTGATTTGACACAAACAATCCAAGTAATGGCGCAAGGGTTCGAATCCGTCGAGGCCCATGGACGCGAGCACCGAACCCAAGGGTTTGCCCAAAAGCGGCAGCAATGACGCATATCGAGGACTGCGCAGAAGATGCTTCATGATCGCCGACGCGGAAAGAGGCGGCAGGAGCGCGGGATCATCGAAAAGCGACCACAAGGTGGCGGCGACTTCGGCTTGTTTGTCAAAAAATGCACGCAGGTTTTTCTCGGGCGCATCCGGCAACGAAACCAACGCCGATACGAGCGCTTCGCGATCGCGCCCAACGGCCAAATGCAATGCGGGCGTGCGCAATTGCACGAGCGGGTCGATCCAGTCGATGGTCACGTCCAGCCGATGTTTGCGAATCCATCGGCCAAAAAGCTGGTCGTCGTCGAATCCCGAAAACAAGGTCGCGCCGGCCTCGAATGCATATCCGGATCGCGAAAACGTGCTCGCACAGCCTCCGGGATACTTTAGCGTCTCGCATACCAAAACGCGGGCACCACCTTCGGCCAATGACAATGCAGCACCCAGGCCGCCGAAACCGGATCCAATCACAAGAACGTCGAATGAGTCGTCGGAACTCGTCATGCCCGGACCTCATAAGGGCGATGGGGTGGATTCGGGAGGGGGACCTTGACGCGTAGATGGAGATTCGAGATTCGTCGACCTATTGGCGAGGCCTCCGTTGCCATTAAAAGTCGATTTTCCCAACTCGAGACTTTTTTTTCGCGACCCGAAAAAAGTTCTTGCACCTCGTGATTGCCTGGCGTAGTCTCGCGTGGCCATGCGCATGTTCAACTTCATCTTCATCTAAAGCCGCTCGAGTTCCCTCGCGGCAAACCGTGATGCTTGCGTGTCGATACGCTGAACGACGCGCTCGCCAACGCGCTGGATGACGCGTTCGTGTACGCTCCGGATTGCGCAGGGACTCCATGACTGCCCATGGCCCATAGAATGATCGTCGATCTCCGATTTCGGACGACCGAGCGAGGAATACTCGTGTATTTCGAGCGCTATCGATTCCGATTTCCGGTGCGAGCCGAGAAATCAATGGGCTGATGAGCACCAACTCGCCGATTTGGTGATTGGCGTTTCTCCATGTTTTGCGCATGAGCGCATAACGAGAAACGACGACCCATTCGCCGGTCGGCTGCGCGCGTTCGATGGATTGAAGCATTGTCGCGTAAAACGCGATTGTTCTCCATCGACGCAGGACATCGTTTCGCTGGTTTCGTCGATGGTCGATAGGAGAATCATTGTATGGCTACATTTGGCTCGAAACCCATTTCCGAGCACGCGGAAGTACCCCTTGCGGACGAAGGACAATGGGAAGAGATCGTTCAAACTTGGAGTGCCCGAAAAACTCCCGCCCCCGCACATGACGAAAGTGCAATGTACGTCGTCTCCGTGGGGGAAGAGCGCGATGCGCATATTCGCAATGCTCAATTGGCTGAAATCGTAGCCTTGGTGCAAAGCCAAGGAGGTAACGTCGTCGGTCAGGAGGTCTGTTATCTGGGGCAATGCAATCCCCGCACCTTGCTGGGAAAAGGATTGGCTCGGGATATCGCGGCGCGAGCTCGCGCGCATGGGGCCACCATGTTGGTGCTCGATGCGGAGCTCTCTCCGTCGCAAACACGCAACCTCGAAGATTTGGCGGGTTTGCCCATTTGTGATCGAGAAGCGATCATTTTGAACGTTTTTCTCGCTCACGCCAAAACGCGGCGCGCCCGCATTCAAGTCGAAATCGCGCAGCTGGAATTTCTTCGGCCGCGGATTCGAGGCGTCGGGCTCGATATGGACCAACAAACCGGAGGTATGACCAAAGCCCGCGGGCCCGGTGAAACAGCCTCGGAATTGATGGCCCGGAAAATCGATGGGCGTCTGGAAGAATTGCAAAAAGCCCTCGACAAACTGGAAACATCCGGTCGAACGCAACGCCGACAACGCACGTCGTGCAAACGAATGGTGCTCGTCGGATACACAAATGCCGGAAAAACGTCGCTGATGAATGCGCTGACCGCAGCGGGTTTGTCGGCGAAAGACATGCCGTTCGAAACCTTGGATACCACATCGCGCTGCTTGAGTCGCCACGGAGGTGACGTGCTCATCAGCGATACGGTGGGATTCATTCGCCGTTTGCCGGAACGACTCATGGCGAGCTTCGAATCGACATTGGCGGAAATCACCGAGGCGTCTTTGCTCGTCATCGTCGTCGATGTGTCCGATTACGAACGAGAATTGCACCTCGAAACGACAAACGAGATTCTGGAGAAAATCGGTGCGGGCCATATTCCCAGATTCTACGTCTTCAATAAAATCGATCGGATCGAAGAGAAACCACGCCCGTTCGAGTTCGATTCGTGGAGCGACGGGCATCCATGGGCCGAGCTCAGTACGCATGACGCAATGGCCGTTTCGAGCTTGGAAGAGCGACTTTTGCGCACCGTGCGTAACGACGAAGAGGAATTGTCGACGGTCGTTCCGTATGCCGCGGGCAACGTCCTGTCGCTCGTGTATGGCAAATGCCGCGGCCTGAGCAGC
>CAYSYX010000164.1:0-17505 GCA_964435055.1 uncultured Polyangium sp. | reverse complement strand
AGATCTGCACGGGAAGAACAGTCCGCCCGTTCAGCGCGTGAATGGATGACGGATCACTGTGCGGGTGTCAAGTCGTCGAGACGGGATCCGTCGCTGATTGAGATCCAGCGACCTCGATCCGCGCCCCCAAGGGTCCTCGGGTTTGTTATGGCGGGTGATTGTACGAGCTACGCCGAACGCTTGCGAGGGCGCTTTACGGTTGACCGCGGGGCTATTTCAGCGGGGGTCAATCCGAGCAACGCGCCAAGGTCAATCCATGCGACTTTTGCCCCGTCTCTATCACCGCGATCGTGCGCCGCTCTAATGGCCAAGAATGCAGCGTCAAGAGCGTCGACCGGAAAGGGTCGCGAAACGGTCACGTGACCAGACATCGCGGGGTTACGCGTCATGAAGGGCTCGATCCGCTCGCTTGGTTGCGTGCTAATTTCGGCCGGTAGCGGTAGATTTGGGTCCGCGTGAAGGGAGGTTGGCACCTTTTGAGGAGGCGCGGGGGGGCGCCTCTTCGAGGCGTGCGGTGAAGTATTCCGCCCAAATTTTTTTATGTGCCTGTGCGGATGTCCTATGGTAGCGTCTCGCCGCGATGGTTAAGCGCAGCGCTTCCGCTCAGAGCTCCCGGGAGGACAATGACGTCATCGAGGATTTCGATGATGCTTCGGCTAAGCAGCCTGCACCGATCCCGGACATCTCGTGGCCTTTGCAGGTCGCGAAGGTGGAGCCGACGATCTACGCCCTTTATCGGCAATGGCGCACCAAAGTGCTCGATCTGGTGGATGAGTCCCAGCTTGATTTAGGTTGGGACATCCGGCTGCGTAGCCGACTCGTCGAGTCTGTGTTGACCAGGATTCCCTTGCCGGCTTTTTATCTTTCCGAAGAAAACGATGGTCGCACGCTGGTGATTGACGGCGAGCAGCGCTTGCGCGCATTGTTCACTTTTTACGATGGGAAATATGCATTGGAAGGGCTCAATTTTCTACCGGAGCTCAATGGCCTCGCGTTTGGCGACTTGAATGCGAAATTGCAGCGTCGATTCGACAACACGTCCCTCACATGTTTCCTTTTTCAGCCGGGAACGAAGCCCGAAGTCAAATTCGAGATCTTTGAACGATTGAATGCCGGTGGTGGGAGACGCACGGCTCAAGAAATGCGAGCCGGCTTGTTTCCAGGTCCGGCACTCGACATGGTCCGACGGTTGGCGCATGGCGATGCAGAGCTTTCGTTGCTTCATCTGGTTCGAGAGAATCAAAACCTCTCGCGGTCATTGTTGGAAGAAGTCGTACTGCGAACCTTGGCTTTTATGGTGTTCGGAGTTGATGTCTATCGAGGAAGCATGAACATGTTTCTCAACGAGATGCTCGTGCAACTCAACAAGCAGCCTCTTTCTGCGCGTATTGACTTGCAAGCCCGCATAGAGCTCGCTTTCGATTGGACCAGACGAGTGTTCGGCGAGCATGCGTTTTGCTGGTACGACGCTGCGACCTCGACATGGTCTCCAAACATCAGCCTTTCGCTGATCGAGGTCATTCTCTGCGGTTTCGATGTATATTTTCCCGAATCGAAGGTATTCAAAGAGGGCATCGAGCGACGCGTGCTCGAGACGTTTCGGAAGTCATCTGAAGATTCTCGCTTCAAAAGTTCCGTAGCGGCTTCGCCAATTTCGGTGGCCGCCTTGAAACTCCGTTTCGACCTTTGGATGAAAGCCTTGGCCGATGTTGCATGACCTCACGCTCGACGGTTTTCGTTCTTTCCGCGATTCCACCGCCATCAAGCTCGCGCCCCTCAGCATCTTCGCCGGACCCAACAACGTCGGCAAAAGCTCCGTCATTCAGATCCTCCTCGCCTTCATTCAATCCAAAGAAGCCCGCAGTGGAGCCAATCTGCTCTTGAGCGGCCCCTGGTGTGACCTCGGCCTTTTCGACCAAGTCGTCACCATGAGCGGCCGAAAAACCGATAATGCTTTTTCCGTGGGTCTACGTGCCGATTCCATTGGATCGCATGCGTTTCTCGACGTGGTGTGGCGATTCGGGGCGCCGTTTGAGGACCGGTCCACGGCTAGTGTGCAAGCGATTGATTATTGCTATGATGACATCGCCGGTAAATTTACTCGGGACAATTTGGACGAAATCTTTACCTGGACCGAAGAAAGCGATGGCGAGATGCGCCCTATCGGCGAAATCTACCTGGGCGACCCCGGATCGATCGCTACGATTATGATGCCTGGCGTGTCGCCGTTGATGGACGCCGTGCTCGGTCAACTTTTTCCCATTTCAGTCTCGCACGTCCACGCAGTGGGGCCCTTTCGTATGCCTCCGCAAGCCGTCTATGCCCCTCGCGTAGCCAAAGTCGGCCCGCCCATTGGACGATATGGCGAACACACCGCCGAACTTTTGTGGCGACATCGAGGCCAACGTTGCGACCTCGTCATTCCCGGAGCATCCGAGGCCAACGAGTCTAGTAACCCCGTGCTCTCCGCATTAAATGATTGGTGGTCGTATATCTTCGAAGGAAAACTCGCCCTGCAGATCGATGTCCCCGCACGGCTGGGTTACACGATGGCGATTGACACACCTTCTGCCGATTCGTTGAGTTTGGGCCAGGTGGGCATTGGTCTTTCCCAAGCACTGCCCATCGTCGCGACGGCGGTCGTTTCCAAGCCCGGAGACCTCGTCATGATCGAAACGCCCGAGGCGCATCTGCATCCGGGAGCGCAACATCGCCTTGCCAACATGATCATCGAACTGGCGCGACGTGGTCGCCAGGTGATTGTCGAAACGCACAGCGAGCACATCGTGAATGCGGTTCAGCTGGCCGTGAAAAATGGCTTCCCCGTCGAACAACAGTCCATCTTGTTTTTCGGCCAAGACGACGGCCGAACCACCGTCGACCCGGTGCCCTTGGATGCTCGTGGGAAAGTCTTGCGCTTGTATCCCGGCTTTTTTGATCAAGCGATGATCGACATGGCGGAGCTCTTGCGCTGATGCCGGTCGTGTTTCTCAATCACGATTTCGTGACCGGAATGGCTCATCGAAACGATCTCGATGGTGTCTTGGTCGAGCTGGCCGACGTCCAGCGGCGTCTTGGACCGGCGCCCTTGTACGTGCATCCCGAGCTTCACGGTCAAGATACAGGGCAGGGGCCGTTTGTCGCTTGGGCGAATAAGCACCGCAGTCATCCCGAACGGCGAGGCTCGATCGAATTGCTCTTGCGCTTGTGCCAAGGCCCGTTCGTGACGGACTTGGACGTCGACGCCGTGGCTCCCGAGCAAGTACAACCACCTCTTCCGGCGCAGCCGGATTGGCGTAATGACGCCGTCGTTCATTTGGGACATCACGTTCTAACCAATCCGCAGATTCATGGCTGGATCCTTTCGTATGACCCGCAATCGAGTCTGACGGAACCCGCATATTCCGCTTTGCGTGGGGATGAGCGAGCGACACTTGAAAACCATTGCAAAGTAGCAACGACGACTTCGCGCCTCGGAGCGATTGCTACGCTGGGTCTTGCGGGGACATTGGCCGTATTGGAGCGGGCCGCGGTGGATTGCCCGAGGATCGTGGTACTCGACAAGGCGAGAGATTCGGCCAAACGATGGACGCTCGATTGTACGGAGCAGACGCTTTACGATGCGCTCGTTTCGCTCGAGGTCTACGCCAATGCATTGGACGAGGGCCTTTCGCGTGAACTTGCGGCCGAGAGATACACATTGGCGTGCAGTGTGCAAATGTCGCGAGAAAGTGCCCAAGTAGGGCGCAGTCCGAGCTGTCGGGGGCAACGGGAAATCGATGTGCCCGGACGGGGAAAGCAATATTTTGATATGCACGCGAAACCCGGTGGAACGCGGATCCATGTCTGGACCGAAAAGCGCGAGGAGACAACAGTCGTGTACATCGGACACTGTGGTGAGCACCTGCTTCTGCCGGGGAAGCGATAGCCGGTCTCGTCATCGCTCCCCGACCCATCTTCGACGCTTCAACCCTATCTCCATTACCTCGACGTCTCGCCGTCGTGACTGCGCACCACATCGCAACCAGCTCGCAGTCTCGTCGTCGAGGCGTCGACCATGTCCAGCTTACATCGAAAGCTCGCGGTTGATGGTTTGGTGCAAGCGATGACCAGGTCGAAGCCTCGACGATGAGGCGTCGACGATGTCCAGCCGACATCGACGGCTCGCGGTCCAGCGTTGGTGCAGGTGATGACCAGGTCGACGGCTCGTCGTCGAGGCTTCGAGCATGTCCAGCTTACATTTGCGTCTGGTTGGCCTCAATCCCGCCTGCGCGCCAATCCCCGCACGCGCTTTCAATCCCACGCGTCTTGTGTTATGTCCGCCTGAATGCCCTCCGATTCCGCTGATTCGTCGGCACCGGCGTCATCCGAGTCCCCCCTGCGAAACGTCCGCTTCGAGCCTCGAGGCACCATGACCTGGGCGTTGTGGCTCGTGGTGCTCACGATCGTGACGTCGTTCATCGGCATCTTCGTCGCCGCGCGTTTCGAGGAATATCGAGTCCTGTCGTCCTTATGCGCAAAGACGTTCTTGGCCGCGGTTGTCGCGGCGCTCGTCACTGCGGCCGTGCGGCAGACGCGTTTTCCGATCGGACAAACCATGCGGGCGCAACAAGACGCTTTGCACGTCGAGTGGCTCGGCCGGGATTGGGCTTGGGCAGCCAAAACATTCGTCGAAGGATGGCATTCGCCCGAAGCTCGGCGAGTCTGTCTGAAGACTCGCGGCGGCAATATCCTCAGCTGCGACGTTCCCGATGCCGAGACAGCAGCGACGGTGCTGCAACGATTGCGCTTGGACGCTTCCAAGCGGACCATGCGTATGCGCCTTGGTTCCGTGGGGTTCTTGAACGCCCTCGTGTGGCTCATCGGCCCCGTCGTAGCGGTCCAACTCGGCGAAGCGATCGGCAATCGCTTCGGAATGCCGGGCGCTTTGTCGTTACCCATTGCCGCATTCATCTTTCTCGTGGAATTTTTAATCGTCCATACGCTCTTTGGTCCGGAACACATCGTCCTCGGAGCCGACGGCATCATCGTCGAAAAACGCTCCGGGCGTCGATTCGTCCCGTACAAAGACCTGAAATCCATTTCCACGACCGATGATCGAGTCACGTTGCGTTTGCACAACGGCAAAAAAATCAGTGCGAAAGCGCGACATCTGGGGCAGGAAGAGCAGGACATCATCCAGCAACGAGTACGCGAAGCTTTGGCATTACGCGACGAACGATCGGCGGACTTGGCGGCATTCGTGGCTTTGGATCGAGGTCATCGGGACATCAAGGCTTGGCGCGAAGCATTGTCGCGGATATTCGGCAAAGAAGGCGGATATCGTCAGGCCAAACTCACGCTCGAGCAAATCGCTGCGGTGCTCGTGGATCCGGTGGCGCCCGTCGAGCGGCGAATCGGAGCGGCGATGGTCTTGTCGCAATCCGGGGATGGGGAAGCGAAAACCAAGATTCGCGCGGCCATCGAATCGAGCGTCAATCGCAAAGTGCGGGTGGCCTTGGAGGCCATCGAGCGCGGCGATTTGGAGGACGCGGCCATTGAAGAAGCGGCGATGCTCGAAGCCGAGTCCGCATCGTCGAAGCAAACGAAAAAGCGCTGAAGATGCCGGGCGTCGGAACGACTTGTCAAGCGATCGCGACCTGTGATACGCAAGCCTGAATGTCCTCCGATCCGATCGAGCCCGTGGACCCTTCGCCGCCGTTGAATCCGCAAACGCCGCCTTTGCGCAACATCGGCTTTGAACTTCGCGGCACGATGATCCGCATTCTGTGGTTTTCACTGGCCACCATGTTGCTGTCGTTCATCAGTATTTTCCTCTTTGCGTTTCTCGGCGGTCCGGCCGCCTTTGCTGCGGCATGCGGCTGGACGATGATGGGTTCGGCTGGAATTACCATTGCGTCTTTGATTTTTCGCTTCATTCGTTTTCCCGTCGGTAAATCCATGGCGCTCGAACAACGCGGGCTCGTGGTTCAATCGCGAGGGGGCCGATCGCTCGTCTTCGGAGCGGAAAAGTGCATTGAAGGTTGGTACAGTCCGCAAGCGAAGCGCGTGTTTTTGGTTCGCCGCGACGGCAATATCTTGAGCGCCGACGTCGATGACGCGGAAACCGCCACCGCCTTGCTCCAGCAGCTCGGCGTGGACGCGTCGAAGCGGACGATGCGCATTCGCCTTGGGGCCGTCGATTTCCTCAATGCCATGGTGTGGCTCATCGGCCCCTGGGTTTCTTTCGCCGCGGCTCAGGAAATCGGCAGCGCCATGAACAAGGGCGGGTCCGTACCGATACCCTTGGGCATTGTCTTTTTTATTCTTGGGTTTTACTTGGTGCGCAAGATTTTTGGCCCGGCGCACCTCGTCATCGGAGCCGACGGCGTCATTGTCGAGCATCGTTTTGGGCGACGGTTTGTCCCTTATGCGGACCTCGATTCCGTCACCACAGCCCACGATCACGTCACGCTGCACCTCGTCGATGGCACCGAAGTTCGCGCGAAAGCCCGACACCTCGAGTCCGAAGCCGCGGAGGTCGTTCGTCGGCGTATCAGTGATGCCTTGGCGTTGCGGGATCAGCGCCCGGCGGATCCGGCGGCGCTCGCCGCATTGGATCGCGGGGATCGTAATGGCGCGGCTTGGCGGCAAGCATTACGAGGTTTGTTCGACAAAGATCGCGGGTATCGTCAAGCCAAACTCACGCCGGAACAAATCTCGGCGGTGCTGGAAGATCCAGCCGCTCCGGTGGATCGACGTATCGGGGCGGCGATGGTCTTGTCGCAAAACGAGGATCCGGAATTCAAGGCCAAGATTCGGGTGGCTGTCGAATCGAGCGCCAACCAGAAAGTGCGCGTCGCATTCGAAGCCATCGCTCGAGGCGATTTGGAGAACGCGGCCATTGAAGAGGCGGCGATGGAAGAAGTGGTGCAGGGTTCCGCGGCACCGAAAGTGATGCGTTGATGTTTTACGCGACGCACGCGATGGGCGATCCCATCGGCTGACGCGGTGACGCTCATTCGTGTTGCCATCGGCATTCGATGTCCATAACATCCGACGCCGGAGACCTTGCCATGCGAATTGGACAATCGAACGAGTATCCCATTGCAATCCTTGCTTTCACGGCATTTTTGCCTATCGCCGCTTCCGCATGTTCGGGAGAACCGGCGGGAACGACGACGTCGAGCAGCTCGACCGGTGCGGACGGTGGCGGGGGCAATACCGGCGGCAGTGGGGGCAATATCGGGGGCGCAGGAGGCAGCGCGGGAACGGGTGGAACGGGAGGCGTCGTCGATCCGGGACCCAACGTCGACGCGTCGAATCCGCAGATCTACGAGGCCAAATTCACCGCAGATGCGGCCGATCCCACGGCAACGGCTATCCTCAATACGCAGCTCGGGTGCCTCGATACGACCGTCCCTTCGCGCGGAGTGCTCGTCGTGTACCTGCACGGCGCGGGCAAACCGGGGACATGTGGTTCGTCGGAGCATAACAAGATGCTCGCGAAGATGGGATTTCACGTATTGAGTCCGTGTTACGTGAGCGATTATGGAGTGGCTAATTGTGGAGCGGACATCGAGGGATGTCGGCTCGAGGCATTCGAAGGCGTCGATCATCATGCGCTGATCGATATTCAGCCGCCGGACAGCATTGAAACGCGCGTCGTCAAGGGGCTCGAGTACTTGCAGAAACAGATACCGCAGGGTGACTGGACGTACTTTATCGACGGCGACAAACCAAAATGGTCCAAGGTCATCATCTCGGGCATATCGCACGGGGCGAGCTCGGCGGCGGTGGTTGGTTTGCATCGTTCGGTGCAGCGGGTCGTGAGTTTGTCTGGGCCGCTCGATTCGGGGCAAGCGTGGTTGAAGAAGACGCCGTTGACGCCTCGGGAGCTGTTTTACGCTTTCTCGCATACGGCCGATACGCAACACGCGGGGCACTTGCAATCATTCGAGGACATGGGGATTGTCGGAATGCCTGTTTCGGTGGATTCCTCGTCGGCGCCTTATGAAAACAGCCATCGATTGATTACGTCGGCGGCGACGATGGATGGTCACGGATCCACGCAGGCGGGCGGTGTGTCACCGAAGGACGCGAACGGCGCGTACGTGTTTTTGCCGGTATGGCAAACGATGTACGTCGGGCAATGAGCGAGGGCGGGGAAGGCGCTCCGATGACGATGTTTACGGCGTCGGGATGCAGGTGGAATTGGCCGTGGGAACGCCCCAATTCCAGTCGGGCGACGTGATGCGCGGGTAATACGAGACAAACACGTAACACATTTCGTCGGACGTCTTTTCTCCGAATTTGGCGACGGTATCGGTGGGGTTGTCCCAAGCGCAGCGCGTGCGAATGATGTCATTGGGCTCCAATTTCGACGTCGTGGCATCCCAGAATTGCGTATTGAAGTCCCACGGATCTCGGTTCGAGAGGGGCTCGACACCTCCGCCGCTCTTGATGACTTCGCCGGAAATCACCTTTCCAAGCTTGTGCATGTGGGGCATGGCGCCGTAGGTATGGATGGTCGGAAACATCGCCGGGACCTGAACGTCGCACGTGATGTCCTGCTTTCCGTGGGCCGGGACATTGATGTCCTTTGCCGTGCCAAACGCCATGATGTCCGCGTCGTTGGGGCGCAGTTTGTCCGTCGTGCACAGGTCAAACCCGCTCAGGTCCTGCTGCCCGTCGAGCGCCATCAAATTCGAGTAATGCACTTGAACGAAGAAATGCCCCGTCCCTTCCATGGGCATACCCGCTTCCGCGGGAAGCTCGAGCGCCTGGCCTCCCGGAGCCCAAACGGCGAGCAATCGTGAGTCGGGCGGTTGTCCGGCGCAAGGCTTGGGATTCGGATCCTGCGAGGAGCTCGTGGAAAAGAGCAACATGTGATGCACGATGACCTTGTTATCGACGGCCGGGGCGATCGTCGTGATATGGCGTTTGGCGTTGACCGGAACGTCGATACCATAACAGACGTATTCGTCTTGCGTCGCTTTGGGCATCGTGAATGCCGCAGCGGCCCGGAGCTTCGTGTCTGGTGTACATGACAAACCACTCATGCCCCCGGAACCACCCGTACCACCGGCTCCGCCATTGCCGCCGCAATTGTCGGTCCCCGAAGGGGCACCGGCGGCGAGCCAAGCGCCGAGCGTTTGCAGATCCGCGCTATCGAGCGGCATATTGGGAGGTGGAGGCATCGGGGTCATCGCGCTGTGAATCCGCGTATCGACCATTTCGTACATTTTTTTCGAGGGGTCGGATTTCGCTGCCGCGTTAAAATCGGCCTGGGTCACGAGCGAGAACGCCGCGCCGTAAACGTCGGTAGCTCCGTGGCAACTTTGGCAATGCGCTTTCACGATTTCGGCGACGTCGCACGGAAGAGCGCCGGAAGCCGCACCGGTACCTCCACCGCCTTCCGAGGTCGCCGCGCCGCCGCCTCCGCCGCATGCCGCAAACGCCATGGGTACGGCGAGAAAAACCATTCCGATATGCAGGACTCCACTTCGCGTCATGTTCGCTCCTTGCTTTGGGCGTCATTTGCGCCAACCAGCATCAGACACGGCAGCGCTACAAACGTAAAGCGCAGGAGCAAAGCGATTGGGCGAGGATGAAGGCTCCGCATGGTCGCGGGCTTTTTGCATCGTGCCCGCAGAGGTTTGTCACGAAGGAACCATTCTTCCGCGCATCGACGAACGAGGTTCGCCTTCAACCGGCCACGGCCGCGCGGTGTCGATCTTGCCCGACGTACGTCGACGATCGATGACAATGCACGGGCAACCGCACCAGGCTCCGCAATCCCAAACTCGGCTTCCAGCGTACGGATGAACGTGGAATGGCCAAGCGCAAACCGGGCAGCTCGTTGACGATGGCGTGCAGCGCAATTTGCCCTTCCATGCGCGCGAGCGGCGCTCCGAGGCAATAATGTGCGCCTGCGCCAAACGCCAGGTGTCGATTCGGTTCGCGGTCGAGCTGCAAACGTTCGGGGTGCTCAAAAACGTCGTTATCGAAATTGGCCGCGAAAAGTGACGCGAAAATCCGTTGTCCGCGCGGAATTTTTTGGTCGCCGTACGTGACTTCCTCGGTCGTATAACGTTCCGTCGCAATTTCGACGGGCGTGGTGAAGCGCAAAAGCTCTTCGACGGACGATTTCAACAGTCCGGGCTCCTTGCGCAAACGTTCGAGCGATGCCGGGTCATCGAGCAAGGCCAACGTGCCGCTGGTGATGAGATTCACGGTGGTTTCATGGCCGGCCACGAGCAGCAGAAAGACCATGGCGATGAGTTCGTCCTGGCTCATCCGGCTGCCCGCTTCTTCCGCTAGAATCAATGCCGTGAGCAAATCGTCTCCCGGCGACTTGCGGCGACGCTCAATCAGCGATCGCACATAACGCACGAACATCCATAGTATCGGCATCGCGAGAAACATGTCCGTCGGCGAGACGATTGTGACGATCCGGTTGGTCATGCTTCGAAAACGAGCGCGATCTTCTTCGGGAACGCCGAGCATTTCGCAGATCACGGTCATGGGCAATGGGGCGGCAATGGATTCCATCAAATCGAACTCGCCACGCCGACGAGCCTTCGCAATCAGCTCGTTCGTGAGCGTTTGGACTCGTCCCCGCAAATCCTCGACTCGCTTCGGCGTGAATGCTTGGTGCACCAAACTCCGCAATCGATTGTGATCCGGTGGATCTTGATCGAGCATCGTGCACGCCAGCGGGCGAAGAAACGACGGAACCCAAGTGACTTGTGTCTTCAGTTCGTCCGGAC
The DNA here is from genome assembly GCA_964435055.1 of uncultured Polyangium sp. GTDB lineage: Bacteria > Myxococcota_A > Polyangia > Polyangiales > Polyangiaceae > Polyangium. The sequence goes on along the minus strand of CAYSYX010000164.1, from coordinate 6,754 downwards.
GCAAAATGCGAAATGCGTTTTTCCCAAGCCGCGGATCTTTCAAGGCCTGAGCGACGTCGGAGTAACGCGTGAGCAACCAAGCGGGCTTTTTATCGCCGGCCATGATCTGAACGACCGGAGTTTCCGCGCGAATCTGCGAATAAAGCGGAATTGGATTCGCCTTGTGACGAACGCCGGCGAGATCGGGTGCATACATCATGGAGACCTGCCTTTCTTGGTCATTGCGGTTCGTTTCGAGGTTCGTTTCAGACTGGGTTCGGGTTGGGCCAGAGCGAGCAGCGAATCGCGCAGAACCTTCTTTTGAGCTGCCGTGAGCGATACCGACCCGAGTGCTTCGCCCAGCCAAAAGCCATCGAGCGCGAATTGAATCAACATGGCGCGACCGGCGGGAATGCCTTCGTCGATGTCCCGAGCAAATGTCGTGTCATTCATGGCGCGAGAGCGCTGAGCCAATGCCGGACTCGATCCCGAAGCCTCGATGAACGCCAGGACCAACGCTCGACTCGTGTCGACATCCTTTCCTTTCATATCGAACGCAAGCGCGATTTGTGCGCGCAATCGAGCGCCACGAGGTTCCGGATCCTTGGCTGCTATTTCTTCAATTTGCCGCATGCCTCGCTCTATCAACCGCTCGAGCAGCGCAAGCAACAAGGCGTCTTTCGTCGCAAAATGATGAAAAAAACCGCCTTTGCTCAATCCGGCTTCCGAAATGAGCGATTCGACGCTGAGTTGGTTCGGACCGCGCTGCAAAAGCAATCGCTCCGCAGCATCGAGGATCCGTTCCTTTGCGTTTTCGTAAATTCGTCCAGCCACGCGCCAAGCATACCGACCAGTCGGTCGGTGTCAAGGAAGATTTTTTCCCGCGGCGAGATCCCGACGAGAAACGTGGGATGATGAACGACGAGGTTGCGAGTCGCGTCGTACGCCTGTGTTTTGTTTGTGGCCGAAGGCTCTTCATCTGGGGTAGCCTGGCGATGGTCGCCCCAGGAGTACCAAGTGACAAACCCTTCCGTCCATGCGCTGTCGTTTCGTTCTTGTCGCACGGTGAGCCGGTGCATTCTGCCCGTCGTGGGGCTTCTCGGGTGTGGGGCTTCGAGCGGCGACGGCGACAAACGGGCGGTTGCGCCTTCGTCCGCTCCGGTGGTCAGCGTTGCGGCTCCTTGCGAACCGGTCGGGCCGTCGACTGCCACACCGGATGCTCCGGCGCCTGCGTGCCGCCCGCGCGTCGTAGCGCTGAACGATACAATGGAGCAGCTGGCGCAAAACGTAAAACAACCGTACGGAAAAAACGTCATCATCGAGTATTCCGGAACCGTCGAGACAAACGGTTCGTTATGGCGCCTGTTGCCGACACTCTCCGAAACGGGCCACATCACGTCGATTGCCCCGACTTTCACCGATGGTCCGCACGGTCCCATCTTCGGAGCTTTCGTGGAGAAGCCCGAGCGCCAAGCCAATGGTGCAGCAACGACGTTGCTCCATTTCGGTCTGGCGACAGCGGCTTGTGCCGGGGGCGAACATGCGTGGCTCGGGCCGTTGGTGCCGTTTGGCCGGGAACGTCACGGCGCGGTGACGCTCGTCGACACCATAAGATTGTCCGGACAACCGACGCTCACAGGCTTGCGCGTGGTCGTGGATGCGGCGCCGATAACGGGGTTTGACCCAATCGGTTCGACGACCGAGGTATTCGAACTTCTCGTGGGCAAAGGTCGTCCGGGTTTGCCGGTGCTCGAGCCCAAAGGGGCCGAAATCGGCATCTTGGGTCGCGTTTCCAATCTTGCCGGACAAGTCGCTCCGGTGGCCGGCGCGAACGGCGACGAACCATTGCACGATGTTCTCTTGTCGGGATCCGGTTTTTATCCATTGGGCCAAGGCGCGGCGATGCTCGTGTATCATCGACGCGGGCCGAAGGAGCGGCGCGAGCCCGAGCGAAATGCGCCGAATAAATCAAGCGCGGCGCCGGCGTTTTTCCCACCTTCGTTTCGCCTTGCCGCACGTATTGACGAACAAGGTTTGACCACGGATCCGGCGCGCCTGGGCGTCGCGTATGTCATCGCGATCGCGACAAACCAACCTCCCGCCGAGGTCTGCGACAAACCCATCGAGGGGGCGAGTTTCGTTTGCCGAGCTGCCCATACGCATCTGGAGCGGTATATCGACGGCGCCGAAGCGCAATGGTTCGTCGGGTTATTTCCCGATCCCGTGTCGGCGCAAAAAGTCATGAATACGTATCACATCAAAGGCAAGATCTACGCGACCGAGCCTCCTCCGGGAGGCGCTCCGCCCGCGTTGCTCGATGGAAAACCCGTCCCGTGGGTGCTCGAAGGCCGACCGCCGAAGCCGCAGAAACCGCTGTGGGGTTTTTGAGGTCCTTGCGGCTTTTATCCCCCGTACACTTCGTCCTGCTCGATACGACTCAGCACCCAATCGAATGCGCTCGATTCGACGAGCGCTCCGCAATGGCGGCATTTGTCCACCATTTCGACCGGCAGAGGCGCTCCACATGCCGGACACGCCGGTTTGCCCTCCGCGTTGTTTTTCCGGGCCGTACTGCGGACCAACGTCCAATATTCCGTGTAGGGTCGTTCTTTGGTTCGGCTGCCGCCGACGACCTGTCCGTCGCTTTGTTGGATTGTGTAATCGAGGTTCGCCGCGTGAATGCGCACCGTGATGGCTTGATACCATTTGTCGTATGCCACGCGGACCAGCTCGATGTTCGTGATGCGCGCGTTTTCCGTGATGTTGCGCAGTCCTTGTTGCCGATAGGCTTCGATCCAATACGTCTGCGCATTCCATAACCTATCGGTCAGATACGGCCGAGCGCGTTGCCATTCGAGTGAGCTCCAAGCGACTTGCATCGTCGAAAAGATCGCTCCGACGCGCGCTTCAATATTATCTCGCGTAAACGAAGGATCGACCCGCAACAATTCTTCGTGACGTTCGCGCAGCTTCGCATCGTAGACCGTGGGGCTCGACGTTCCCTGTTCTTCCGTGGTGCCGGTCAGCATCGGGCCGCGTTTTTCTCGAGAAACCACTTCGATCCGTTCGACCACCCAATCGAATTGTCCCGAATCGACCGCTTGCGAGCAATACATGCAGCGCCCGTGCACGGTTTTTTCCAAAGGCGCCCCACAATTCGGACAAACCAACGCGCGGGCCTTCGCCGGCGGTCGCGAACGCGTACCCATCGCGCGCTGCAATGTCCATCGTTCGCAGGCATAATACGCCTGCGATTGACCATTCGCCTCGATCTCCGTGTAATTCGCTTCGATCTCCATCGTGATCCGGTGCGTCCGGGCCGCGTCATTGCGATTGAAATGATATGGCCGCATCGCTCCGACGATGACGGATGAAACGACCGAACGTCCAAGACTCGCCAAGGTTTGGCGCGGTATTTGTCGCATGTACGGCGAATACCGTTCGAGCGCTTGGGAGCTGCGCGCCACGTGGGCCTCCGTGTAGAGCGCCGCCAAGAAATCATCGAAAATAACCGTCGAAAAGTCCGGATCCTGAGATCTGACTTGCCGCTCGAATTGCCGTCGCACGTGCGCCGGATTCGTCGTGTGCCGTTCCTCGGAAACAGTTTGGCCGGACGACCAGCTCCGCTCGAGTCCCTTGCTCTTGCGTAGTTTCGAGACAATCAGGCCGACGAGAAGCAACGGCATGCCCAACACCGAGGCAATCCCTGCGAAAAGTCCGCCTCCGAAGATGAATCCCGCCGCCCGTTCCCCGGACGTCTCCGTGTCTTTGCCCATGGGGATCAGCGGCGCAGGTTTCGGCGCACCATACAACGACATGCCGGGGGTCGTCGCAACAAGGGCATCTCGTTTGCCCCCCTTTGCCCGAATGGCCCATTGCGGCGTGTGCGTATAAGAGCCCGAACCACCCGAATAAGAACTGCCCGACGTCGAATAAGACGACCCCGAACTCGAATACGATGACCCCGAGCTGGAACGATAGGACGAACCCGAGCTCGAATAGGACGAACCCGAGCTCGAACGATAAGAGCTTCCGCTGCTCGACGAACGGTAGCTGCTGCCGCCTCCAGAGGACGGTCGTGACGAACTGCCTTTGAAGGAACTTCCGCCGCCGGGGCGGGCATCCGAGGTCGAAGCAAGGACCAATGCCGCCGAAGACACCAAGGCTCCGAGGAGTTGGGTTTGTCGTTTCATGACACATTCACCTCGTTGCTCAGTTCGTTGGTGTCGTCGAATCGTGGCGGGAGATTATCGGCGAGCCACTGTCCCAATTCCCGAACGGCCACTTCGAACGCTTCGATGGGTTTGTTTTGGGTAATGGCGCATTCGACGGCGTAGGTCAGTCGCAGGAGGTTTCCATCGTTTTCGCGGCGCAAAATCCCGATGTCCGGCACGACGTGGGCCTGCTGCTCGAAGGTGCTCACGTAAATCAAAATGCCCGAGCGATCGCGGGTGCAGGCGATGTTTTGATCGACGAACGTTTCTCGTGCGGCGGCGCGGGTATTCGATGCTCGCAAAGCTTTCGGGGCAAACCAACGGCGAATCATGGGGACGCGCGTGCTGCACGCGAAGGCGGCGAAGAACATCACGGCAATGGATGGCGGGGCCAAGTCGTCGGTGAATTCGATCGGCGCATACACGTAAATGCACAGACCCACGAGCGCCATGATTGCAGCGAATGTCAAGTCCGCGGATCGATAATCACCCGAGCGCGGTTTGACCGTCACCACGATCTCCGCCGAACTCTTGGATTCGACTTCGTGAATGAGTTCCTCGATGCGCCGTTTGATGGCTTCGTCATGCCAAGCAATCGTGCTCATTCAATACCCCACCACGAATGAAGGTACATATTTCTGCGCCGCTTGTTGAAATGCCACGCGCGCACTCATGGCAAAATCAGGCTCGATCGCCGCCGCTTCGTCCGTATAGCCCGCGACGTCGATCTTGGGACTACTTTCCGCCGTATATCGAAATCCACCGATTTGCGTTGCGTTTGTCAGGTCATACACCAGCACTTCGGCGCTCAAATAGCCGCCCGTGAAAAGGCTACATTTCTCAGGCGCTGTGGCTCCGGCATCCGGCGGATCGGCGGCAGGCGGTTCGGTGGACGGCTCTGCTGCGGCAGGCATTTCGGCGCCGAGCGATGGCAATGGGCATGGACCATTTTGTTTGCGAACGCTGGAGGGAGGGGCAAACGCGACCGATCGAATCACGAAGACATAACGAACTCCCGCGCAATGCTTCAGGTTGTCTTCCGCAACGTACATCGGGATTTCATTGGGAACTACCGCGTCGTGAGGATTGTAAGGATATCGATGCGTCTTGAAAATCGCCGCGCAACGATTCATCGAAGCGGTTCCGAGCATTCGAAAGGACACATTGCCGAACATGCTCAGGTCGTCCAAATCCTCGAGGTATTCGATGGCGACATTGACGTGTTCGTCCACATCGGTGATTCCGATTTTGGGCGGGGGGCCATTGATATCGACGTGGTCGACTGTGATCCGAGGCGCATTGCGCGCGGCATCGCGGATCTTTTCGAGCTTGGCGAGCTGCGGTTCGACTTTGGGTTTGTATTCCGTAATGACGGCCCGAAGATCCTTCGTTGCGCAGCCAAAAGCCGGCACGATAGCCAGAAGCCAAGCCCAGCGGCGCATTGGGAGCAGCGACATGATCGGCGATGGTAAACGTGAACGTCGAAGAATGCAAGGTTTTTCTCGGGAATGCTCGACTTCGGCCCGTGCCCGAGCATGCGCGGAGCCGGGTCGGAACGAGAAAACGAGACGACGATAAGACCGGCGCGGGGGGCATGGTTTGTGAATTGCTCGATCCGAGTCCAAAAAAGCCTATTCTCGCGGCGCTTCTTCGGGATCGTCGGCTTGGTTCAGCAGGCTTGCTTTGCGCTCCGTGAGCACGGGTGAAGGAATGGTTCTGTCGATACGAACATCCACGACAAACGGTCCGGATGCGTGCATGGCCTGATCCAAAGCGTCGTCCAGGTCCTCCTCGCGCGTCACCACAATGCCGTTTGCTCCTTGGCTCTGCGCGAAGGCGGCGAAGTTTGTCCGCGGGAGTTGCGTTTCGACCGGCATCATGCCCAGCGCAAGCATTCCGTGTTCGTTCAAGCCAAACTGTGCGTCATTCAAAACGATCCAAACGACGGATGCCCCGTATTGAACCGCCGTGTTGATTTCATTGTTCATCAGCATCGCGCCATCCCCGACAATGGCGACGACTTTTCGTCCCGTAGCGATGGCGGCACCCACGCATCCCGTCGTGAAATGGCCCATCGATCCCCACCGTGCACTCATGCGATAACGCCCCGGGGTTTCGAAGCGCAAACCTGCGTTGCTCCAGGTAAACGACGCCCCCGCCTCGCTCATCACCAAAACATCGGCTCCGTCGACGATTCGTTTTTGAATTGCCTGCATCAAAAACATCGGTCGTATATCGCCCGATCGGGCTTGCAGAGGTGCCGGTGACCGACGAACCTCGGCCAAACCTCGCAATGCTTCGGTTGCGGCCAGGGATCGCGCTTGCCGCCAATGCGGAGTTGTCCGGGCCAAAATGTCCGCGAAAAATGCATTGGCATCGGCGACGATACCGCGTCCCGGAATATGCGGGAAAGCCGATCCGAACGCCGACGGATCGATATCGACATGAAAATAACGCTCCAATGGAACGACATCCGGTGAAAGAAACGAAGTGACTTCGCCGAGCCTCGAACCCACCACCACGATATTCTTGGGCGGCCTGGATTTGAACCACGATTTCAC
>CAYSYX010000163.1:12378-17535 GCA_964435055.1 uncultured Polyangium sp. | reverse complement strand
GTGATTAGAATGAACCGCCGAGGCTCATGTAACCATAAGGCAGAACGCCGAAGCCCGCGGGATCCGTCGAGCTCAGGTTATATCCGCGGCCGATGAGGCCCATCGCGCCAATGCGGAATTGAAATCCAGCGCGACCGACGGGATGCAATCGGTAGCCGACGAAGACCGTACCGAAAGGATTGAGCACGCTACCCGAGGCCGAAGTCGTGTTTCCACCCGAGGAAACGCTCGCCGAACCGCCGACCCATGACAAAGTCACGCCACCGCCGGCTTCGAGGCCGTGTTTGCCACTCCGAACCCCGAGGTATTCGGCCGTGACCGGGATGTTGAACATGCTGTATCCGGCGCTCGCCGTCGATCCACCCGACGAAACGCTGGCCCCGAACGCCATATAGGAAAGACCCGCGCGTACGCCGAGGTCATCAATGACGCGGCGCTCGTAGTTCACCGAATACCAAACGCCGGCTCCGAGCATTTCTGCAAATACGGAATTGGGCGCCGGCCGAGTTTTTGGATCCGCTTCTTTCTCGCCCTCTTTCGCCGGTGCGGCAGGCGGCTGTGCGGCAGGAGGCGGTGCGGCGGGTGCTGCTGCCGCTGCGTCACCCGATGCCGGCGGCGTTTCGGGGTCCGCCGCGAGAGCTGCGGAAGGGACGAGAAGGATGACAACGGTTGTTGCGACCAAAGAACGAATTGAACCAAGCATAGTCACCTCGTAGCTGGAGAGGAAATTCCGATGTATAATGAATTCGAAAAATAAACAATAGATATTCGTCGATGTTTTGCGATTTTGTTGATCTCGGAAAATGCATGCGCAACGGAATGAAACCGGATTTATTCAAAGATATTTTCGTCGCTCGGTGAATAATTGCGGTGCGTAAACTTTGAGTGATCTCCATGCTTACCAGTGCGTATCGTCGTGCACACGGGGGCGCGCAAACTGAATTGACTGGGACAAACAAATTTCTTGATCATTGAAAATACGAATCATGAAATGCGGCATTGTCGAGCAATGAATTCTTTGCGGTCTTGATTTGGGTCCGGCATTGAAGCGGCACAGGGCTTCGGAGCTTGGATGCGCGTCTTGGCAGGCCGGCATCGCTCGACGCATTTCCCTCTTCCCATGCGTGTCTTCGTCGGCGATACTGGCCGTGGACCACTGTCGACGAGGACTCCATGAGCGATCCGATTGCCGCACGAAAGGGTGATCATCATCTTTGCCCGCAGCACGTTGGTGCGGATATTTTGCCCGCGTGCGCGCCGACGATTCTTGTCGGAGGTCAACCGGCGGCGCGGGTGACGGACCTCGTGAAGTGCGAGGGCGGGCCGGTCGACATCATTCAGATTGGTGAACCCACGGTTCTGCTCGAAGGCAAGCAGGCCGCTCGATTCGGCGACGGGACGAATCACGGTGGACTCATTGATGAGGGGTGTTCGACCGTGGTCATTGGCTCCATGACCGACGCAGCCAAACGCATGCGTCTCATGGCACGACTTCAGCTCATTGATGCGGCTCGCAAAAAAGTCGCCACGATGCCCAATGGTCCCGAGCGCGATAAATTGAACAATGCCACCAACAGGCTCGCGCAAAACAACAAAGCCGTCGAAGATGCTCGTTTGGTGTCCAACGTGTACAACACGAGCGGGGCGCCGGAAGGATGGACTCGTCTTGGACCGTCCGATATGCCTCCGGAATTGCGTAATGCAACGTTTCATGATCCGAAATCCGGGTTTTACGCCGATGTCTATCGATCCAACATCGACGGCAGTTACCGATTGATCATGCGCGGTACGGAAATGGATACCTGGAAGCAATGGGACGGGAACGATTGGTTGTGGGGTAATTTGTCGCAAGGAACCGGCTTCGAATCGACGCAATACACCCAAGCCGTGGAGCTTTCGCGGCAGTTTGCCGAAGCTTATGGCGGAAACGGGAGCATTGCGGGGCATTCGTTGGGAGGCGGTCTGGCGTCGGCGGGAGCGCTGGCTTCGGGTTTGCCTGCAAATACCTTCAATTCGGCGGGAATTCATTCGGATACGTTCGAACGCTACGGCCTGGATCCATCGCAAGCGGGAAATCTGGTGCAATCGTATCAAGTTGACGGCGACATCCTGACGTGGGCGCAAGAAAAATCGCCCATTTCACGTCTCATGCCCGATGCGATTGGCACGACGCACGGGTTGCCCGCGGTAAATATGAATTCGGATGGTTCATTTACGCCGCGAACGTGGCCGCCGGAACCTACATTTCAAAAACCCGACAGTGGCTGGGGATATCTGAATCCGTTTGGCATGGGCAAACGAACGAAAGATTGGTTGGCCGCGGAGGCCGATCAAGAGAAGAAATGGTTTGCCGAAGCTATCGAGCGCCATAGCACGCACGTCGCGGGGATCGAGAAACAGAAGAGCGACGATACCGCCACGATTCAGGGGATGTTATGAACAACGTCGAAAACGTCATTGCGTTTCTGTCGCACGCGGTCCAGCCGCGTACGTTTCCTCGGGCGGAAGATGTCTTCGAGACGCATCGATTGCGCGAAGCTGCGGCAGCCGCCGAACGCGGTGACCTGGCGACGCTCGAGGCGCTGAAGAACCAAGGCGCCGATCTGAACGAAGTCACGCCGAAAAACGTCACGCTTCTGATGTTTGTCTTGGCAAAAAATGACGAAATCGCCGCGCGTTGCTTGCTCGCTGCCGGAGCCGATCCCAACGTGCGCACCAAACAGGGCACCTCCGCGATGCTCGTGGCGCTGACCAAACCCGAACCGAAATGGCTCGAAATGCTCCTCGAGCACCGGGGCAACCCCAACCTTGGTGCCGAGGAGGGCGATCCGCTCGCACACCAAGCTATTTCCTTGGGCGCTTTTCAGCATATCGAAGCGCTGGTACGCGCGGGCGTGCCTGTGGACGTGACAAACGCCATGGGACAAACCCCGGCCTTACGCCTTGCCTACCTCAATCAATTCGATCGGGTTTCGAGGCTTCTCGATATGGCCGCCGATCCCGACGCCAAAGATCAAGTCGGTCTGACGATCCGCAAATTGGCGGCTCGTCCGGTGCCCAATCCCAATTCGCCTTTGGAAGCTTGGCGAAAACAAGTCGCTCAACGATTGGGAATCGAAGTCGACGGACGCTGAGTCCCATCGAGCGGTCAAACCCGAACTGCCGCTCCATTTCAATCGATCACAATTCCGCGTACGGCTTGACGGCAAACGTGTCGCATTGACGGGCATCACCGCTATCGAAACCGCGGCGGAACCATTTCATGCGCTGCGCGCTCGAACCGTGCGTGAATTCGTCTTTGTTCGAATGGCCCAATTGATCGTCGCCGATGCGATGCGCCGCATTGACCGCTTCTTGCAGGTCTTCTTCGGTGATCTTCAATGACGCCCGGGCCGTATGTCCCCAGACGCCGGCCAAGCAGTCGGCTTGCAATTCGACCCGCACCGATACCTGATTTTTCGTTTCGCCCGATACCTTGAGGTCCGATGAACCAATCAAGTTTTGCACGTGATGACCGACTTCGTGCGCAATGACGTAAGCTTGGGCGAAGTCACCGGGGGCTTTCAGCTTTTTCTCCATTACCTGGTAAAACGTCGGATCGATATAGAGTTTTCGATCCGCGGGGCAATAAAACGGACCGACCCCCGACGTCGCGCGCCCGCAACCGCCCGTTTGCACCGAATTGGAAAAAACGACCAAGGTCGGATCGCGATAGGCCCCGGGCGCTCGGCCATATTGGGGCAACGCGCTTTTTTGAAATTGCTCCCGCCACACGTCTTCGGTCGAACCCAGAACGACGCGCGAAAAGTCGCACGCTTTGGCATTGCTCGGCGACGCTTCGCAGGTCTTGCCCCCGCGTCCGCCGGAACCACCCGTGACCATTTGCTTCACGGAATCCGGCGCCAACAAATACGCTCCTCCCGCGATCGCGGCGACGATCAGCGTGCCTTTGAACCCGAGCATTTGAACCAGCGAGAAAAGGAGGTTTGCCTGGACTCCTCCGCCTCCACCGCCACCACTGCCGCGATCCTCGAAATTCGTCGATCGCCTTCGGCCTTCCGTCTCCACGTGCGCTTCCTTCTTTCCGACCCCACTTCTTAACCAGCGTCGGTCCGAGCGCAATAGGTGAGTCGAGCGAAGTTCATGCTTCGTCGGTGATCGCCGCATTGGTCTCAGAAAGACAAACGTTGCCGCATCGGGCGACTTCAGCTTCGGAACCCGTTTTCTTTTTCGCGCTGCGTGGAATGAGCATAACGATCTGTCCGTTACAAAACGGCTGAAATGAGCGTCACGAATCGTCACCCAAATCTTTCCTGCTCCGGATCCAGCCGTTTTGCTTGCAGCCGCGACTCCGACGCGACAAGAGCGAGGACGATGCGTTCACGTCTGCACTTTCCTGGTCCTCGCGTTTCTTTTCTCGCGATCTCCGCCATGGCGTTCGGGTTTGCCTGTTTTCCAGGCAATCGCCCACCGGATGTGGCGCCTCGTGGAACCCTCGCACCAGGCGCGGGCGACGGCGCAGCGGCTCCGGATTCTCGTGCGTTTGCCGTTGTTTTCGCGTCTCCACGCGGCGAGACCACGGACGCTTCGGAAATCAGCATCGTTTGGAATCGGCCGATGCGCGCCCTGGAATTGGCCGGCTCGGAAACACCTCCGCCGGTCAAAATGACGCCCGAGGTTCCCGGTCGTTGGAACTGGGTCGGCACGTCGGCCGTGACGTTCGTTCCGGAAAAACACTTGCCTCGAGCAACTTCGTTTGTGGTCGAAGTACCTGCCGGGACCAAAGCGCTCGACGGCTCCGTCCTCGACAAGGCGTTTTCCTTCAAGTTCACCACGCCGCGCCCCGAAATTGCCTCGATTGAACCGTATCCGGGCTCGGACGATCTCAAGCCGAACGCCAAGTTCACCCTGCGCGTCAATCAACCCGTCGACATCCGCGAGTTCGAACGCGCCATCACGCTCACCGCAGGGGAGAAAGAAACGAAGATCAACGTCAACGTCATCAAGCCCAAAGCGGACAATGATCAGCTCTTCGAAGTGACTCCACGCTCACCGCTGCCGTTGGCTTCCGCGGTCTCGCTCGAAGTCAAAGAGCTCGCCGGTAAAGAAGGCAGTCTCCGTTCGCAAAAGGCTCAAAAGTATGACTTTTCGACGTAC
>CAYSYX010000163.1:0-12368 GCA_964435055.1 uncultured Polyangium sp. | reverse complement strand
CTACAGCACGCCGCACAACCAGTGTGCAGCGGACGGCGGCGTGTCGATCTCCTTCACGACACGCGTCAAATTGAGCGATCTGAAGAAGGTTTTGAAGTTCGAACCCGCCGTGAAGGTCGTGTTTCCTTCGTGGATGGACGAAGACGACGCCGTATCGAACCTGACGGTGTACGGCGCATTTACGCCGGGAAAGAAGTTCAAAGTATCGATCGCGGGATCACTCAAAGACGAGCACGAGCAGACGCTGGGCAAGGACGTTCGTCAGGACATCAGCTTCGATGATCTCTGGCCCAAAGCCGATATCGGTTTGCAGGGCAATGTGTTCGAAACGGTCGCGCGGCGCGAGATTCCCGTCGATGCTGTGAATGCAAACGATCTCGAGTTGGTCGTGGCACCTCTGACGGCATCGACCGCGATTCAGCTTCAGGACGATCAATACAGTCCGGGGCGCAATCCCCGTTTCGACGCGATTGCGGCGTTGCCAAACGCCAAGATCACGCGGCTTGCTCCCAATGCCGCGAAGAACAAGACATCGCGCTACACGATCAATGTGGACGATGTTTTGGGTGCAAAAGATGCGCGTGGGGCTGTGGCCATGGGTATCCGTTACACGGGTTGGCCGGGTACGGATCACGCTCGCGGGATGGGTTCGACGGCGATCGCAAAAGTCACGGATTTGGCGGTGACCGGTAAACTTTCGCGGCGAGGATCCCTTTTGTGGATCAGCCGTTTGTCCAACGCGGAACCTCTGGCCGGTGCGGAAGTCACGATCGAGCGACCCGGCAATCCCCCCGTAGGTCCGTTCCGATCGGATGCCGCGGGGTTTGTCACGATACCCCAACATGTTTTCTCTCCCAACCTTTCGGAGACTGAACGCGGGGTCGTCGTGGTTCGTCACGGCAACGATTGGACTTACAAACACCTCGAGGATCGGCTCGATGGATGGCGTTTCGATGCGCCCGTCGATACGAGCGAAGATCGCCCCTTCGGTTTGGTGTTCACCGATCGCGGGATTTATCGGCCGGGCGACGTCGTGCACGTCAAAGGCATGTTCCGAAGCGAAGGTCATCCCGGCACGGTGACGCCTGCGGGGGCGCCCGTGGAGTTCAAGGTCGAGAGCCCGGAAGGTGAAACGATCGCCGAAGAGAAAGCCACGCTCAGTCCATTCGGCACAGCGTCGTTCGACGTCACGGTGCCGCGTACAGGACGTCTCGGCACGTATTCGATTCGCGCCAATGTGGGCGACGGACAAACCAGGTACGCAGGCGATGCGATGGTCGACTTCGAGGTCGCGGAATACCGGCCCGTCGAGTTTGCCGTTGCCGTTGAGAGTGACAAACCAAGCTACATTCGCGGCGATGCGGCCAAGTGGGTGGCTCGCGGCGATTACCTCTACGGCGCACCGATGTCTTCCGCGAATGCGCGGCTGACGGTGACCCGAGCAGAAGCTTATTTCTCTCCGCCAAACACCGATGGATTCACGGTCGACGACGCTGTGTTTCATGCGGATCGGAACGACGCCTCGCCCCATGGCGGTGAAATCGACAGTCGCGAAGCGAAACTCGACGCGAAAGGCAATGCGACCATCGAGGCCAAACTGGCGCTTGAAGGGCAGGTGGGACCCGAGCGCGTGACTGCGGAGGCCGATGTGACCGACGTATCGCGGCAATCCGTTGCGGGCAGCACGACGGCGATCGTGCATCCGGGCGAGTTTTACGTGGCCCTCGCTTCGGGCACCGATTTGTTTGTCGACGCGGGCAAACCTTTGGAGCCCAAAGTGTTTACCGTCGATCCCAAGGGCAATCGTGTCGGCAACGTGTCGGTAAAACTCGAGCTCGTGCATCGAACCTGGGACGTGGCTCGTAAAGCGACGAATGGCGGCGAGACGCATACGGTCGTTGAAGCGGTCGACAAGGTCGTCGAGAGCTGTTCGGTGACGACGACGACGTCGAGCAGCCCCGGTTCATGCAAGCTCACTCCGGCGGCTTCGGGCTACCACATCATTCACGCGACCGCGGTGGATGCGCGGAAAAACCCCATTGGTTCGTCCGAACCTCTGTACGTCTTCGGAGGTTCGGGAGCCGCGGGCTTCGGTGATTCGGATCGTTTGTCCGTCGAGCTCGTGCCGGACAAGAAGAGTTACGAGCCGGGACAAACGGCACGCATTTTGGTGAAGAGCCCGTTCACGTCGGCCGAAGCGCTGGTGACCGTCGAACGAGCCGGGATCTTGTCCCAGAAGCGTATGCCGCTAAAGGGCCCGATGCCCACGATCGAAGTTCCGATCACGGACGACCTTCGCCCCAACGCGTTTGTCTCGGTCATGCTCGTTCGTGGACGAACGAAACCCGTTCCGGCAAAAGCGAAGGATCCCGATGTCGGAGCTCCTGCGTTCCGCATGGGTTACGCATCGTTGCCGATCAACCCGGAAAAACGACGCTTGAAGATCGCCATCGCGCCGAACAAAACCGATGCGAAGCCGGGCGAAAACATCGAGGTGGATCTCAAGGTGACGGATCACCTCGGCAAACCCGCGCGATCCGAGGTGACGTTTTACGCGGTCGACGAAGGCGTTCTTTCGTTGATTGGTTACAAGACGCCCGATCCCATCGGGGTGTTTGGCGCGGGACGTCCTTTGCGTGTCGCGTCGCTCGAGATGCGTGAGGCGCTCGCGCGCGTGTTCCGACCCTACGGAGATCTCGGCGTCGACAAGGGACTCGATGGTGGTGACGGCGGCGGCGGTATGTCCGTACGTCGTGATTTCCGATCGAGCGCCACGTTTGTCCCGAACATCATCACGGATGATTCGGGTCGCGCTCACGTGAGTTTCAAGCTGCCCGATACATTGACGACGTACCGCCTCATGGCGGTGACTGCGGCGCAAGACGATCGCTTTGGATTCGCTGAAAATCGTGTCGTTACGAGCCGACAGCTCATGGCACGACCGGCGATGCCCAGGTTTTTCCGGGCCGGTGATTCCGTGGATGCAGGCGTCATCCTGAGCTCCAAAGGAACCGGTCCGATGAAAGCCACGGTCCAGGTCAAACCTCAAGGTCTGACGCTCCGTGAAGGCGATACGAAGACCGTGGATCTGGCGCCTGGAACGCCCGTCGAAGTTCGCTTCCCGCTCTCCGCAACCCATGTCGGGACGGCCAAGGTCGGGTTTGTCGTGAAAGCTGCGGACGGCGGGAAAAACTATGAAGACGCCGTCGAAGTGACGCGTGACGTTCGAGTTCCCTTGTCGCCCGAAGCGGTCGCGCTGTATGGGGACACGACAAACGCTTCCGCGGAAAAACTCGGTGACCTCACGGCGATTCGTGATGACATCGGCGGTCTCGACGTGAGTTTGGCCTCGACTGCGTTGGTTGGTCTTGGCGGAGGCGTCGAGCAACTCGTCGAATATCCCTACGGATGCACGGAACAACTCGTCAGCAAGCTCGTTCCGATGTTGCCGCTGCGCGACTTGGCCAAGGACTTTTCGATCCCGCTGCCCAAGAACACCGACGCCATCATTCAGACGACCATCGCTCAAGTGCTCAAGAACCAGCGCGGCGACGGCGGTTTCGGCATGTGGGGCGAATCCAACGAGTCGAACCTTTGGGCCACGACGTACGCGCTTTGGGGGTTGGGCGAGGCTCAACGGCACGAGGTCGCCGTTCCTCAAACCGTGCTCGATGATGCGTCGCGGTTCGTCACGCGTTGGCTGGAAAAGGTCGACGACGAATATGGTCGGGCAACAGCACCGTTCATCCTCGATGTGCTCGCGGAAAACGGCGATCCCGACCTCGCGCGCATGAATCGACTCTTCGAAGATCGCAAGTCGTTGCCGCTCTTTGCGCAGGCGTTCTTGCTGCACGCGCTCGTGGCGGGCAAGGGTGATCAGAAGAGCATCGATACGCTCGTGACCGAGCTCGAGGGTTCGCTCCGGCTCGACGCCAACATCGCGCGCGTCTCGACAAACCTTGGTGATCGTTACGCCGTGCTGATGGATTCGGATACGCGCACGACGGCGCTCGTGTTGCGGGCGATTGTCGCGGCGAAACCGAGTCATCCGCTGGCCGCCAAGTTGGCGATGGGTTTGCTCGCGGATCGCAAGGGAGGAACTTGGCGAAACACGCAGGAAACGGCGTGGTCGTTGGTGGCGCTGGCTGCATACAAAGACGCGCAGGAAAACACGCCGCCGAATTTCTTGGCGCACGTTTTCCTTGGACAAACCGAAATCGCCAAGCAGCCGTTCAAGGGCGCGACCGTGGATCAGCTCCGCACGTCGATCCCTGCGGATCGCTTGGTCGCTGCGGGCGGAAGCACGTTGGCCTTCGACGTCGACGGTTCTGGTCACCTGTTTTACGAGGCACGTCTTCGTTACGCGCCCAAAGCTTTGCCCGCTGCGGCCCTCGAACGCGGCTTCTTCGTGCAGAAAACGCTTCGTCCCGTCACGCACGAAACGCTCGCGAGCGTGCTGTCGGGTCCTCCGTCGGCGTCCGTCGCCTCGTTTGTCGGAGGAAACCTCGTGCTGGCCGAGATCGTCGTCGTGACGCCCAATCCGCGACGCTACGTCGTTGTGGATGATCCGCTTCCCGCCGGCTTCGAACCGGTCGATGCTCGTCTGGCCACCACGAGCGGTGCGCTCGATCTCGACGAGCGTACCGGTGACAACGACGATCCCGAAGAAGCGTTCGAAGACGACGGGTACGACGACGCGCCGACGGGCAAAGGGTTTTACCCCAGCATCTACGTTCGCGAGCTGCGTGATGATCGCGCGCTCTTCTTCATCGATCGCATGCCCGCAGGCATGTATCGCTATCGCTACTTGGCGCGAGCCACGACCCTGGGATCGTTTGTCCTGCCCCCCACGCGCGCCGAAGAAATGTACACGCCCGAAATCTTCGGTCGCACCGGCGCCGGTACCATTCAAGTCTCCGCCAAGTGACCGATGGCGTGAGTTCGTCTCGACATACCTCTTCAGGTCGCGTTTTTCTCGACCGGCTGACGAAGCTCATCGTGCCGAAGACACTGCGGCAAAAGATCGAACTTGCGCTGGCCGTCGTCTTCTCCCCCCTTCTGTGTTTGGTCCTCACCGCAGTCTTGATGCCGCTCCCGGACGAACTGCGTTCCCCTGATGTTTCCGCCGGAACCTCGACCGTGTTTCTGGACCGCCATGGTCGCGTGCTCTGTGAAGTTCGAGCGTCCGACGGGGCTCGAGCTCGTCCGATCAAGCTGGCCGAAGCGGGAGATCGCATCGTTCCTGTTTTGCTCGCCGCCGAGGACAAACGGTTTCGTTCGCATTGGGGGGTTGATCCATGGGCGATCTTTCGCGCCGTGGGGCAGTTTGTCTGGTCACGACAAATCGTTTCGGGAGGATCGACGCTGACGCAGCAGTTGGCTCGAAATGTCGTGCCTCGGCCGCGCACGGTAGCGGGCAAACTGCGCGAAATGGCCCTGGCGTTGCGTATTGAAGCGTCGTTGTCGAAGGACCGCATCCTCGAGGAGTACCTCAATCGAATATCGTTTGGCCCGGCGATACGCGGAGTCGAATCGGCCAGCCGATATTATTTCGACAAACCAACGAAGGATCTTTCACTGGCCGAAGCTGCGGCTTTGGCGAGCATGCCGCGAGGCCCCACGCTGTACAATCCACGCCGCGGAACGGAGCGACTTCAGCGCCGTCGCGATCGCGTGTTGAAACGATTGCTCGATGCGCGAGGTGCCGACCCGGAGAGCATCGAGCGGGCGCTTGCCGAGCCGTTGGTCCTGGCGGAACGCGGTGGAGGTCTTGGGATTCCGCATCTGCGTCAGGCGCTCCTTGCAGGCAATTTCCCCACGCCTTGGGGCAAACTCGGAGGGAATGCGGCGACGGTGACGACCACCATCGATCGGCATTTGCAGCGCGAAGTCGAAATCCTTGCAGCTCAAACGATTGAGCGTCTCGTGTCTCGAAACGTGACCGCCGCTTCCGTCGTCGTGCTCGACAACGCGACCGCGCAGGTGCTCGCGTACGTGGGATCTCCGAACATCGAAGACGTCGCGCGTTTGGGGCACAACGACGGGGTATTGGCGAAACGGCAACCGGGCTCGGCGCTCAAGCCTTTTGTTTATGGTTTGGGCATGCAATCGGCCGGGCTCACGGCGGCATCGGTGGTTCCCGACGTGGACATTTCTTTTCCCGAAGCCGAGGGCGATTATCATCCCCACAATTACGACGGTCGATTTCACGGTGCCGTCCGTGTGCGCGAGGCATTGGCGAATTCTTTCAACGTGCCGGCGGTCAATGTCGCGGCGCGAATCGGTCCGGACAAACTATTGCTGCATTTGCGTCAATGGGGATTCGGATCGCTCGATCGTTCCCCCCGTGAGTATGGTCTTGCGTTGGCGTTGGGTGACGGCGAAGTTCGTCTCTTGGAGCTCGCGGGCGCGTACGCGGCGCTGGCCCGCGGAGGTGAATACAAACCGCCTGCCGCGGCGATCGCGGCTACGGGGCGTGATGGTTTGCGTTACGACGCCGGCCACGAAATCACGCGGCGCGTGGTCGATCCCCGGACCGCTTTTGTTCTGACCCATATCCTGAGCGACGCGCGGGCGCGAATATCGAGTTTCGGCGAAGACAACGTCTTGGAATTCGACTTTCCCGTGGCGGCCAAGACGGGCACATCCAAGGGATTTCGCGATAACGTCACCGTGGGTTTTTCCACGCGCATTACGGTCGCCGTGTGGGTGGGGAATTTCGACGGTTCGCCGATGAGCGGTGTCAGCGGCATTTCCGGGGCTGGACCGTTGTTCCGCGAGGTCATGCTCGCCGCATCCCGAGTTTTTCCGGGTGAACCATTTCCGCGTCCGGAGGGCCTCATCGACGTCGAAGTGTGCTCGTTGTCCGGAAAACGACCGACCGCGGATTGTCCTCACAAACGCATCGAAGTTCTCCCGCGTGAACATCACCTCGAAGAATGCGACATGCACGAACGAGTTCGTATCGATCGTCGTAATGGTTTGCGCGCGGGGCCGACGTGCACCGCTGATTTCGTGCAAGCGCGGACGTTCGAGAAGTATCCGCCTCTGTATTCATCCTGGGCTGAAGGAGCACGCAGACCGCTTGTTCCGCTGCAATCGTCACCGTTTTGTCCGGACGATTCCGTTCCGACAACCGCGGAGACCATTCGAATCGCGTATCCACCCGACGGGGCGCGGTTTGTCTTGGATTCCTCATTGGCGGCACGCGAAGCCATTCATATTCGGGCCGATGTGCCGCGATTGGCTCGCGATGTGCGGATTTTCGTGGACGGGAAGGGGACCGCCGTAACAGCTCCGCGCTGGAGCCATTCCGTACCGCTCGTGAAAGGGCGGCACGAAGCGTATGTGCTGGTGGATGGGAAAAAGTCCGAAGTGGTGACGTACGAAGTCGATTAGATGCCGTTTGTCACGGCGGAGGTTGGGCAAATCGTCGGTCGGCCGGGAACGGTGTCGCCGAATTGCGCAGATCGATATCGTCTTCTTCGATCGGTTGCGGTTCGGGAATCGTAATACCCATGGCGCGTAATCCGGCCTTGTCGTTGTACCGCATTTCGAGCAACGACGAAGGACTCGAGCTCTCGCGAATGAATGTCGTTTGTCGCACGCGTGATTCGCGCTGCTCGCCGAATTGCGTTCCCAATCCGGGGCGATCGGTCGGCTTTTTCGCAGCCGAAGAACGACTCTCCGCCGCGCCTGCCGAATCACTGCGCGTCGAAGGTGCCGCCGCTCGAGGTCGTGCGATTTCAATCGGTTCTTCCACCTTTTCTTTGAAAATCGCTACGCCAATCACGCCCACGTTGCGATCTTGAGCCGTACGTCCCGCGAAAGAATCGCTGACCGAGGTAAATCGAAATGCCGCCACGGAATCCATCGACGTCCGGAAGCCATCAATGGTGACCGAGCCGAAAGCCGGGACGACATAACCGCGTTTCGAGGTGCTCGCCGTTTGTCCGTCAATGGCATCGAGACCATCCACCGAAACAACCGCTTCGACGCGTTGAGCCGTCGGGTTTGTCACGCGAATACGATAACGTTGACCCATCGTACCCATGACGAACTTTTTGCCATTGTGCAAAAACGTGGGCAATGCGGCGAGGTTATCGTCAATCAGTTCGGCTTGAAATTGCGCTTGTACCGGCCGAGGACGCCACGTGTCGACCGGGGGAGGACGCCAGCCTGGACGGCGACCCGACGCCGACTCATCCGCTTGGGCGGAATCCGAAGAAGCGAGACCGACGACGCCGAGACCGGCGAGGAGAACCAGAGGAAGGGTACGACGGAGCAACATGGCCGTTCAGACGCGCAGGGGGAGAATTCGATCTGAACTTTTTTTCGGTGACGTCGCGCGTCAAGGCGCGACCGTCAATGCAAGACGAAATTGTTGATCGCCTGCACGATGACCCCAATGATGCTCTCGCCCGCAATGAGGCCGGACGCGACGGGGATGATCATCTCTTCATGCTTCTTGTTGATCTTGCCGATGGACAGAGCGACGACGGCGCCCAGGAACATCGCGAAGCAATAATAGAAGGGCAGGATGAAACCGAGACCGATGCCGGTCGCCGAAGGCAGGTATTTCTTGTATTGCGGGAGCGCTCGTTCGGCCAATACCAGGATGATGCCCACGATGATACCGACGACGATCGTTTGGCGTGCGAACGGATGCAGGTTTCCAATGCCGACTTTGAAGATCTCCGCGACGGCTTTCCATTGCTGCGCTGCCGGAGCAGGAAAAGCGGGATTGTCACCCATGAGCACCTGCGCCCGCGGAACGAGCAAATACCAGCCGATCGTCGTCGCAATGGTGCCCGGCAGAGTCCCGAGCGCTTGTGCGATGAATTGACGACGAGGATTCGCGCCGAGCAGATAACCGGACTTCAGGTCGGTCAGTAGATCCGCGCTGGCGCTCGATGCGCCCGCCGTAATGCCCGCCGTCATGAGGTTTGCCGTGGCACTTTGCGGAATGAGCCCACCATAAATGAGCTGCATGATTTTGCCCATCGCGCCTGTGGGCGTAATGTCCGTTTCACCGGTGGCGCGACACGCGACGAGGGCCAAGACAAACGTCAAGAAAACGGCCAGAATGCCGAGATGCGGGGGGACGTCGAAAAATTTCCACGCAATGCCGACGATACCGATCGTCGCAATGGTCCCGCCCACGCTGAACCAATGCATCGGGACCTCGACATCACCATGCGCTCCTTCGCCGTCTCGCGCTGACTTCGTAAAACCTTGAAATGCTCGAACGATGGTGCGCCATTGCAGAGCAAAATTCAAAATACCCGCCGAAACCAACATAGGCGCGCCAAACCAAAGACCAATTTCCCGCCACGCTTTTCCCGGCGCCGTGACGGCCGTCACGGTTTTTCCAAGCGGATTGATCCAAGAGGCGTCGAGGCCCATGGGGGCGAGAATGACAATCAACAACAGACCGCCGACCAACATCGATGCCGTGATTCGAATCCCCACGAGCGCACCGGCGGCCACGAGCGCTACGCCGTGATCGAGCACGGCGTTCCAATTCGACCAGGCTTTGGCGCGACCGCCCGCAGAAACCGTAGGAAGCCAATCGAAAATCGGAGTTTGTCCGGGAATGAGCGCCGTGCGGGAAAGTTTTCCGGCGGCATCCATGACGCCGAGCGATGCGGCAAGCCCCTTGAAGGCATTGATCTTAAAGAGATCGAGATCTTTGAGCAACGGCAAGAAACCCGAAATCGACGCGGCAATCATCAATGCGCGAGCTTTGGCGACCGCTTCCGCTCCCTGGCTATAAAGACTTTTCAGCGTCGTTGCGGCCGCGGTTCCCGTCGGAAAACGCAGACGCTCTTGATTGATCATGTTGCGCTTCATCGGAATCGCGAGCAGCGTGCCGAGAAGTGCCAAGCAAAACGTCCAGGCGGCAAGCACCGGCCAAGGCAATTGCACGCCTTCCGGTTTGTCCGGACTGACGCTCAACATCAAAAGCGCCGGAATTGCGGAGACCATCGTCCCGCCCGTGGCATAACCCGCCGCCGATGCCGTGGACGCCATACAATTGTTTTCGAGAATCGTCATGCGTGTCTTGGCAATGCCCGCACGCACGAACGAACCCCAAATCGAGAAAGACAAGATACACGCGGTGATTGTCACGCCAAGGTGCCAGCCTGTCTTCAGACCGACGTACAAGTTCGTGAACGCCAACAAGAATCCGAGAAATGCGCCCATGGCGACAGCGCGAGGCGTCAGCTGGGCCGCTCCGCCACGATAAGCTTGGGCGTACCATTGTTCTTCGGTGAGTTCTCCAACGGCTTCCGGCGTGAGCGCGATGGGTTTGCCCTGCTCAACCTCCTCCGGTGTCGCCGGCGCGCGTTGAAACAACGACCCTTCTTCCCGATGCTCGACGTTGCTCGTTTCTGCCTGCGTTTCTGCGGAGATTGCGGCTGAGTTCGTCTCGACGACCTCGTTTGTCGCCGTGCGGTCGGGTTCACTCATGCATCGTTACATATCACGATCTCGTGGATCCAAGATCGATTCGTTCACCGGAAGGCGATTTCGGGATTTTCCGCTTCCTTCGCGAGTAAGTCGCGTTCGGTCGGAAGGTAGTTGCGAACGGCCTTGTCGAGCCTTGGATCTTGCAGATGATGAAAACTGTGGGTGATCGTCGGTTCGAACCCGCGTGACATCTTGTGTTCGCCCCCGGCACCGGGTTCGAATCGGCCGAGCTTGCGCGTGATGCAATGCTCGATCGAGTGATAATAACAAACGTTGAAATGAAGGAAAGGGCGATCTTCGATCGCGCCCCAATAACGACCGAACAGCGCGTTGGGACCGACGAAATTCCAAGCGCCGGCGATTGGGCGACCTTCGTGTCGGGCCAAGACGACCTGGACTCCATTGCCGAGTTTGTCGACGATTTCTTCAAAAAATGCCCGATTCAGATACTGCCTTCCCCAGTAAAACTTATTTACCGTGGACGTGTAAAATCGAAACGCCGTGTCGATGATTTCCGGCGTGATGTCTTTGCCTTCGAGCGTCTCGATTTCGATGCCTTGATTGGCCATTTCGCGTCGCTCGCGTTTCCACTGATTCCGCCTCTTCGATGAAAACTTGGCCAAGAAGTCGTCGTACGTCACGTACCCGTGGTTTTTCCAATGAAACTGTATCCCATAACGTTCGGCCAAACTCGTTTGAGCAAAAAGTTTGGATTGCGCGACATCGGGAAAAAGAACATGGGCGCTCGAGATTTCAATCTTGTCGACGATTCGCTGCAATGCTTCGGCCAACCCGCGGATCAGAGCCTGTTCGTCTTGACCTTCGGCGATGAACAGGCGTGGCGTCGTTGCCGGGGTAAACGGAATTGCGACGATGAGTTTTGGATAATATTGAATTCCGGCTCGATGGGCGGCGTTGGCCCAAGCGTGATCGAAGACGAATTCGCCTTCACTGTTGCCTTTGAGGTACGCGGGCACGGCGCCGACCAAACGATCTTCGGCGTGAAACGTGAGATGATGCGGCATCCAACCGGCGTCCGGCCGGACGCATCCCGTTTGTTCGAGGATGTCCAAGAACTTCCAAGACAAAAACGGAGCTTCGGATACGCCGCGCAAGGCGTCCCAGCTTTCTTCGGGGATTTGGCGGATGGATTCGTGGACGCGAACTTCGAGCACTTCGCGCAGTGTCCGCGGTTTGGCGCGAGAAATCAAGGGGCTGTCGCATGGCGGATGTCGCTCGCCTTTTCAGTTCGTTCTGGTAACCTCCGCGCGCCATGGCCTCGCAAGACTCCACCGCCCAGGAAAAACAACGCCCCGCCGAAGCTCGCGCCCGTGCCCGAGATCTTTGCGCTTTCGTCGACAAGTCCCCAAGCCCCTACCATGCCGCACGTGAAGCCGCGCGACGGCTCGAAGCCGTGGGTTTTACCGAGCTCGCCGAGGCCGACGTTTGGAACGTCGTTTCGGGGGACAAACGGTATGTTTTACGCGGTGGGACCATCGTGGCGTTCGTCGTGGGCGACGCTCATCCGGCCGTCGCGGGGTTCCGAATCCTTGGTGCTCATACGGATTCCCCGAATTTGCGAGTCAAACCCAATCCGGATCTCGCGAAAAGCGGTTATCGGCAAATCGGCGTCGAAGTGTATGGTGGAGCGTTGCTCTCCACCTGGACCGATCGCGATTTGTCTCTGGCGGGGCGGGTCTTTTGCCGGCGTGAAGGCAATCGTCTCGAAGCGCGTCTCGTCGACTTTGAACGGGTCATTGCGCGCGTTCCCAACTTGGCCATTCATTTGAATCGTTCCGTCAACAAAGATGGTGTGGTTTTGAATGAACAACGGCATCTGACGCCCGTCCTCGGATTGGGCAAAGAAATCGAGCTGCAAAAGCTCCTGGCCAAAC